>CAZWPZ010000281.1:0-3006 GCA_964636005.1 uncultured Eudoraea sp.
AGGTAAATCGGTTCGATTCATCGGAATTAAAGGAGGCGTTCTCTTTGTGTCTTAGTTGTAAGGCATGTGCCAGAGAGTGCCCGAGTAATGTGGATGTAGCTTCACTGAAGTCCGAATTTCTCTACCAATTTCAAGAAAGCACAGGATACTCCCATAGAAGTAAACTGTTTGCCTATTCTACCAAGAGTAATGCCCTGGCTAGTAAATTTTCCGGTATTTCTAATGCATTATTTAAGGGAGCCTTAACCGCTCCTATTATTAAAAAAGTATCTGGGATTGCATCGCAAAGATCGATTCCCTTGGTATCCTCTTTCGACTTTAGGAAGCACCTTAAGAGCATATCTAAAAACAAGCCCAATATGGGGAAACTTGTTTTGCTTATTGATGAATTCACACAGTATATGGACACTACTATTGGCAAAGATGCCATAGATTTACTGGTGGGCTTAGGCTACGATTTAGAAATTGTTCAATTAGAAAGTGGACGGACATTTATTTCAAAAGGATTTCTAAAACAGGCTAAATCCTTGGCCGAAAAAAATATTGACCAATTAATTGTCTATGCCAATCAGGGTATTCCAGTGGTAGGAATTGAACCTTCGGCTATATTGACATTCAGGGACGAATATAAAAGGTTTAACCTCGATACCGAGAAAACCCAGAAAATTGCAGATGTATCTTTTCTTATAGAAGAATTTCTGGCTAAAGAAATACAAATGGGCAGAATAGGTTCCGACTTATTTACAGAAGAAAAGGCCGAAGTAAAAGTGCATATTCATTGCCATCAAAAAGCTCTTTCTAATCAAAAAGTCACCTTTGATATGCTTAATTTGCCTAAAAATTATAAGGTAAGCATAATCAATGCTGGTTGTTGTGGCATGGCCGGATCTTTTGGCTACGAAAAAGAGCATTACGACACCAGTATGAAAATTGGTCGGTTACGACTGTTTCCAGCTATAGAGAAAGCGAATGACAAGGTTTTAATTGCTGCGAATGGAACGAGTTGTAGGCATCAAATTCTTGATGGCACCTCGAGAATTGCACTACATCCAATTAGTATATTGAAATCCGCATTGCGAACATAAAGGTTGGATATGTTCTTTTTCCTTACAATTTATTTGGTTGTAGCGTTTAATCGCTGAATTAACTCATTGTATTCTAGTGTTTTGATATCTTCATCACCAAAAAAAGGTCGAAGCTTATCTAGAGAGTATTGATAAACCTTCCATCTCTTAAAAGAGTATTCCAGCGCTGTGAGATGGGATATCCAATCCCCTGAGTTAAGATACGTACAGATGCCTTTAGAGGTTTCCAGAACCTTTTTTTCTGGCTGATAGGTGTGACCGCAAATAATATATCTTACATTTCGTCTGAGAGCATATTGTACCAGGTATTTTTCGAAACCAATTTGGGCTTTGTTACTTAATTCATTAATTCCTTTGGTAGTAAGATCCGAGACAGATTTTCTACTGTGGTTTATCCATTTCAACAGGTTTCTCATTGGTAACCAAAGATTCATGGAAAACAGTAATTTGGTAAAGGTAGTTTTAGGGAATAATGTATCTCCATGAAGAATCCATGCCTTTTTACCATTTATATGCGTAACAAGCTCCTGCTTGATCACTATACTTCTACCCAGGAGTCTTTGAATTTCATATTTTGAACAGTCTTTGTCGCCTATTATATAGATTATCTCGGTTCCATTTGCTGCCATTTGGTTTAACTTGTGAATAATACTCCATTCATTAGGAAGCAAAGTACGTTTAGAGATAGATGGTTTGTATATAAAATCGCCATTAAGAATGAGTTGCTTGGGATGTATACTGCTTAAATAGACTTTTAATGCATCGGCACAACAGTTGGGATGCCCTAAATTAACATCGGAAATGACGACAATATCTAAATTTCTTTTCTTCAAAGGTTTCTCATTTAATAGGGCTGAAATTAGCGCTTATAAACTTTGTTGGCTTTATCTAAAGATGAAGATTCTATGTTTTTAAGGTTAAATCCTTTAAGGATCTTCGAAAAGCAATTATGTAAGTCTGCCTATTGGTTAGCCACTTGATATACTATATCTTTGATTTTTTTAAAAAGCGAGTATTGATTTTTAATAATAGGCAGAATAATGGCGGGTAATAGTTTTGGAGATATTTTTCAACTAACGACATTTGGGGAATCACATGGTGTTGCTATTGGTGGGATTATAGATGGATGTCCCTCTGGAATAACACTAGACTTTGACGCAATACAAAAGGAACTCAATAGAAGAAAACCTGGTCAATCTGCTATCGTAACTCAGCGAAAAGAACCAGATGAAGTTACTTTTTATTCAGGTATCTTCGAAGGTAAAACTACAGGTACACCTATCGGCTTTGCCATTTATAATACGAACCAGAAGTCTAAAGACTATTCCCATATCAAGGATTCTTATAGGCCATCTCATGCCGACTTCGTTTATGAAAAAAAATATGGTACAAGAGATTACCGAGGTGGCGGTAGAAGTTCTGCAAGGGAAACTGCTAGTAGGGTAGTGGCTGGGGCCATCGCCAAACAATTCCTAAAAAACATTTCAATTCAGGCATATGTCTCTCAGGTAGGGAAAATGAAGTTAGAAGTTCCTTATCAAGAATTGGATTTATCTGCCGTTGAATCGAATCCTGTTAGATGCCCCGATCCTGAAATGGCACAGAAGATGGAGGCTTATATCAAAGAGGTAAAAAAAGATGGGGACACCATTGGAGGTGTTGTGAGTTGTGTGATAAAAGGAGTGCCAATAGGTTTAGGAGAACCCGTATTTGATAAATTACATGCTCAATTAGGAAAGGCTATGTTATCTATCAATGCGGTGAAAGGATTTGAATATGGCAGTGGATTCGATGGTGTTATGATGCGTGGGAGCGAACACAATGATGCGTACAACAAGGATGGCAGTACCGTAACTAATTTCAGTGGTGGTATTCAGGGTGGTATTAGTAATGGTATGGATATATACTTTAATGTAGCCTT
>CAZWPZ010000282.1:0-2024 GCA_964636005.1 uncultured Eudoraea sp.
TTGGAAATATATACCGATATAAACTATTGAGAAAAGAAAAGTGGCCGGTATTATTGCTTCATCTCTCTTGGATTTTTATCATTATCGGGGCTTTTGTAACCAGATATATCAGTTACGAAGGTATGATGCCTATACGGGAGGGAAGTACCGAAAATGTTTTTTATTCGGACAAAACGTATCTGACCGTACATGTAGACGGCGAAATCGAAGGGGAGGTAAAACGAAAGGTATTAGAGGACGATATTATCGTAACTCCAGAAGCTCTAAAGTCTAATTTACCGTGGCGTTCCGACTTCAATGGCCAGGAAATAGAGATTGCATATGCAGGGTTTATGGAAGGAGCCAAGATGGGTTTTATTCCTGATGAGAAGGGTACTAGATACCTTAAAATTGTTGAGGCAGGAGATGGGAATAGACATGAACATTATATTGAAGAAGGTACTGTAGTAAATATTCACAACGTTTTGTTTGCTTTAAATAAGGAAACACAAGGCGCAATTAACCTGTATATTACAGACACTGTGGCTCAGATTAACAGTCCTTTCGAGGGTGATTTTATGCGGATGGCAGACAGACTTCAGGGCAGTGTTTTAAAAGATAGCTTACAGGAATTTCAAATGCGTTCCCTGTACAATGTAGGAGGAATGCAGTTTGTGGTACCAGAACCGATGGTAAGAGGTAGTAAGGGAATAGTACAGGTTCCCGAAAAGGAGCGTACGCCAAATATGCAAGATGCATTGTTGTTAAAAGTTTCTACAGTAGATAATAGTATTACTACAACGCTGTTGGGTGGCAAAGGTTCTGGAAGTTTTTCGGACCCTATCGATTTAGGAGGACTTAGATTCTCTATGCGTTACGGGTCTAAGGTATACGAATTGCCATTTGCTATTAAGCTTAATGACTTCATTGCTGAAAAGTATCCGGGAACAGAAAAAAGTTACGCTTCCTTTATGAGCAAGGTTACAGTGGAAGATGAAAGAACCTTCGACTACGATATCTTTATGAATCATATTCTCGACCATAGAGGGTACCGATTTTTTCAAGCAAGTTTTGATCCGGATGAGAAAGGAACGGTTCTGTCTGTAAACCATGATTTCTGGGGCACCTGGATAACGTATATAGGTTATTTTTTACTGTATGCAGGCCTTATGGGGATAATGTTTTTTGGAAAAACCCGCTTTAAGGATCTAGGAAAGACCTTAGAGAAAATCAGTGCTAAGAAATCCGCAGGAGTAGTAGTGTTGCTATTTTTACTATCCTATACCCCTAAGCTTCAATCGCAAGATACGGAAGATAACCATTCCCATGCTTCGACTCCTTCGATCTCTCAATTAGATTCTCTGGTGCGTGCCTCTACCGTTTCGGTGGAACACGCAGCCATGTTTGGTGAATTGGTGGTACAAGACGCGGGCGGTAGGATGAAACCGATAAATACTTTTGCATCAGAGCTGCTTCGTAAACTTCGTTTTAAAGATTCGTACGAGGATTTAAACGCCGATCAAGTGTTTTTATCCATGATGTTAAATCCCGCCTTGTGGTATAATACGGAGTTTATCGCACTAGACAAAAAAGGACAAAATGATAGTATTCGATCTATAATTGATGTTTCACAAGAGAAAAGATATGTAAAGGCGACAGACTTCTTTGATTCCAAAGGAGCTTATAAGTTGGCTCCTTACCTCCAGGATGCTTATGCTACCAACACCCCCAATAAATTCCAACAAGATTTCAAAGATATCGACCTCAGATTGGGGCTTCTCAACAGGGCACTAAGTGGCGAGATAGTCAAAATCTTTCCTTTAGTGAACGACGAGAATAATAAATGGGTCTCTAACGTGGAGTACCGTTCCGGACAATTTCCTGTAGCGGATTCTCTTTATGCCAATTTCATTAAAAACGCTGTTCCTTACTATTTGATGTCTTTACGCCAGGCGATAACGACAAATGACTACACCGAGGCAAATAAATTACTTGCCGCGTTTAAACAAAACCAAAGGAATCACGGTAGCGAAGTATTACCTACT
>CAZWPZ010000283.1:0-6109 GCA_964636005.1 uncultured Eudoraea sp.
TCTCGGCCTCACTTGCCTTCTTTTTTATTCCCAGTATCTGATAATAATCTATAAACTCCATGAATTTTACTCTATACAATAGTACGCGTAAGTTGAATCTAAAAATACTAAAAACCTTGTTCTAAGAAAAAGGAAGAAGCAATCTCTTCGAATCTTTTTAGAGAACATTTCAGGCAAGTAGTGGTTTCTCTAAATTTTATAATTCCAGGAAGTCTCTTCCTTTGTGTAGTAATTTGTTCGGCTAAAACTTTACGAATTTTATTTAATCCTATGCCTATGTAAAACTTTGATAATACGGTAGCTAGGTAAAATTTAGTAGTACATTTTTAACAAATTAATCGTATCTTCTAATGCTATTAAAATTCAAAACAAAAACATTAACTAAAATCAACCAAAATGAAAAAAACACTAGCTTTTATCATTTTTCTTGTTTTCTTATTGCTGGCCTGGCTGAGTTGGGACTGGTATAAGAATACCGTGGTATGCTGTCCGGTTGAAGAGGTGGTAGTTTATGGTCCAATTATTTTTGATTGTGCCACAGATGAGCCCATCACAAACGAACAGTGGCCCGACAAGAAAATGGAAATTATGGCCTTAAAGCGCCCAGGCAAAAATCTATTGATTATTGGGCCGTACTACGATGGTGAGTCCAAAGATCGCGGTATTGCTAGAGCGGAGAAGGTGAAACTGTTATTTGCGAACGATATGGAAGTCGAATCTATTGAAGTGGATGCGCGATTGGCTGGAGATTGTGAAAGCACCAAGATGAATCTTTTGCATGGTTCCATGTACAAATGGGTAACTCGTAATGAGAACATTATTGAAGAATTAGACAGAACCATAGTCTTATATGAGTACGGGACGGCTCAAGAGGTTTATGATGCTAATTTAAAATCCTATTTTGAGGAACTGGCAAGTTTCCTTAAGGACACCAACGATAAGATAATAATTACTGGTCATACGGATTCTACCAGTGGATCGGAATTTAATTTAAAGCTCGGTTTAGAGCGTGCAAATGAGTTTAAGTCTCATTTGGTGAACTTAGGTGTGGATCCTGTCCGAATTGAAGTTATATCCAAAGGAGAGTCAGAACCGCGTAGTTCTAATGATACCCCAGAAGGGCAACAGCAGAACAGGAGAGTAGAAATTCAGATTATAGACACTAACTAAAAAAATACACTTATGAAACTTTTACAAATGAATACCATAGCATGCGACGGTTCGGATGTTTTTTTTACTTGGCTTCTCTGGCTATTGGGAGCCTTTATATTAGGCCTAATTTTAGGTTGGCTGCTCAAACAAATTTTTGGAGGTGGAGCCTCTTCAGAATCCACACAGACCTATAAGGAAGATCTTACGAAGATAGAGGGTATTGGTGAGAAGATACAGGGATTACTCTACAAGGCTAAAATCAATAATTATGCAGATCTTGCGGCTGCATCACAAGAAACCTTACAAAAGATACTATCCGATGCAGGCCCCCAGTTTTTGGTACACAAACCCTATACTTGGGCTGCTCAGGCAAGTCTGGCTAATTCAGGACAATGGGAAGAACTGGAAAAATGGCAAGATATGCTTAAAGGGGGAGTTTAATATATTCTCTTGTAGTGAAAAGGCCTGGGTTTACCAGGCTTTTTCGTTTTTATCTGAGGTCCGAAGGCAGAACTCCAAAGTGCTTCTTAAAATCTGCCGCTAATTGACCCATATGCCAAAATCCGTATTTCGCGGCAATCTGAAAAATGGGTTCTTTTCGGAATTCCTCCGAAAGAATATCCCTGCGAACCAAATTTAGCTTTTGTGCCTTTAGATACTCTTTTGGTGTTACTTTGAACTTCTCTAAAAAGCCGTATTCCAGAGTTCGCTGACTAATATTTATTTCCTTACACAGGGAAAGAATATTTAGCGAACCTTCCATATTTAACTTAATAAGTTCTACGGCCTCAAGAACTGCCTTATCTTTTCTTCTCGGGACTTTGTATTCTTTTAACTCTCTTCCATTTTCCAGATGATAGAAAAGCATATCGAGAATTTCCTCCATAATAAAATTTTCCTGATCCGGGGTTCCAATTCTAAAGGTTTGCCATTGAGAATTGTGCTTCATGTAGTAATTTAATCTGGACACAATTTTATTTAAAAAAACTCGGTTTGTCTGAATTACCCGTTCTTCCTTTCCAAAAAGCCCTGTTGCTTTTTTATACTCTAGGAAATCCAAACGATGCATAAGCATACTGGTTTCAACTGAGATTACATATACATCAAAATTGTAAAACGAAATGGAATCTAAGACGCCGTTTTCAGGAAAAATTAATATGTCTTCACCATCGACCTCCTTCTGAAGCCAGGTATACTGAACTTTTGGATTTACTGGTATTACAATTGTCCGGAAACCCTTCGGAGTTAAACCGTTTTGTTCAATTTTTCCGTTTAAAGCTGTTCTTCCAATTTGTATATTCTTGGATGTAAACAAAGATAAATGTGCTTGGAAGTCGTTTTTAGATAGTAAGCGGAAATCTAATTCCCAATGCATTGCTGCTTCATGTAATTGTTCAAAGTTTTTAAAATCAGCAGATATGAAATTCATGGTAGTTTATTGACCTTATCAGTTAGTAAATATACTAAAAATGCGATTTTTTGATGTAGAATAATTAACTTCCATACTACATTTACACTATTACTATTTTATTTTAAAAGAATGACTATGAAAATAACAAAGACTATTTTTTTTGTATTGGTATTACTCCAGGCCGGGAGTTTTAATGCTTTAGCCCAGGAGGTTATGCCTCCGTCTTCTGAGGAAGATATTAAGGCAGCCCTATACGGGGGCGTACCAGGCGGAAGATGGAAGGAAGGCCTTTTATTCGAGGGTGTTGCCCCTATGCCATGGTTAAAAAGTGCAGCCAACTGGTTTCCAGGTACAGAAGAATTGCAGCCCGATGAGATTCGTGTAACTTTTATGGGAACCGCACCTATGATAAGGCCAGGACAAATGAATACTTCCATTTTTGTTGAACTTGGAAATGGAGACAGTTTTGTATTTGATATGGGTGAAGGAGCGGTGTCTAATTATGTGGCTGCTCGTGTATCCTTAAATCAAATCAAACATGTTTTCATTACACACCTCCATGTAGACCATTTTGGTTCCTTACCTTATTTGTGGATGTTTGGTACATGGGCCGGAGGGTGGCATGAACCTCTTACTATACATGGACCTTCTGGAAGAACACCTGAATATGGAACGAAGGCCATGGTAGACGGGATGGCTAAAATGTTAGGTTGGCACAGAGATGCATTTAGTGTTTTTCCTGTAGGAAAAGGGCATGACATTCAGGTTAATGAATTCGATTTCCGCGATAATGGTGGGGTAGTATACGAAGAAAATGGTGTTAAAATTATTCATTGGCAGCGCTCCCACGCTAAAGATGGTGCTTCTGGATATAAGCTTACATGGAAAGGTATGAGCGTAGTTTGGACAGGTGATGGAAGGCCAAGTGAATTGGATTTAAAATATGCAAAAGGCGCAGATCTCTATATCACAGAATTACAACCCGAAGTAGTGGAAATAAATTCTGGAGTTCAGGGAGTTCCGCCATTTTTGGCTCGTTATACGATTGATACCCACCATACACCAGGATACGCTGCGGGATATTTGGCGAATCTGATAAAGCCAAGAATGTTTATGACTACTCATATGAATTTTGATCCTTTTTTAAATGAGGAAACCGTTGCTGAAGTTCGTCATCATTGGAAAGGGCCATATCATTTCGGAGCTCCTGATGGTATTGTGGTAAATTTGACCAAAGATAAGGTTTGGGTTCGGGAAGGAATCTTACCAGATTATCCCAACAGTAGAGCACCACAGTTTAATTTTGACAATGGACAGTTAGTTGTGCCACACCCTCCTACCTCAAGACAGGAAATTCAGGAACCTTTTATTAGGGAACAACAAATTGATCCGGATAAATACTATCCTGAAGGGTATAAACCTGAATTGTTAGAAGAATGGCCGGTAAAAGGGGATTTAGTCGTTCCTATGGATGCTCTTCCAGATAATTTAAAACAGAGTATGGGTGCCCAATGGAGAGCTAAACAAGCCTATAAAGCTCAGGAAAAGAAATAATTGTAGTTCTATTTTTAGCCAAAAAGGAGGATTTCTAACAAAAATCCTCCTTTATTTTTGGACCATGTACTCAATGGTAAAACAACTATTGAGATACCGGAACAAATTTTGCCGATAAATCCGGATCTTCCATATTTTTATCTAAGGGATACATAGGTCGCTTGATATTTTTATACCCTAAACGCTCTAAATCCTGATCAACGCCACCTGGTGTCAGTGCCATTATCCAACCTCCTCGCATATCGTATAATTCGGGTACCAGATAGCCTATTTTTACCACTACGATATCGGCTTCTCGTGGATTTAATCCCAAACGTGTAAAATCCGATTCCTTGTGATAGGGCTTTCTTTTTTTGGTAACAATAACATCTACACTCCCAACCCGTACTACAATTTCGGTTTCTGCATGAAGATCACCGGTTTCCTTTGCCATAATAATCCCGTCTAACATAACTGGTCCTGCAAATCGACTATCCACTATTGCTCCAACGGGTGCTTTAATTCGATCTCCTACATTTAATTTTTCTGCCTTGGCAACAAGTTCTGGCCCGGGTATGGAAGCATATATAAGATTGGGGCCACCGTCGGACTGAAACTCTTTTCTTTTCAAAATTTCTTTTAAGGTCCAAGTAACATCTCCAGCCCCACCAGCGGTAGGATTATCTCCCATGTCACTGATAATAAAGGGTTTTTTCGTGTTTTTAAAGGCCAATGCAAAACTCTCATCCAAGGTGGCGGTTGGTGCGACAAATTCAAAATCTTCTCTTACTTCCCAGAACCTCTTGGCAATTTTTTCTGCCGCAGCCCCTACCTTAACTTTGTCGTCTCCCGTAACCATTACCACGCCATGGTTTCTGGGTTCGTCTGCCCAAGGATAGCTCATCCAAATCGCAGCATCCAATATTCCGTCTTCTTCGGTAATAGGGGGTATCATGGCATATAGACTTTTTCCGGGTTCTATTCGTGTACTGGTCTTTTCACCCGGTAGCAGTATAGGTACTCGTATCCAAGCCTTGTATTTTGGCTTTCCTAGCCCATTTTCTAAACGATCTAATAGATTATCTACCGCTCTTTTTTTAGATTCCATAGCGTCTTCATGAGGGGCCATACGATAACAGGTTATAATATCGGACTGTTCTGCAAGGCGCCATGAAACACTACCATGCAGATCCATAGAGGTAGAAATAATGGGTTCCTGCCCTATAACCTCTCTGATTCTCAAAATAAAATCACCTTCAGGATCTTCGATTCCCTCTACGCTCATTGCCCCATGGATATCGAAAAATAATCCGTCATAGGGACCATTCTCTTTCAGCATTTTAAGTGTTTTTCCTACTAGTGACTCATATGCTTCCCTGGTAACTATACCACCCGGGAGAGCATGAGCTCTTAAGGTAGGTACCCACTGTGCTCTTTTTCTGTTTGCGGAATCTGCGCTCATAAAGGGATAAAAACTATATACATCCTCATTAGTTCTGGCATGAAAAGCCTCTTCATTTGTCGTTGCAGGGGAAAAAGTGCTCGACTCAATTGCCAATCCTGCGATTGCAATTTTTGGGAGCCGAGTTTCAGAGTTATTCTCATCCGTTGTTTTTTCTTTGCAGCCTGATATAAATAAGGCAATAATAACGAAGAGCGCACTTGTGAGTTGAATTTTTATATATTTCATGGTATGTGTTTTTGTTAAGGTAACTAATTCGTTAAAAAAGTACGAATGTCATTTGCAAGTTTAATAAAATCCGGTTCGTGTACATACATCATATGACCCGCTTCATAATAGGTCATACTGACTCTATCTGCGGAAATTCCATTTCGCGAAAAAGTGTATTCTGCATCAAAGAAGGGGCATATTAGATCATAATAACCATTGGCTACCAAAACCTTCATATCTGTATTGCGTTTCATTGTTTCCGCAAGTTTTCTGGCAACATTAACCGGTGTGGGTTCCCAATACTGACCATCCGGAACCGTTCGCCAACGCCATAGATCTCC
>CAZWPZ010000284.1:0-22676 GCA_964636005.1 uncultured Eudoraea sp.
CTCTAGCGTCCGATTGGCTATGCCTGAATTTCCTGAAAACTATTTTTATGACGGGCTAAAAAAACTATTAGAATTAGACGAGGCCTGGATAAAACCGGGAGTTGGGAATTCTTTATATATAAGACCTTTTGTTATTGCCACTGAAGCAGGGATTATAGCTTCCCCTTCGGAAGAGTTTAAATTCATTATTATTTGTTCCCCGGCCCAATCCTATTATGGGGGTGAGGTACGCGTTAAAATTGCAGAAAAATTTAGTAGAGCTGCGGATGGAGGATTTGGATTTACGAAAGCTGCGGGGAACTATGCCGGGCAGTTCTATCCGACAAACTTGGCAAAAAAAGAAGGGTTTCAGCAAGTAGTATGGACCGATGCAAACACCCACGAATATATTGAGGAGGCAGGAACAATGAATATTTTTGTTCGAATAAATGATACCTTGATCACCTGCCCCACCGGGGATAGAATTTTGGATGGAGTAACTAGAAAAAGCATCATAGAACTTGCCAAAAGAAAAGGCATAGCTGTTGAAATCAGACCTATAAAAGTTTCCGAACTACTGGAAGGAATAGAAAACAACACCTTAAAAGAGTTATTTGGTAGTGGAACAGCAGCCGTTATCAATCCAATATTAGGTTTTGGATATAAAGGAAAAAAATACGAGTTACCTCGATTAGACAATCCGTATTCTTCTACCTTAAAACAAGAATTGATGGATATTCAATACAACAGAGCAGAAGATCCGTTTGGATGGCGATATCCGGTTCTGTAACTAGAAGTAAACAAAAAAGCGCTATGTTCTAGCGCTTTTTTTTAGTTATCCAGAATTTCTTTAATCTTTGGCTTAAAATAATGAGGGCCTTTTAAAACCTTCCCGTCTTCACGGTAGATAGGTTTCCCATCGGTATTGAGCTTACTCATATTACTGCGTTGTATTTCATCGAATACTTCTTCTATCTTATGTTGCATCCCATGTTCTAAAATAGTTCCGCATAGAATGTATAGCATATCACCAAGGGCGTCGGCCACTTCTACCAGATCATTGTTTTGTGCTGCTTCATAGTACTCCTTATTCTCTTCATCCATCAGGTTAAATCTCAATTTGTTTTTTGTCTCTCCTAGATCGGCCTTCATGGTTTTAGAAACCCCTAAGCCAAAAGAATTATGAAACAACTCGACAGCGGCAATTTTATTCTTCATAAAATATTTAGTTTTGCGTAAAAATAAGCATTATGTTCAGCAGCGGACAAATCCTTTTCGCAACTTTATTTATTATAGTCTTCATTGTAGTAATCATCAGAATGTACAAAAAAGACAAGGCCCTTCATCTAAAGAATTATAAAGGAGTTAAATGGGTAGGCCTATTTTTTATATTATTTATAATATTTCTTTTTTGTATTAAATACTTACTAAAATCCTGATTTAAATTTTAAGGTTTAAGTAAAAACGACCTATTTAAACATCTAATTTTAAAAAGGATGCGTAAAATATAAGAAAAAACGTACTTTTGCGTTAGGGAACTACAGATAATCGATCAATGACTATTTTTATTACTATTTTACTTATACTAGTTGTACTAAATGTACTTATGCTAGTTGCCAGTATTTCTTTTAATGAGAGACAGAAGTTTTCTATCAAAAAAGAAGTGTCAGATTCTTCCCTGACGAAAATCTATCCTATGGACTTAAATAGCAGTTTGTTCAAAAAGGCTATTTAGTTTTTTACCTTTAAGGTATGAAACAATTACTTTTAGTTTTTATAGGGGGAGGAATTGGAAGTTGTCTCCGCTTTCTTATTAGTCGGAATTTCAACGAATACTACGATAACTTTTTTGTTGGGACTTTTGTAGTTAACATTATTGGGAGTCTAATTATTGGTTTTGTTTTAGGCTGTTCCTTGAAGGGCACCTATTTATCAAAAGATCAGGTTCTATTTTTAGCCACAGGCTTTTGTGGAGGCTTTACTACTTTTTCCGCATTTGCCTTTGAGAAACACGGATTACTTCAATCTGGCGAGATCCTACATTTCACCATTTATGCCCTTAGCAGTATTTTTGTTGGCGTACTCGCAATTGCCCTAGGACTATGGGTTTCTAGACTTATCTAGGCTTTTTAGAACCAACAACTCCTCTTTTTACAGCATATTTTTACGCGAATAACCCTTTGTTTTTTAGCAGTTTAGACTGACTGTTATACTTTTCCTACACCTCCAATTTAAACCCACTTACAAAATAATTAAATTTCTAATTATATCTATTTTTTATATGATACCCTCAAATTATAGGGGTAATAATTATTATTATTATAATTCTTTTATAGATACCCCATTTTTTTTAGGGGTATACTTTTTAAAACTATATATTTGGCTCGATCAACAATAAAACTTAAAAATGAAAAAAGTTGAAGCAATTATTAGAAAGTCAAAATTTGACGATGTAAAACAAGCATTGCATCAAATTGAAGTAAACTTCTTCAGTTACTGGGATGTTACTGGAGTGGGTAATGAAAAACAGGGGCATGTCTACAGGGGCATTTCCTACAGTACAACCGACATTCAGCGTCGTTATCTAGAAATAGTCATTTCTGATGAATTCCTAGAAAAAACAGTAAACGCTGTTTTGGAATCTGCTTATACCGGAAATGTAGGAGATGGTAAAATCTTTGTATCCGACGTTTTGGAAGCATACAGAATACGAACCAAAGAGAACGGCCAGGCCGGTATTAATTAAAAACTAACTAAACCTAGAAAAAATGGACGCAGGATTATTTACAGCCAATAATGTTTGGATGATGGTATGTACCGCCTTAGTATTTTTTATGCACACAGGCTTCGCCTTTTTAGAAATTGGCCTTACCAGACAAAAAAACACCATAAACATACTTTTTAAAAATATTTTTATCATCACAGTAGGCCTACTCCTATATTATATAGGAGGATTTAATTTGATGTACCCTGGATTTGCAGAAGGATCCAGTGGCATAATCGACTTTGCTGGTTTTGGTATTGCCGCTCCGGAAAATGGAATGACACCAGACTATGCAGACGGAGGCTACACTTGGTGGACAGATTTCCTTTTCCAAGGAATGTTTGCCGCTACAGCAGCTACAATTGTTTCGGGTGCTGTTGCCGAGCGAATTAAAATAGTTCCTTTTATGATCTTCACTATCATATATGTAGGCCTTGTTTATCCAATTTCAGGCTCATGGCAATGGGGAGGTGGCTTCTTATCAACATTAGGAGGCGACGAAGGTTTTTATGACTTTGCCGGTTCTACCCTTGTACACTCTGTAGGAGGATGGGGTGCCTTGGTAGCCATATACCTCTTAGGTGCCAGAATTGGAAAATTCGATTCTGACGGTAAACCCAAAGCAATCCCAGGACATAATATCCCTATGGCAACCGCTGGTGTATTGATCTTATGGCTTGGATGGTTTGGATTTAACGGTGGTTCTGTACTTTCAGCAGATCCTGAATTGACCTCATTAGTATTAGTGACTACTTGTCTGGCTGCTGCCGCAGGTGGTGTTTCCGCTATGCTTACCTCTACTTTTATGTACAAGAACCTTGACCTTACCATGTTCTTAAATGGTATTTTAGGTGGACTTGTGGGAATTACTGCTGGAGCAGATTTAATGTCCCCAACGGAAGCAGTAATTATCGGACTAATTGCTGGTGTAATAATTGTACTTGGTGTTGCCTTTATTGATAAAATAAAACTAGACGATCCGGTAGGAGCCGTAACGGTTCACTTGATCTGTGGTATCTGGGGCACCTTGGCAGTAGGTCTCTTTGGAGCAAAAGCAGGTGTACAACAACTAATCTATCAATTGACTGGTGTTGCAGCAGTTGGCGTATTTTGCCTTGTGACCTCTTTCATCATCATATTCGCTCTTAAGAAAACTATGGGAATAAGAGTAGACAAAGAAGAAGAAATAAATGGTTTGGATCTTATCGAACACGGTATGGATGCGTATTCTGATTTCAGAATGAACCAACATTAAAATAAAGCAAACGGAGCGTTTGGTAGAACGCTCCGTTCTGTAAATTATTCAATTTTATCAATACATCATATTAACAATTTCCCTGCTTGGGAAACTATAAACATTGAGTTATGAAATCATTTACTAATACAAGTTACATAAAAAATCTGTTCTTATTGGCAGTAGTATTTCTTTCGGCATCGGTTTTCGCACAGGATGAGGAAGAAGATAAAAAATTTACTTTTAATGGATCTGTAGATGCGTATTTCCGTACGAATTTCAATGGTCTGAATAAAGTTGTCCCTAATGAAGACCCTTTAGGCCCTTCTTTTGGACCAACCGCTCCAGGAACTTCCTTTGCCAATAGACCTGGATTTGCTCTAGGTATGGCAAACCTTATCGCTAGTTACGAAGGAGAAAAAGTGGGTTTTGTTGCCGACCTCGTTTTCGGACCTAGAGGGGAAGAAGCGGTATTCGGCTCTCCTTTTGGATCTGCAAATATTGTTAATCAATTATATGTTTACTGGAATGTAAGCGAAAAAACCACCTTGACCTTTGGTAACTTCAATACATTCCTTGGTTATGAAGTTATTTCACCAACGGGTAACTTCAACTACAGCACCTCTTATATGTTCTCTTATGGACCATTCTCACATGCAGGTTTAAAGGCTGATTTTGCATTGAGCGATGACTGGTCCCTGATGCTTGCTATAATGAATCCTACGGATCTAACGGATATCAACCCGTTTGCTGAATACTCCTTTGGTGCACAAGTTGGCTTTTTCGGGCAGTACCTGAATTTACTCTATGGAAAGCAAGGGATAAACGAAACTATTGAAAATGGCAATATCGTTAAGACAGACATCAAAGCTTTATTCCAGATAGACTATACCGGAGGCTTTGATATTACAGATAGCTTTTACCTAGGAATCAATGCTACCTACCAAGACACCGATGGTGTAGGGTTCTATGGCGCGGCATTATACCCACAATACGCAACCTCAGATACTTTTAAATTAGGCCTTAGAGCAGAATATTTTAAAGAAAATGGGGACTATGGGGCAATAGGAACAGGAGTAGAAGATTCTAATGTTTTCGCTTTAACGCTTTCCGGTAACCTAACGGTTGGAGATTATCTGACCTTTATTCCAGAACTAAGATTAGACAGCGCTTCGGATAATGCCTTTATAAATAACGACCTTGAAGCAACAGACAGTTTAGCTTCCTTCTTGGTAGCTGCAGTATTTGCTTTCTAGTTTTTAGTGATATAGATTTTAGTTTAATTCTGTTTAGTTAAATACCCAGCCCCGGCAAGTTTTTTGCCGGGGCTATTTATTACTTCTTATTAAATGCTTTTACACCAGCTCTGATTTCTGTATCTAAATAATTTACCGCTGGAACCAAGGGGCATGAGTACTTTTTATTATAAACACAATAAGGATTGTACGCCAAGTTAAAATTGAGCATGATACGATCTCCTTCTGGTATAGTCAGATCTATATACCTCCCCCCTTCATAGGTTTCTCTGCCATTGGTTTTGTCCATAAAAGGAAGAAAAAGATAATCTTTGTATCCTGTAGAATCCTTTAAGGTTACATTTTGATAAACCTCCAAGGCATATTTCTGATCTTTCAGTGTAAATTCTATTACCCCAAAAACAGATTCTTCCGATTTTCGTTCCGTATTCGTTGGCATTAAAAACGGAATTGGTTCAGGAACTCTCTTCAGGATTCCTTCGACAATGTAGTTGGTGTCCGGACTAAAAAATTCTAAGCCCTCGAAGTCTTTTCTATACCGATCCGGAAGTGGAGATGCATTCGGATCCTTAAAGGTTTTGTTGAGTTTCTCCTGAAACTCCATCACGGACACTATTTCACTTGGGTAAGCGGATTTATCCACTACCGAAGTCTTATCGTGATATCTTTTTTTATCGGAACAAGCACTCAGGAGAAACAAGAAAACTAGAATTCCCAATGTAAAAAATTTCTTCATGCCTAATTATTTCGAGTAAAATTACAACTTCTATAAATTTTACATACATTTACATACGGATTAAAAAAACAACGACATGACACAGAAACAAGGCAACCTTATTCTTTTAAACAAGACAAAAGACCAGTGTTGACTTGTGATCGCAATATCCTATGTAAAGCCTGGCCCTAGTGCCGGGCTTTTTTATTAAATGACCAATGCAACGATTGTTAAACAATTACCTCAACTCCTTCAAGGGACTATCTGCCGAAGTATGGTGGCTGGCTCTGATTACTTTGATCAACAGAGCAGGTACCATGGTAATCCCTTTTTTATCGCTATACCTAACCCAGGATTTAGGGTTTAGTCTGGAAAAAGTAGGACTAATAATGACTTGTTTTGGTTTGGGTTCGCTATGTGGTGCATGGGTCGGTGGGAGATTGACCGATATCTTTGGTCCGTATAAAGTTATGTTCTATAGTTTACTCTTTACTGGAACATTATTCGTTTTACTGCAATATGCAACCTCTTTTGTTACGGTTTGTATTGGAATTTTCTTTTTAATGATTATTGCAGATGCCTTCAGGCCAGCAACTTTTGTCGCCTTAAGTCTGTATAGTAAACCAGAAAACAAAACGAGATCGGTTACGCTAATCCGATTAGCCATAAATTTAGGTTTTTCTGCAGGTCCGGCTCTGGGTGGATTAATAATTGCCTATCTGGGCTATAGTGGATTATTTTGGGTGGATGGTATCACTTGTATTGTAGCTGCCTGGCTCCTACTTCGACTGCTTAATCCAAAAAAATCCAAAGTGTTGGATGACGTTCGTAACACCAACCCAAAATCTGCCTATTCTGATGGTGCATATTTGTTATTTGTATTTACCATGGTGATATTCGGATTTGTTTTTGTTCAGTACTTTTCTACTGTTCCTCTATTCTACAACGAAGCACGGGGATTGAGTGAAGCCCAAATTGGGGTGTTACTTGCTATGAATGGTTTCTTAATTTTTCTTTTTGAAATGCCTTTGATAAAATATCTGGAGTCTACCTCAATTTCTAAAATCGGACATATGATTTTTGGACTTACCTTGGTAACCTTAAGTCTTTTAATATTGAATAGTACGTCCTGGAATGGTATTTTAGTTATTGGAATGCTTCTCATGACTCTGGGTGAAATGATTGCATTTCCTTTTTCTAACGCCTTTGCCATGCAAAGAGCAAAAAGAGGGAATCAGGGAGAATATATGGCTCTCTACAGCATAGCCTTTTCTGCTTCTCACATTTTTGCCCATAATACGGGTCTTATTACTATTTCAAATTTTGGTTTTTCTTTCACCTGGTATGCCGCTTCCATCATAGGCCTAGTTGGTATTTTATTACTTTTACTATTGAGGAGAATTAGCAAAACAAAATAGAGCACTTATGAAAGACTACTACTGGCTATTTATCTGCACCCTTCTTTGTCTGATCATTAGTTGTAACCCAAAAATCAAAGATAAACAAGCGGAAGTACCAAAATCTGCCTATATAAACACTATCGAAGACGACAGATATAACGTCGCCTTTCTGATAATGGAAGGCACCTACAATACGGAGTTTACAGCACCCTACGACATCTTCCAACACACGCAATTCAGAGATGGGATAAAAGCGATGAATACGTTTACTGTTGCGGATACTCATGAGGCGATTACAACCTTCGAAGGACTCAGGGTCTTACCAGATTTCAATTATTTAACAGATAGCCTTCCCACAATCGATATATTAGTAGTGCCTAGTGCTGAACACCATCTGGACACCGACTTGCAAAACACCAGCATGCTTCAATTCATTAGAGAAGTAGATAAAAATGCGATGTTGGTCACATCACATTGCGATGGTGCCTTTGTCCTGGCAAAAGCTGGTTTATTAGATACTGTCTGGTCTACCACCTTTCCAAGCGACATAAGCAAGTACAGACAAATGTTTCCCGAGCTCCAGGTGAAAGACAGCGTCCTTTTTGTACATGATGGGAAGTATATTACCTCCGCTGGAGGCGCTAAAAGTTTTGAGGCAGCTTTATACGTTTGCGAATACTTATATGGCAAAGAAATAGCCGAATCAATAGCAGGCGGATTGGTAATTGACTGGAACCTTGAAGAGGTTCCTAGCTTTATCGTTCAATAATTCTGTCGTACCTCGAGGATTTAAGGTATTTATTCACAAGTGCGTTAAACTCTGGCATAATTCTTAATAGGGCTGTATTCTCTAGTGAATAGAGCTCCTCTTTATTGGAATAACCCTGCTTCAATAGTTCTTCTAAATAAAACAATGCAGTCCCATAGTCCTCATATTTAGAACTATCAGAAATAATATTTAAATAATAGATATACTCCGTAGGTTCGGTGATAGTCTTTAACATCCACAAATAACTAAGAACCTCATCGTTTACACGCTCTTGAGACTTCTCTAAATCAATGTAATCCTCAATTAAGGCATTTAAATACCCCAAGAGGCGTTTTCCCATTTGTTGTTCCAATGGATCTGGTTTGGAATCATATTTTTTTAATTCTGCCATTTTATAATTCCACCAGCCAAGATTGTTGTAATTCAGAGTACTTATGTCTTCACTTAAATTAAATTCAAACTCTTCTCGAATTAATGACTCCTGAAAAAGTATATTGCTCAGGGTTCTTTTCTGCAACTTGTATAATTTTTGCCGTTTTAAAGATTTCAACTCGTCTCTTAAAGAATCTATGGTCAGTAATGGCTGGTATATGGAAAGAATCTGACTTAGTTTGGCATGGGCGTCATACATATTTCCTTTCCCTTTTAAGGCCCTGAATTCTAGCATATCTTCTTCAAAAGAGGCAGAAATAGTCTTCTGGTCCTTTGGTAAGCTTCCTTTTGCCATGGACGACAAATTGAGCATTTCAAATGCCTCATCAATAGCTGAAGGATCGTAGTCGGTAAGTCCACCATCATATACTATGAGATTATTTGGAAACCTTAGTTTACTTAACAAGACTTTTTCCTGGAGCATATCAGGATAATTGAAGTCCTCATTTCCAACGATACCAATAAAATAATAAGGTCTTTTTACATTCAACAATTCTACATTTGGAACCGGTGACCCAATGGAAATTACTCCTGTAACATCTTTAATAAATGAAGGGACAATACTTGCAAATTTTGCACCTGTTCCAAAGCCGCCCGAATATGCTCTTTTATTATCTAGAGGTAGCATGGCGGATACACTATTAATCATCCTGTTGGTGATTTGAATATTCTTTGATATCGGGAGACTATCACTTACCTGATTGGAAGAGGCCAAAATAAAACTATGATCCTCAGCAGACTGCCAAAACATCGTAAGCACTCTTTTACTATTTCCCTCCATATTAAATACGAAAAGAACGGGCCATTTACCATTCCCATCGAATTTTTTAGGGATATACAAATTAAAAGTCTCGGAAATACTGTCATTAACTCGAATAGAGTCGATAATTCTCCCCCTGGGAAAACTCATTCGCTTTTCCTGAGAAGTCGAATCAACAATAGGAAAAATTATAAAGAGTAGTACATAAACATACTTCATAGACACAAATCATCAAAAACCTAGCCAAACAATTATTCAAAATCAATTGAATAGGAATCATCCATCAAAATAAATTCTATAGTAAAGCGAAGTTAGAACAATCATTTATTAGCTAATTTAAGTAATAATAGATAAGTCGAACAACATTAAAAATTAAAAAACTATTAAAAATCTATCTCTTAAACATTCCTATCCCCACCTAAAGTCCTACCAAATCTGATGCCAAAAAAATAAACCTATACATAACAAATACGTGTTTTAGAACGAAATTTGCCTTATGGGTGCCTGAGAAACTACGTCCGAGAGAATGATATGGGTTCTGGTTTCCCCATAGCGAATTAAACGATCTATAAATTCTTCCAAATGGCCTTGATCCTTTAAAACAACTTCCATTACTATATTCTCGTTTCCTGTTATCCTATAGCAATTTGTAACTTCTGTTAACTCCGGAACCATTTGCAAAAAAGGCTTCAGTTTCCCCATGAATGCCCGAAGGGTAATGATGGCTTTAAGCTGATAGCCTGCCTTAGAATAAGATACTTTAGCCTTAAAACCTTCTAACACACCAGTATCCTCCATCTTCTTAATCCTTTCCGCAACTGCAGGTGGTGTTAGCCCTACTTTCTTCCCTATTTCTACCAAGGACTGTCGCGCATTCTGTTGTAACAAACCCAGTATCTTCCAATTCAAATCGTCTATCTTCTCTATCATAATTAATTTTAATAACTATTATGTATTTTTAAGTAAAAAGTGAATTTAGCTTTAAAATACAAAGTAACATTTTTTATTTAGAACGTAACTTTATAGGTGAAAAAAGAAAATTGCGACATGTCCTACAAGAACCTGAGATCCGTACCTGTTTACCGAAAATCCATGGAACTTTGTTCCATGAGCAGGGAAATTGCATCTTTTGTGTCCTCTAACAAGGATTTGGTAACCCTTTATAAATCAAATAGTTTACGAGACCATATCGCCGATTCTCTGCTAGCAGATTCTATATTAATTCCTCAACAAATAGCACGGGCGGAATCTTCACAGTCCTACTCGGTTCGGATGAAAAGTATTTCATTTATCAATATTATGATCCGCAACATGATATCCTACTGTAATGGATTGGAAAATGATGGCTTAAAAGAACGGGAATATATAGAGCTTATGCGCAAAGAAGTACGTAGTTTCAGACGATCCTTCAAGAAATGGCGAAAATCTTTAGGAGGTCTATCTGGAAATGCCACCTGGGGATTCAATGATTACAAAGGGTATTAGGTTCCAAAAAGCCAAACCCTTACATATTTCTTCGGTACTGCCCTCCCACTTCAAACAATGCTGTTGTTATTTGGCCCAGAGAGCAATATTTGGTTACTTCCATTAGCTTTTCAAAAATATTCTCATTTTTTATTGCCGTTTCCTTCAGATCTTGCAATAACATTTTAGCCTTCTTCTCATTAAAACGGTGTAAATTCTCTAGTGTTTTTATCTGATTGTTCTTCTCTTGATCCGTGGCCCGTATTACCTCGGCTGGTAAAACGGTAGGAGATCCGCCAGAACTCAGGAAGGTATTAACCCCAATTATTGGAAAACTACCATTGTGTTTCAATGTCTCATAATACATACTTTCTTCCTGTATTTTGGATCTTTGATACATGGTCTCCATTGCCCCCAAAACACCACCTCTTTCTGTTATCCTGTCAAACTCCAAAAGTACCGCCTCTTCTACCAAGTCCGTCAGTTCTTCAATTATAAAGGAACCTTGCAAGGGGTTTTCATTTTTTGTCAGACCCAGTTCTTTATTAATAATGAGCTGTATTGCCATTGCCCTCCTTACGGATTCTTCAGTTGGAGTCGTTATTGCTTCGTCATAAGCATTGGTATGCAGTGAATTGCAATTATCATAGATGGCATACAAGGCTTGTAAGGTTGTTCGTATATCGTTAAAATCAATTTCTTGCGCGTGTAAGCTGCGCCCTGAAGTTTGGATATGATATTTCAGCATTTGGGCTCTTGGCCCAGCACCGTATTTTTCCTTCAGTGCCTTTGACCAAATCCTTCTTGCAACTCTTCCAATTACGGCATATTCCGGGTCTATTCCATTAGAAAAGAAAAAGCTAAGGTTAGGTCCAAATTTATTGATGTCCATCCCTCTGCTGAGATAGTATTCTACATAAGTAAAACCATTAGAAAGGGTAAAGGCCAATTGCGTGATAGGGTTCGCTCCTGCTTCCGCAATGTGATATCCCGATATAGAAACAGAATAAAAATTCCGTACGCTATTTTCAATAAAATACGCTTGCACGTCTCCCATAAGTCGTAATGCAAATTCCGTAGAAAAAATACAGGTATTTTGTGCCTGATCTTCCTTGAGGATATCTGCCTGTACCGTACCCCGTATGGTTGCTAAAGTCTTCTGCTTTATCTCCTGATATACCTTCTCTGGCAACACCTGATCCCCACTAACCCCCAAAAGAAATAATCCCAAACCGTTATTACCCTCAGGAAGTGCCCCTCTGTAAACAGGTCTTTTCTTCAGGTTACCCTGATACAGTCTTTGTATTTTTTGAGTTACTTCCTCTTCCAGTTGATGGTCGTGAATATATTTTTCACAGGCCTGGTCTATAGCAGTATTGATGTAAAATCCCAAAAGCATTGGCGCCGGACCATTGATGGTCATACTCACCGAAGTCATCGGGTCGCTTAGGTCAAAGCCAGAGTACAGCTTTTTAGCATCGTCTAAACAACAAATAGAAACTCCGGCATTTCCTATTTTTCCGTATATATCCGGTCGGTAATCCGGGTCGTTTCCGTAGAGTGTTACAGAATCAAAGGCTGTTGAGAGTCTTTTTGCAGGCATGTCTAAACTTACGTAGTGGAAGCGTCTATTGGTACGCTCCGGACCTCCCTCTCCTGCAAACATTCTTGTCGGATCTTCCCCCGTTCTTTTAAAGGGATATAAACCGGAGGTGTACGGAAATTCACCTGGCACATTTTCTTGTAATTCCCATAAAAGTAAATCCCCCCACGCCTTGTACTTCGGTAGGGATATTTTTGGTATTGCGAGTCTTGAAAGGGATTCTGTATGGGTTTCTATGGCAATTTTCTTACCACGTACCTCAAAAATATATTGTCCCTTCTTGTAAAGCTCTTTCTTGGCAGACCAACTAACTATCCGTTCCCAGTTATAAGGGTTTAATTCTAACTTAATTGTTGTAAACTCTTCCAGTAGTAAATCAATTAATTCTTTCTTTTCTTTTTTATCTTCTGGGCTAGTTTCCAAAAGGATACCACTACCTTGGAGTACCACCTCCTTCTTGGCCAGTGTTCTCAAGGTGGTATAAATACCATACAGACTCTGGGCTATTTCCGCCTGTTCCCTTGCACTTTGATCGTAGGCCCTTATAGTTTCTGTTATTTCAGATAAATATCGCGTTCTTGCTGGTGGAACAACATAGACCTTTTGTTCCATTTCCTGATTTATCTCTAAGGTAGATGCTAATTTCACCTTTGTTTTCGCATTTAGCTGTGTCATCACGGCCTTGTAAAGACGATTTGTACCAGGATCATTAAACTCCGAAGCAGTAGTACCAAAAACAGGGAGAGAAGATTCCTCTTCTTCCCAAAGGCCATGATTCCGAACAAACTGTTTTCTGACATCCCTTAGGGCATCTAGAGCGCCTCTTTTATCAAATTTGTTGATTGCCACAAGATCGGCATAGTCTAGCATATCAATTTTTTCCAGCTGTGTTGCGGCTCCGAATTCCGGAGTCATTACATAGAGCGACACATCGCTATGTTCTATAATTTCCGTATCCGATTGTCCAATGCCGGAGGTTTCTAAAATAATCAGATCAAATGCAGCTGCCCGCAGAACTTCGATTGCCTCACTAACATGCTGAGACAAGGCAAGATTGGATTGTCTCGTTGCCAAAGATCGCATATAAACCCTTGGTGAGTTTATGGCATTCATTCGAATTCTATCTCCCAACAGAGCACCTCCGGTTTTTCTCTTTGAAGGATCTACAGAAATAATCCCCAAAGTCTTGTCAGGAAAATCCATCAAAAACCGTCTCACTAGTTCATCTACCAAACTCGATTTCCCAGAACCACCTGTCCCTGTGATTCCCAGAACTGGTATATGCGCTGATGTTTTGGGGAGTGTATGAAAAACATCCTTAAATTCGGCAGGCCTATTCTCAGCCAGGCTAATCAACCTGGCTAAAGTTCCCGGTTCTTTACTATTTAAAGTCTTGCCTAAGTTCTCTTTGGCTTTAGTTGCTAAAGGTGGTACAGGAAAATCTGCCTTGGATACCAGGTCATTAATCATACCCTGTAATCCCATTTCTCTGCCGTCGTCTGGCGAATAAATCCTGGTAATGCCATAATCCATCAGGGAACTAATCTCTTTTGGTAATATTACACCACCACCTCCACCAAAGATCTTTATATGAGAAGCGCCGCGTTCCTGCAAAAGATCGAACATATATTTAAAGTATTCATTGTGCCCACCTTGATAGGATGTCATTGCGATGCCGTTTACATCTTCCTGAATAGCACAATTCACCACCTCATCTACACTTCTATCGTGCCCCAAATGAATTACTTCAACACCAGTGGATTGAATTATGCGTCGCATAATATTAATGGCCGCATCATGTCCATCAAAAAGGGATGCCGCAGTAACTATTCTTACTTTATTTATTGGAATATAGACCTTTGGTTGTTGCATTGTAAATAGGAATAATTCTATCTTATGGCAATTTACAATAAATGGAAAAGAAAATGGTTTCTAAAAAGGATTATCAAAAATACTTAGGAACTACTATTCATTTATAGAATATCTATAAATTTACCATCTAAACCCAGTGCATTGAAAACCACTATACGTATTAATTGTCCCGATCAAATAGGCATTATTAGTAGTGTCACAGCCTTTATTCAGAAAAATAAAGGAAATATTGTTTATTTGGATCAGCACGTAGATAAAGAAATGGGCGTCTTTTTTATGCGACTTGAAAGTGAGTTCGAAGTAAACCAACACTTAAATAATCTCAAAGAGGACTTTGATTCCAAAATAGCAAGACCTTATAATATGAAGTGGAGCTTGCACCAGGGGGATTTAAAGCCGAGAATGGCCATCTTTGTATCCAAATACAACCATTGCCTTTATGATTTATTAAGTCGTTATAAATCCGGTGAGTTGGAAGTGGAAATTCCATTTATTCTCAGCAACCACGAACAGGCAAAAACCATTGCCTCCCAATTTGATATTCCTTTTTACCATGTAGCGGTTACGAAAGATACGAAAGTAGAAGCAGAGGCGGAACAGCTGCGATTGCTAAAAGAATACAGGGTCGATTTTATCGTTTTAGCCAGGTATATGCAGATTGTAAGTAGTACTTTGATCAATCAATTTCCCAATAAAATTATCAACATTCACCATTCCTTTCTTCCTGCGTTTGCAGGAGCCAAACCCTATCACGCGGCATTTGAAAGAGGTGTTAAAATTATTGGTGCAACCAGCCATTATGTGACTGAAGAATTAGACGCAGGTCCTATAATCGAGCAGGATGTTACTACCGTGTCGCACTCCCATAGTGTAAAGGACTTTATTGCCAAAGGAAGGGATTTAGAAAAGATTGTTTTATCCAGAGCTGTTGAACTGCATGTTAAAAGAAAAACAATGGTTTACAACAACAAAACAGTTATCTTCTCTTAACCTTCCATTTAAGACTTTATTTGCTTGGCAATATTTAGTACCTTAAGCACTCAAACAAATTTTGATGCGCTATGATAAAGATTGCTGTCCTAGGTCCGATTCCCCGAGATACCATATACACCTATCAGAACGAAGTAATACATAAATATGGCTGTGTTACCCATCCTGTGATAGCACTATCAAAATTACTCGGCGAGGAAGGAGAAGTAATTCCTGTATCTAAAGTGCACAAGAAGGACCACAAGAACATAGCCGAGGTTTTAGCCCCCTACGACAATATCAATACCTCCTATGTCTCTTCTGAAGCCAACAGAGGTACCGTGATTGAATTACGGTTTATAGACCAGAATAATCGATTGGAGAAACAAACAGCCTGTATGCAACCTATTCTCCCTGAGGATATTGCATCTCTAGAGGATATTAACGCTTTCGTTTTTGTTCCGATTACGGATTTTGAAATTTCCCTGAGCACTCTTAAACATATCAAAGAAAACACTAAGGGGTTGGTGATTTTTGATGCACACGGTCCTACTACCACCATGAGTATGACTGGAGATCGATATAGAAAATTTTGGGTAGACATGGACGAGTGGTTACCCTATATAGATATTCTTAAGATGAATCTGGAAGAATCCCAGGTGTGCTGGTTTAAGGAAGAATACGAGGCAGAAGAAATGAGCAGTTATGACGAAGAAAAAACAGATCATTTAGACGATATGGCGGCTCATGTTTTAAAGAATGGAGTAAGTCATTTCTATGTAACACTAGATTCTCGAGGTTGCGTACTCTACTATATGGTAAATGGCGCGGTGAATAAAACCTTTATCCAATCTGTGTATATGAAAAATGTAATTGATACTACCGGTTGTGGCGATTCTTTTGCAGGCGGACTTGCCTATGGTTTTTCAAAATTTAACGACCCCGTAATAGCAGCGCAATATGCCAACACCTTAGGTGCCTTGCGAACCCAAGGAAAGACTTTTGATGTATTTAAGAATAAAGCAGAGACAGACAAAATCATTGCCTCCCACTATTCTGATTAAGGTTTCATTTGTCCTGGAACGCCTCTATATTTCTCTCCAGCTACTATTGTTTTAAACCAAACAATATTCTCATTTTTAAGACGTTAGTTATTCAAAGGCTTTAACCAAGTTACCATACCTTTAATTCTATTAGAGGGCAAAGGAACTATTTTGAGTTAGTATTTTTTGAGTTATTTAGTTTTAACCGGTGGAAACACCGGTTTTTTATTTACTACTATTTCATATTCTATTTTTACAAACGCATTAAGACACTCCCCTTTCCTTTGGGTAAGACTACAATTCTCCTAAAAAAAGCCCGGTCTTTTAGGCAATTATGTAAAGACAAAGTTAAAAAAACGTCAAATCAACTGATTTTTACTGGAATACGTAGAAAGAAAACATCTAAACGCCTGTTTCAGCCGTATATTTGTAAGAACTAATATAATGATCATGAACAATCAATATTGCAAGGTGGGTTCCATTACCCCAATCACCCAGACGCAACATGCTTTTTCCCAAATGGAAACACAGTATCAAAATTTTCTAAAAAAAGCATCAGACTTTAAATATACGGACGACAAACTCGCTACTTTTTTTGAGTTAAAAGCTCGTAAGCTAAAGAAGATGTTAGAAAACTTTGTTCAGTAGTTCAGTAAAGCACTCTGTTACTGAGTAACGTATTCTGCCATTTGGCTTTGAAGTTCTTGTGCCTTAAGGGCAGCTGCTTCTGCAAAATCTACTCCTTTTGAAGCATAGATAATTCCTCTGGAAGAGTTTATCAGTAAACCGATGTTTGTATTCAAGCCATTTTTGCATACTTCCTGAAGACTCCCGCCTTGTGCACCCACTCCAGGTACCAGTAAAAAATTATCCGGTATTATCTTTCGTATCTCCGCGATATACTCAGCTTTAGTAGCGCCGACAACATACATCAAATTTTCTGCATTGGTATACGATTTTGACGTCTCTATAACCTCTTCGTATAAATACGTATTTCCTATTTTTTTTGTTTGAAAGTCTTTAGACCCCGCATTCGATGTTAAGGCTAAAAGTATGGTGTGCTTTTCTTTAAAGGCGAGAAAAGGCTCTATAGAGTCTTTGCCCATATACGGGGCAACTGTAATAGAATCGAATCCCAATTGGTTATAAAAAGCTTCTGCATATCTGGAGGCCGTATTCCCTATATCGCCCCGTTTGGCATCCGCAATGGTAAACATTTCAGGATATTCCTCATTTAAATAGGTCATGGTCCTTTCTAAGGACTTCCATCCTTCCAAGCCATAAGCTTCATAAAAGGCCATATTGGGTTTATAGGCAACACATAGATGATGTGTGGCATCAATAATAGCTTTGTTAAAAGAAAAAATTGGATCCTCTTCAGATAGAAGGTGTGCCGGAATTTTGGTGAGATCCGTATCCAGGCCGATACAAAGAAAGGACCTCTTTTTGTGAATTTGCTCCACTAAAACTTCGCTTTTCATACTAACTAATTAAAAAATCTCCGAAGCCTCTTTTAGTTTTTCTGTATTTTCTACAAGCATGAGCTCATCAATAATTTTTTGAATATCTCCGTTGATGATATTTTGAAGATCGTATAAGGTAAGTCCTATGCGATGATCCGTTACCCGCCCTTGGGGGTAATTGTACGTCCTGATCTTTGCGGACCTGTCCCCACTACTCACCTGCGAATTTCTTTTGGCAGCATCCTCCTCTTGCTTTTTTGCAAGCTCCATATCGTATAATCTGGAACGAAGGACCCTAAACGCCTTATCTTTATTCTTGTGCTGTGACTTTTCATCCTGACACTGCGCGACCAAACCCGTAGGAATATGTGTTAAACGGACTGCCGAATAGGTAGTGTTTACGGATTGGCCACCTGGACCGGAAGAACAAAAGAAATCGATTCGCACGTCTTTAGGATCTATTTGAACATCAAAATCTTCGGCTTCCGGAAGTACCATCACGGTCGCAGCACTAGTATGTACCCTGCCTTGTGTTTCCGTTTGTGGAACTCTTTGTACCCTGTGCACACCAGCCTCAAATTTTAGGGTTCCATAGACATCCTCTCCGTTCACTTCAAATTGAATTTCTTTATATCCACCACTTGTGCCTTCACTCAGATCGATAATGTTAGTCTTCCATCCTTTAGATTCACAGTATTTTGCGTACATACGATATAAATCCCCTGCAAATATACTGGCCTCATCGCCACCGGTACCTGCCCGGATTTCCATTACGACATTCTTTTCATCTTCAGGGTCTTTAGGAATCAGCAAGAATTTTATTTCTTCTTCCAGACTTGGTAAGGCACTTTTTGCTTCTTCCAACTGAAGCTTTGCCATTTCAATCATCTCCTCATCGCTACCATCGGCAAGAATTTCTTCCGCTTCCTGAATATTGTTGGTCAATTCAATATATCGGTCTCGTTTGTCTACTAAAACCCTTAAGTCCTTATATTCCTTATTGAGCTTTATATAACGCTTTTGATCGGAAATAACATCCGGTTGGATAATGAGATCGGAAACCTCATCAAATCGCTGTTTTACGATATTTAACTTATCTAACATATACCTTCCTTAGGAATGCGAATTTACAACTTTTTTAAAGTCTTTATTTGGTCTTCGTGGCAAGAAATCGTTCTTTAAATACAGCCACCTTTAATTGGGGGTATTTAAGTGCAGCCCGGAACTGGTATCCATTCTATTAAAATTATCCACAATGATAACCTCAATTCCACCCAGTTGGTTTACCAAGGTCAGTCCCCTTTCCTTTCCCATCACATAAATAGCGGTAGCCAGGGCATCGCATAGTTCCGCACTCTTGGAGAAAACAGTAACTTTTTTTATTCCATTGGCGGGGTATCCGCTGATGGGATCTAAATAATGAGAATACTTCTTACCCCGAAACGTAATATACTTCTGATGAATTCCACTAATAGAGACCGAAGATTCTACCAGAGGCAACCAGCTGAAATATCGACTCTCTCTATCCGGATTGTCCACACCTATCAGCCATTTTTCCCCGGTAGACTTGGTTCCCCAGGTAGAAATATCACCTGCGGCATTTATCATACCCCCGGGAACCTGTTTAGACATCAACAATTCTTTAACCTTGTCTGCAACATATCCTTTTCCAATGCCTCCAAAACCAATCTTCATTCCCTTCTCTTTAAGGAAAACACTGTGCTCCTCATAATTTAATTGAATTTTTTTATATCCAACATCGGAAGCCCCTTGCTTTATTCTTTCCGGTATAGGAAAGGAAGACATGGTTCCATCAAAATTCCAAACCCTGTCCATCGCTGCAACACTTATATCGAACATACCAGACGTTAATTCCGAAATTTGAATGGACCGTTCAATAAGTTTAAAAAGCTCGAAATCGACTACCACAGGTCGGACCCCTGCATTTCTGTTTATTTCCGAAGTCTGGGATTCCGGATCCCAGGAAGAGATCAATTTCTCGATACGTTTTGTTTCTGCAATTGCCTCTTCAATATTGATGTATCCAATCTCTTCGCTAGAGGCGACCACAGTAAACTCAAAAGGAGACCCCATTAGGCTTAGTGCCCTTTTAACCATGACAAACTTCTTTTGCTGGGCCGCACAGCTAAGACCGCAAAAAAGAGAAACTATGAGAATATAGCACACTCTCATAGGGATGCCAAATACATTTTAACAATTACCAACCTTCTGCCCAACTTTCTAAAAAAGACGGCAAGGAAGCCTGGAAGAATATAAATGGGGCAACTCTTCATAAGAATAGGATACAGGTATCGTATTACTCGAATACCCTAAGAACGCTTCCATTGCGTTCTGTCATGAATATTTTAAGTGGATTGTTGGTGATGGTATTCAAAGGTCTACCATCCTGATCAAATTCCGAACCGTGGGTTGAACATCTGAAGATACCACCGGAGGTTTCTATAAACCGCACCTGATCTGTCTGTTGATGAGAACAAATCTGACTAGCAGCCACAAAATCTCCTTCTAAATTTCTGGCGACCACCACATCATTCTTTAGAATATAGCCTCCGTTTTCTGATAAAGGAGCAGCCTCAGCGGAATCCAGATCTACTGTAAAATCAACGCCCTCTGGAATAGGATTCATAGGTAGTTCTCCATCGTCGCTGGAACATCCATGAATACAAGGAAAGCTAATTGCAAATGCCGCACCAGCTCCAAGACTTCTTAAAAATTGTTTTCTTTCCATAGCCTATTTTTCTATTCATTAATTTGGGATATGCTTTGGATAACCAGGCAAAAACACTGCCTTAGGATAGCCACAATAAAAGAACGTATTTAAAAGAGGATTCGTATGTCTAGTATTCGAAGGTTCCCTTAGAACTCTGGATGGTTAATTTTTTGGCTGAACTCGCTTCTACCCTACCAACTATTTTGGCTTCCACGCCAAAAGATTCCGAGATAGCAATGACGTCTTCTGCAATTTTTGCATCCAGATAAAGTTCCATTCTGTGCCCGCAATTAAATACCTGGTACATTTCTCTCCAAGGGGTTTGGGACTGGTTTTGAATAAGTTCAAAAAGCGGTGGTAGCTCGAACATACTATCCTTGATAATATGAAGATTATCTATAAAGTGAAGAATTTTGGTTTGGGCCCCTCCACTGCAATGTACCATACCATGGATATCGGATGCCGTATACTTTTCGAGAATCTTTTTAATTATTGGTGCGTAGGTTCTTGTAGGAGACAAGACCAACTTCCCAGCATCTATGGGAACATTGGGTACAGAATCGGTTAACTTAAGATCTCCAGAGTACACTAGGTCTTCTGGCACATTGGCATCGAAGCTCTCAGGGTATTTTTTTGCCAGATATTTGGAAAAAACATCATGTCTGGCAGAGGTCAGACCATTACTCCCCATCCCCCCATTGTACTCTTTTTCGTAGGTCGCCTGTCCAAAGGATGCCAGACCAACGATTACGTCTCCTGGCTTTATGTTGGCATTGTCAATTACATCTTTTCTTTTCACTCTGGCCGTAACCGTAGAGTCTACAATGATTGTCCGGACCAAATCTCCTACATCAGCTGTTTCCCCACCCGTAGAGTAAACATATATTCCGTATTCGGCCAAATCGGATAATAATTCCTCGGTCCCATTGATTATAGCCGCAATTACTTCCCCGGGAATTAAACTTTTATTCCTGCCAATAGTGGAAGAAAGCATAATATTATCGGTAACGCCCACACAGAGCAGATCGTCTAAATTCATTATCAGGGCATCCTGTGCAATTCCCTTCCAAACCGACAAATCTCCTGTTTCTTTCCAGTACATATACGCAAGGGAAGATTTTGTTCCCGCTCCATCGGCATGCATTACCAGACAATACTCCTCATCATTCGTTAGATGGTCCTCTACAATTTTGCAAAAAGCCTTAGGAAATAATCCCTTGTCGATATTCTTTATTGCATTGTGTACGTCTTCTTTTGAAGCCGAAACTCCTCTTTGATCATAACGCTTACTGGCCGAAGAATCCATAGGTATAGGGTTTTGGCAAAAATAGACAAACCATTAAAAAATTGAGGAGTGAAATGAACAATTATTTTAGAAAAAGAAGTTCATGATATTTGGTTAAAGGCCAGGCTGCATCCTCTACTAGTTGCTCCAATTTATCACTGTGGTACCGAATCTTTTCAAAGTAAGGTTTAACATTCTCACCATATGCAAAGGCTTTTTTACTCACATCTGTGATGCCATTAGCACTCTTTCTTGCGTTGGTCATATCGTCTGTCAGCTTCTTTAATGAAACCAGATGCTCGGACAATTGTTCTATTAAAGAAAGGCGCGATTCCGTAAGCTTTTTATGTGCAGCACCGTAAATCTCCTTAAGGCCGATAACATTTTGAATCAGCTTATTCTGGTAGTCTACAGTAGCTGGAAGGATATAGTTATATACCAATTCATTAAATACTCTTCCTTCTATTTGCGTCTGGAGAATATAGGTTTCTAATTCTACTTCTTTTCTAGCCTCTACTTCCACCTCGCTCATCACCTCAAGCTTGGCAAATAGTTCCAGATTATCTTTATGCGTGAGCACCTGTAATGCGGAGGGGGTATCTTTGTTGTTACTAAGTTTGCGTCTTTCTGCTTCTTTTTCCCAATCCGCACTGTACCCATCTCCATCGAATCTAATTCTTTTGGAAGATTTTATATACTCTCTTAAAACATTAAAAACAGCCTCGTCCTTTTTTAAATTCTTCTTATTGATAAGCGTATCGACTTCCTTTTTAAAATCGGTGAGTTGTTTCGCGACGATGGTGTTGAGTATCGTCATGGGCTTGGCACAATTGGTTTTAGAGCCTACACCTCTCATCTCAAATTTATTACCTGTAAAGGCAAAAGGAGAAGTTCTGTTTCTATCGGTATTATCGAGCAGAATTTCTGGAATTTTACC
>CAZWPZ010000285.1:0-8799 GCA_964636005.1 uncultured Eudoraea sp.
TACAAAATTAGAGGTATGCTTTCCTTGGAGAAATAATTGTTGTGTAAGTAGATTATAACAAGGTATAACCTTTAAAAAGTGAGGTCATATTAATTATTTGGCATCTTTTTTAAGCATGACGTTAATCGATTAGCCCAATAATAGCAATACTTCACGAAGGGCATTATTGTAGGAAAAGCCTACCAAATAGCTAAAAAAAAGATGCCCGATTGGAAGGTCAATAAGGGTGTTTTTGTGATTATTTATGCTCTGTGCCAACTACAAAAATGGCAGCCTTATAACTTACATATAGAAGCTGCAAAAAGGACAAAATAATGAAGTTATTATGTTCTACTTAAGCGAAGTCTCTACCTGAGAATAATAGAATTCCTTCTTACTAAATCATTTATACAGAACCAAGAATTAGAACAATAAGATTACAAATTAGTCCGTGAACCTTGTTTTACCTAATTTTTATTGACTCTGTACGTAATTTTTCTATTGGTTATGACTGAAGTTTGGGTATGTATAGTAGCGGTACTAATATCACAGAGAATGCTGGAATCTGTAAATACAATTCTACACAGGGATGGATCTGGTCCACCCGCATTGTCCATAAACTGACCTACAATAGGATCTACTACCAGTGATGTGTCTAATGGAGAATAATCCGGAGCAACATTAAAAAAAGTTGTCGTTACTCCGTTTGCGGTGTATATAATATCTCCCGTCAATTCTTGGTATTCGACAATATAGGTTACATTTCCAGGTAAAAAACTTCCCAAAGTTCTTGTATAGGTAGTACTTAAACCCGTTGTACCGTTTATTACCGTAACCGATATCCCTATTTCGTTACCCGTTATATGATATAGTCTAAAATTTCCTGCAGTAACGATATCAGCGGTGGATTCATTATCCTGATAATCTATTTCGATTTTGAAGCTTGTAAAATTGAAAATACTTCCGGTATTGGGTATAACAAAATCTAACCCTGTACTTCCTCCGGCTCCTGTACCTATTCGTATTCCACATGCCGTCTGCACCGCATTTGGGTTTAAAGATGTAGCATCCGGGCCAACTGTAGCGGATGTAAGGGTGGCTGTATCAAAATCAAAATGGGATACTACCTGATTAGCGGTGCCGTCGTCGCATATTTGATAGTCAAATGTTACATCTGCCGTATTACCCATTAAAGGGTTAAATGTAAAACTACCGTCCTCATTTAGAGTTAAACTACCAGTTGTTGGTCCATTTACTGGAGTGGGGTTTACACTGAGAGAACCTCCATCCGGGTCTACATCATTGGCCAAAAGCCCCATACCAGCGTCGACAACAAGTGTTTGGTTTAAGAAATTAGTATAGCTCTCAGGAAGTGCAGTTGGCGCAACATTTTGACTAAAACCAAAAAATCCGATTCCCAAGAGGATAAATACAAAAGCTTTCCTAAAGTGTAATATGTATACTAATTGGAATCCCTTATAGACCATATCTACCTATGATTTATTGACCCTATATGTAATTCTTCTATTGGTAATAACTGTTCTTAGGCGAACACTAAGCAATGCTGATGTGGAGGTTATTTGTGGACAACTACCACTAGAATTAGACACTAAAACACGGTATAAATAACCATTCTTTTCGAGCTCTACATCTAATACATTCAGGGTATTGGTAGTAACACCTGCGTATTCCGAACCATTGGTAATATCAGAAAATGTTCCGCCTCCATTTGTGCTTACTTGCCATTGATAGGTATCTGCGTTTGTGGTACTTACACTAAAATTGGCATTGTCGCTTACAAAGACATTTTGGCCTGTGGGTTCTGTATCAATTACTATATCGAATACATTAATGGTCTGGGTTACATTTATACTATTCCCAGCAGCATCACTAACACTATAGGTCCTGGTAATTATCTCAGGATTACTACCTCCATCGCTAAGGTCTCCAACAAAACTAACAGTTGGATTTGCAGTACAATTATCTGCCTCATCTGTTACCACGTTACCATTTGGTGTTGGAATATCGCTACTACAGTAAACGGTGAGGGCTACTGGATTACTCGCCGTCGGATCTTCGTTATCTTCTACGGTAACATCAAAACTATAGGTGCCAACATTTCCAAAAGCATCCGTAGCTTCGAAAGTATTGGTAGTAGTACCGATAGGAAATGACGCTCCAGAGGACAAACCTGCTGTCTGGGTTAATACCAGACTAGCAGCCGGACATGCTCCTGAGCCTGAAGTATCGGCCACCTTTAAACCTGGCAAGACTAAATTGTCTAAGCGTCCGCGGTCAGTAGTATTCGTGTTCGTGTCAAAATCTATTTGCACCCGGTAGTTTCCGCTTAGTGTAACATCTATGGCTTCGCTCTGAACTGCGGTGGAACTATAGATCTCGTTAAAAACAATAGTAGTATTATTGGACTCGTCTACCAAGGAAACCGTGATTCGATTATTATTACGGACCTGATCTATCTTATGCAAAAAAGTAATTTGCCCGGTTCCATTAAAATAGGTCAAAGGACTTATAAGTCTTCTAGACTCTGTCGAAATTAAATTGCTGGTACGCATACTGCTGCTGCCATTTAAAGCACCATTTGTCGATACGGTTGTCCCTGCAAATTGCCAGCATTCATCTATTAAGTCATCTCTACTGGGTACTTCAAAATCTGTAGTGACAGGATACGTTCCATCACCAGCAGAGCAATTATCGGTAACTGTCGGAAGCACATAATTTACCACTGCTTCACAGCTTCCAGTATCCGTAGAAACAGTAGTGTCTGAAGGTCCTGTCACTACTGGCAACTCCGTATCACTAACGGTAACTGTAAAACTACAGGTCGCCGTATTGCCCGCGGTATCCGTGGCCGTATAAACTACCGTTGTTACACCTGGCAAAAAAGAGTCTCCAGAACTATAATTATTACTGGTCAATACTACACCGCCACAATTATCCGTGGCAACCGGTAAGGTCCAACTCGCTACTGCCCCACATACGCCTACATCATTGGTCAATACTATATCCGTAGGACAACTACTGAATACAGGGGGTGTTGTATCATTTATTGTTATCGTCTGCGTTACGTTTATACTATTTCCTGCTTCATCTGTAACACTATAGGTCCTCGTTATAATCTCTGGATTACTACCTCCATCGCTCACATCACTTACAAAAGCGACTGTAGGATTGGTGGTACAATTATCTGCCTCATCTGTTACTACAGAAATATCAGGAGCAGGTACATCAGCAGAACAACTTACGGATACAGGCGAGGGATTACTGGCTGTGGGGTCCTCAGTATCCATATTTAAAGTAGTGATAGCTGTTATATTAAGTACAGGATCACCGGGCATTCCTCCATATTCTACCACATATCCCTGAGGTTGGTAATTACCAGAAGAGGCACCTGTATTGGAGAGATCATTCCAGGATCCATTTGGGTTTACATTTGGATGGGTTATGTGTGCATAGTCTTCATCACCAGACTGATTTGGTTCATTTGTATTCCAGAACGCAAAATTAGGGGTGCTCCCTCCTGCCGTTCCGTTCCAAAAGTTAGTGCCTGCTTCAGGTCCTGTAACCCATAACCATACCCCTTCCGTAACAGCATCACTACCACCTATCCATCCAACGCCCGAAGCTTGGGAGCCAGAAAAATCAGCCTCATCTTGCGTAGTCAAAGTAGCCAGATATCCTTGTAGGCCATAATACGTACTCAAGGCTGCTGCATCTCTAGCCGCAGTCCAGGTTATACCCAGACTCGGAATATATTGGTAATAATGACCCGTTGATGGCAAATAATTTGCTTCACCTACGGTAATGGAAAATTGTCTTATTCCTGCTGGACTGGAGGAACTACTGGAAAATTCGACATCTTGAATAGCTGCTTCAAATTCAGTGTAAAGGGCAGGACCTGTTAAAGAGAGTTCTCCCTGCACAGCATCCCAGGACGAAGTAATATTAGGATGTGTCCCTGTTAGTGTCAATAAGTCTTCACCATTGACGTAGCCATTGGATATTTGTATAAATACGGAGCTAGTTGTCGTATCATCCGTATCGGTAATGCTAATAGTCTCCACAATAGGTTGGGAAGTCCCAATGCAATAGGTTTGATCCCCTGTAGCAGTAACCACGGGTGGATCATTTGGAGCTGCAATGGTCGCGCTAAATTGAATGTTATCTACCAAAATCGTCTCACTTCCACCCCAATTGGAATCACCTCCGCGAAATCTTATAGCAGAGTTAGCCGAAATTTGATCAGCTGTAAGACTATGAGAAATATTTCCTGAACTGGTATTAGAATTTATAGTAGACACAGTTTCAAAGGAAGAGGTATTGTCATTCCATAATTGTACAAGTAAACTTTCATTACCTCTGGAAGAGCCATCATAGTCTAAGGTAAGAACTACGGAAGTTGCAGCAGAAAGATCTAAGGACCTTTCAATTCTACGATTGTCTAGGTTATTAAATTCTAACTCACCCCCGGTAATTTCTATTCTACCAGAAGTAGGGCTATTGTCATCGTTTGTTTCGGACCAGTTAGAACCAAAATTTTGTGTTCCGTCATTATTGGAATAGGATGCAGAACCAAAATTATCTCTATAGGTCTCCTGTGCATGTAGCACAAGACCACAGCCCACAAAGCACAATACAAGCAAAAATGATGTAAGATTTTTTAGCCCCAACATGAAATATAGTTCTTGAATAAGATAGGATTACCCCTAATATTATTACTCTATCCATTCAAATATACCTCTAGAGTGTAGGCAAGCTAAATATTTGTTGTGTACCGTTACTATTTCGATATAAAGCACTAGAAATATGAGGTTAGCAAGCAAATTTAAAAAGGAAGCTCCTCTAAATATAAACGTCTAAAACTTCTAAGGTTTGAAAATTAAAGGTGTAATTTTATTCCTTATTCTAAGATGATAAACTCAGATCTCCTATTGAGTTGATGTTCTTCAGAGGTGCAGCGTACGCCATCATCACATTGATTTACTAAACGAGTCTCGCCATAACCCTCCCCTACTAAACGGTCGGCAGCAATCCCTTGCGAAATCATATAGTTAACCGTAGATTCTGCTCTTTTTTGTGACAACCAAAGATTAAAGGAATCTTTTCCCCTGCTATCGGTATGTGAATTTGCTTTTATCTTAAGGCTGGGATATTTCTCCATCGCGACTATTACCTTTTGAATTTCCACTTCTGCATCTGGCCTAATATCATATTTATTAAAGTCGAAGTAGATGGTACTTAATTGCAGTAACTTCGCCAGGTCGTCACCAAAACCAGCGGTTATCACTTCTTTTTCCAAATAAAAGTCTACAATTTGTGGTTTCCCATCCGAACCTGGTAAATATTCCTCTGCCGGCAGGTAGCCCTGTGTTTGCGCTCGGACAAAATTTCCCTTGTTGCAGTCGCAATTTAATTGATAGTTGCCTTGCTCATCTGTTATCGTAACTTGCTCCTCCTCATTCTGCTCATTAATGATTCTAACCGTAGCACCAATCAATACTTCATTTGTTATTTTATCCCTTACAGTACCTGATATGGCTTGCAGGCAATCAAAATTCAAGGCTACCAATTCTTCAAAGGCATAAATATCATCCGCTCCCATTCCCTCAGGTCTATTCGAAGCAAAAAAACCTTTCCGTGTTTGGTCATTAATAATATAAGAAAAGTCATCCCAACTACTATTAACCGGTACTCCAACATTCAAGACCTTGTCGGAAAAACCATTATCCAAGATCTTGATCGCAAAGATGTCTAATCCTCCAAGACCAGGGTGTCCTTCCGAAGAAAAATACAGAATATTATCCTCAGAAATAAAGGGGAAGGTTTCCCTTGCCTCCGTATTAATCGGATATCCTAAATTTTCTGGTGTGCCAAAAGTTCCGACTTCATCAATGCTAACCCGAAAAATATCGGATTCACCAAGAGACCCGCCCATATCTGAGGAAAAATACAAAAATTGCTCATCGGGACTCAAAGCAGGATGAGCAACAGAATACTGGTCGCTATTAAAAGGTAACTCTTCTGCTTCAGACCACATACTATCACGCCAAACTATCCTGTAAAGTTTTAGTTGGATAAATCCTTCTTTATCTCGTTTAGCTTTGCCCTTTACTAAGTTATTTCTAGTAAAATAAATTGTTTTCCCATCTTTTGTTGCAATAGTTGAGGACTCATGTAATCTCGAATTAACCTCATTCAGTTTCTTGATGGTATTTTCAGAACTGTCCAGGCTTATTTGATATATGTCTAGAAAATCCTGTGCATTCCAGGTGTGCCTATATCGCGCCAGGTTTCCGGTATCTCGATCCGAAGAAAACAACAAACCCTTTTGGTAGAAGGAAGGTGCGAAGTCTGAATATGTAGAATTGTACGCAAAAGTATCTAATCGATACCTGCCAGAATTCTCGTCAATTTCCTTCCTGTAATCTCTGGTATTGGATAGTAGTTTGGAGCGATAGTCTTTCTTCGTTTTATCGGAGAATAGCAATAAAATGGAATCCGCCTTTTGATATTTGCCAAGTGTTTTCAGTGTCTGACCATATCTAAAATAATATTCTGGATCAGATTGATCCCCATAAACGGTTAGCAATTTTGCATATATCTCTTCCGCTTTTTTATAATTCGAATTGTAATAATACGAGTTGCCAAGCTTTTGTAAAATATCTTGATTCTCATACCCTTTATCAATTACTTTTTTATAAATATCAATTGCAGGGCTAAAGGAATATTCTGCATATTTGGAATCTCCTATCGTTGCAAATTTTTTATCCTTTTCCTGAGAAAGAATAGGATGCAGTAGAAAAACTGCAAAAATGGAAGTCATGAATAGTTTGATTGACATATACAAATTTTTTAAAAGAATCTAGGAGATACTAATCGCTGGTATGATTTTAACAATTCGAATCGCAAAAACACTTCAAACGATCCATCATTAAACCGCGTACTTCCCAATTCTGTTGTTTCCTTGTCATAAGCCAAACCTAACATTAGTTGATCTGAAATTTGGAAACCTACCAAGCCACTAAAGGCCGCATCCCATCGGTAAGCTACCCCAAAAGAGAATTTTTCACTTAATAAAAAACTAGCAGAAAGATCCAACTGCACTGGTGCTCCAGTGACCACCTTTGTTAAAATGGCTGGCTTAAATTTTAAGTTATAACTCAAATCCAAAACGAGCCCGGTAATCAAATAAAAGTTTATTTTCTCTCTAGATAAAAACTGAACATCATCTGCATCATTATTTGAATTATCAAAGTAGTTCGTCTCTATCATATTAGGAACGGAAAGGCCCGCATAAAATCTATTAGTATGGTAATAAACTCCCAATCCAAAGTTGGGTGAAAATTTATTATCAATGTTATCTCCTTGAATTGGTTCCTGATCAAAATTATTCAATCCATTAAAATCAAGATTTAACAAACTTCCACCAACCTTCAAGCCAAAAGAGAGTTTTCCTTCCTGAGAAACATCTATGGTATACGAAAGAATCCCATCTAAGTAGGTCTCCTGAACAACGCCGTCGCCAATATTGTCGTTTACTATAGATACGCCATATCCAAGTTTACTGTTTCGTATAGGAGAATGCAAATTAAAGGTAAATGTTTCCGGAGACCCGTCTAAACCAACCCATTGAGAACGATACATTCCCAAGATACTTAACTGACCACGAGAACCTGCATAGGCGGGGTTCACACTCATTGTATTATACATGTACTGCGTATACTGGGCATCTTGTTGCGCAATAGCACCATTAATAATGGCAATTAAAAACACAAAGGCTATAAAAACTTTTCTAGTATTGGTCATGATCTACTGGCTTATATAAAGATATCCGCTATCGGTAATATTTTCTTGATCCTTTTGATATTCAAAAATGTAGAAATATACCCCTGCAGGCAGAACATCTTCTGCATTGATTGTAGATCTTCCTTTAGACCTTCCATCAAAAATATTATTTTGATTATTGTAATCTCTTCCTTCGTACACCGCAATACCCCATCGATTAAAGATTTTAAGAGTATTGTTTTGTGCATGCTCCACACCATTAATAAAGAGGAAGTCGTTTTTACCATCCCCATTTGGTGTTACTAGCTGATTAACTTCAACTTCTCCAATTTCAGGTGTATCATCTATTGGATCCAGATAGTCCGGTGTATTGTCCCCATCCATATCATCATTGGTTGGATCCATATTCCCATCTCCGTCTTCGTCTGGTGTATCCATTCCGTCACCATCGTCATCCAGATCCCTGTAGTTTACATCTTCGGTACCATCGGTATCCGGAAGGTCGTTTTCAGGATCGTCTATCTCATCATTGACATCAAAACCATCGTTAACATCACTCCCCTCATATCCATCGTCTAATCCATCTCCATCGGTGTCGGCACCTGTATAGATCTGATCCGGTTGTCCGTCAAAATTAAAGTCGTTTCCTTCATTATTATCCGGAACCAGATCGTTATCCGTGTCCTCATCCAAATAGTCTAATTCGTCGGTCCCATCGGTATTTACCGGTTGTATTCCTTCATCGCCACTGCCTTCATAAGCATCGTCCAAACCGTCTCCATCTGTATCATTACCTGTTGGGGGTATATAGCCTGATGTCGTTTGTCCTTCTACATTATCCGGTATACCATCATCGTCCGAATCTATATCCAAATGATTCGGTATGCCATCGGCATCTAAGTCGAATGGATTGGTTAAAGGATCATTGTCGTTGTCCAGGTTGGGATCCTCTGTGGTATCGAGAAGTCCATCGTTATCATCGTCGATATCTACACTATCCATTACCCCGTCTCCATC
>CAZWPZ010000286.1:0-8496 GCA_964636005.1 uncultured Eudoraea sp.
CTTTTGGGAATCCTTTTCGACAGATAGTTCTTTAGAAAATCAACATTGTCTTTTTGGGTGATTACTACGACATGATTAAATCCATTCTCTATGGCATCGTATATACTAAACTCCATTAAAAACTCTTCCTTAGGTCCTAAACCGTCAAATTGTTTTAATTTTCCATAGCGACTACCTCTTCCGGCAGCCATAAGTAATAAGGTCATTGATTAAATTTTGATTGTAAAAATAACTTTTTTCCCCAGATCTCTTTGAGGCAAAACTAAAAGTTCTGGTGAACACTTTTTTCGTTTAATCAACGAGCGTATACTATCTATTAGTATAACAGAACCTGATGATTGTCATATTATTTCATTTTTAGTACCTGTAGATTTGTGAGAAATCCGTTACGAATGTGTAGTTTAATTAATAAGTATAATATTCCTGGGCCTAGATATACTAGTTATCCTACGGTACCTTATTGGGATATAAGTAATTTTAGTGGCAAAGCCTGGAAAGAATCTGTAGTAAAAAGTTTTTCGGAAACAAACGATTCAGAGGGTATTAGTGTCTACATTCATCTCCCATTTTGCGAACAAATGTGTACTTTTTGTGGGTGTCATAAAAGGATAACTAAACGACACGAGGTGGAGATGCCGTATATTAAATCCGTATTAAAGGAGTGGCGTTTGTACTGTAAACTGTTCGGACAAAAGCCAATTATTAAGGAGCTGCATTTGGGAGGAGGAACACCCACTTTTTTTTCTCCAGAACATTTAGAAAAGCTTATCAAAGGAATATTTGAAATAGCCGATCCCCATGAGGACTATGAGTTCAGTTTTGAAGGGCACCCAAACAATACTACCTATGAACATCTAAAAGTTTTAAGAAATTTAGGATTTAGCAGGGTAAGTTTTGGTGTGCAGGATTACAATGAGAAGGTACAAAAGGCTATTCATAGGAGACAGAGTTTTGAAAGAGTAAAAAATGTAACCGAAATGGCCAGAGAATTGGGATATATGTCTGTTGGCCATGATATAATATACGGTTTGCCTCATCAGACCATGGAGCATGTAGAAGAAACCATCCTAAAAACAAAGGAATTAAGACCAGATCGCCTGGCCTTTTACAGTTATGCCCACGTACCATGGTTAAAGGGAAATGGTCAACGGGGCTATTCCGGATCTGATCTTCCTAATCCCGAATTAAAAAGACAGCAATATGAAAATGGCAAGGCTCTATTGGCAGAAGTAGGGTATCAAGAAATAGGGATGGATCATTTTGCGCTTAAAGAAGATTCTCTATACCAGGCAATGGTTTCTAACCAGTTGCATCGAAATTTTATGGGTTACACAGCATCTAAGACACAGTTAATGATTGGTTTAGGGGCTTCCAGTATTGGGGATAGCTGGTATTGTTTTGCTCAAAACGTAAAGGGTATTGAAGAATACGAGCATTTAGTGGCGAATGATGTGATACCATTGTTTAGAGGACACGTTTTAACCATGGAAGATCAAGTTTGTCGCAGACATATTTTAAATTTAATGTGTCGTTTTGAAACAACTTGGCCTACGGAAGAGGTACATCAGAATACTTTAGAAGAGGTTTTAATTCGATTAGAGGAGATGATCGAAGACGATTTAATAGAAGTTGACGTTAATAGTGTAAGGGTTACTGAAAAAGGAAAGCCGTTTATTAGGAATATTTGTATGGCGTTTGATTTATTGCTTCATAGAAAAAAACCTGAAACGCGTCTTTTTTCTATGACAATTTAAGTGTATTTTAAAAATCTAAAACTTGAAACATGAAAACAATTATAGTACCTATTGATTTTTCAGAACAATCAGAGTACGCCTTAAAGGCGGCAGCGTCCTTATCTAAAAAGCACGATTCTGAGATAATTGCTCTTCACATGCTAGAATTAAATGAAGCCATTCTATCTTCTTCAGAAGGATTTCATCCAGAGCAAACGGTTTTTTTATTAAAAATGGCCGAGAAGAAAATTTCTGAATTCTTGAATAAGCCTTACTTAGAAGGGGTGAAAAAAATAACACCTATAATAAAGCATTTCAAAGTTTTTAGTGAGCTAAACAGCATCGCCGAGAAACACGATGCGGACTTAATTATTATGGGATCTCATGGCAGTGACGGACTCAAAGAAATTTTTGTAGGCTCCAATGCTGAAAAAGTAGTTCGAAATTCTTCCATTCCAGTTTTGGTAATTAAAGACGAAGTTGAAGATTTTAGAGTAAGTAGCTTTGTGTTTGCATGTGCCTTTAAAGAAGAAAGTATACCAGCTTTTAAGAAAGCACAGGAGTTTGCAGACAAATTATCTGCTACCCTACATTTAGTTTATATAAATACCCCTGGAGATAATTTCTTGAGTAATCAGGATGCGTATGCCAACATTAATGCCTTTTTAAGTCAGGCTAATGCCGGTAAAGAAGTTACCGTTTACAATGATTATAGTGTAGAACGAGGGGTACTTAATTACAGTGAAAGTATAAATGCCGATATCATAGGGATACCGACCCATGGTAGAAAAGGATTATCCCATTTCTTTATGGGAAGTATCGGAGAAGATATTACGAATCATTCGACCATTCCGGTAATGACTTTTAAGATCTAAACTTCATAAATAGTGGTATAACGAAAGGGAGAGCCTATGGGTTTCTCCCTTTTTTATTTCTAATGGTTTACTATTTAAACTGTGGATTTCTTATTTTAAAGAAGTTTTTTTTCTAATAAGCGCATTATGTGATTATTTTTATGAGGATTCGATGAAAATTAATACCTACCTTTTTTCACTTAAAAACGGACCTAAGCATAAACCATTACCTATGAAACTTTTTTTATCAAGATTTTCCCTCCTTTTTATTTTTTTATTTTCCCTTCAGGGGTTTTCTCAAACTATCTCAAAAGAACAACTGATTTCTCTTACAAAAGAATGGGAGGGGGATCGTTTTGATGATGGACGACCAAAAATTCCAGATAGCTATTTAGAGCGTGCAAAGAATATATCTATTGAAGAGGCGTGGGGAGCAATGCGTGGATTGGGATATCACAACCAGTTTGAAGGAAATTGGATGATGATTCACGAAGACCAGGCAATGACAGGAAGAGCTTTAACAGCGCAGTACATGCCAACTAGACCAGATATACAAAATGTTGTAAAAGAACAAGGAGAAAAGGATGGCCGAATTGGATCCTCCAATTCCTGGCCTATTGATGCTCTTCAACAAGGGGATATTTATATAGCAGATGGCTATGGCAAAATAGTGGATGGAACACTGATAGGGGATAACCTAGGGAATGCAATTTATGCTAATTCGGGTAATGGAGTGGTTTTCGATGGCTCTTTAAGAGATTTGGAGGGTCTGGAAAAGATTGAAGGGTTTAATGCCTTTGTAAGAGGATGGGACCCATCCTTTATTAAAGATATGATGCTTACCGGATTAAATACTCCAATTCGAATTGGTCGTGCGACTGTATTGCCGGGGGATTTGGTATTGGCAAAAAGAGAAGGAGTAATCTTTATTCCAGCACATCTGGTAGAGGAGGTGATTACGCAGGCCGAATTTGTAGCCCTAAGAGATGAGTTTGGACATTTAAGGCTAAAGGAGGGCAAATATACTCCAGGACAGATTGATACAAAGTGGACGGATACTATCAAGGAAGATTTTTTACAATGGATTGATCAGAATCCAGATAAACTACCAATGAGTAGGAAAGAATTGGACGATTATCTAAAGACAAGAACCTGGTAAAAAACACTATTAATTAAGAAACATCTAAGCATAACCAAATGAAAAACACACAGAACACAAATTTAAAGGGAACGGGAATGAAAAATGATGAAAACCCTAGGAGGTCCTTTATTAAGAAAGCAGGGCTGGGAGGGTTGAGTCTTGCTGGTTTAACCATGGCTTCCGCGGCAGAACAAGTAGATTATGTATCCCAGAATGTAAATCGAAATTCTAATCCGTCTACCCTTAAAATTACGGATATGAGAATTGCAGAAATTGGAGGGGATGTGGTATTCAGAACTCCGATTGTTAGAATCTATACAAACCAGGGGATAGTAGGGCATGGTGATGTTCGTGACGGTGCTGCCAAGGAGTATGCCTTATTTCTTAAAAGTAGGCTTTTAGGGGAGAACCCGTGTAATGTGGAACGCTTATTTGGGATAATAAAGCAATTTGGCCATCACGGAAGACAGGGTGGTGGAGTTTCTGGTGTAGAAATGGCCTTATGGGATCTGGCAGGTAAAGCATATGGAGTACCTGTTTACCAAATGCTTGGGGGTAAATATAGAGACAAAGTAAGGGTCTACTGTGATACAACGGTATCCAAAGATCCTCATGAATATGCGAATAGGATGCAAGCCAGAATAGATCAGGGATATACGGCCTTAAAAATGGATATTGGCGTGAATTTGATTAAAGATGTTCCTGGAGCCATTGTCAACTCTCCAGAATCTTCTTTTAACCCTTATCAGCATGAATATCGTTCTTATAACGAAACCAAACACCCCTTTACCAGAGTGCAGATAACGGATAAAGGGATCGATTTGTTGATGGAATATTTAGATGTAATGCGATCCAAAATTGGCTATGACATACCAATGGGAACAGATCACTGGGGACATTTTGGAGTCAACGAAGCGATAAAAATAGCTAGAGCTGCAGAGCCCTATAATCTTGCCTATATTGAAGATATTATTCCCTGGCAGTATACCGAACAGTGGAAAGAAATTACCTTGTCTTCGACTACTCCGACTCAAACTGGGGAAGATATTTTCAGACTAGAAGGCGGGTTTGAGGAGTTAATAACAACGCGTGCTGTTGATATTGTTCATCCAGACCCTAATACGGCAGGTGGAATTTTAGAATCTAAGCGTATCGGGGATTTTGCTTCTAAACACGGTATTGGATTTATGCATCATCATGCGGCAGGGCCAGTTTCGTTTATTGGGTCTGTACATAGTGCCGCTGCCACCGAAAACTTTATGTGGTTAGAGCATCATGCAGTAGATAAAAAAGACTGGGAGAATCTAGTAACCGGATTCGACGGACCTATTGTTCAAGACGGTTATGTAACCGTTCCTGATAAACCAGGATTGGGAGTGGAATTGAATGAGGACATGGTCAAAAAATACCTAATAAAAGGGGAGAAGTTATTTGCTCCAACACCAGAATGGGATACGATAAGGGCCTGGGACCGATTGTGGAGTTAACTAGTCTTTAGCTAACATTGGGAATAAGAGTCTAATTTCTTCCTCAGAGGGTTGCTTGCCGTATTCACATATTTCAAAACTTTCGGCATGCTGTACATCTTGAGCTTTATTCCCATACCATTTCATTAAAGATGCTTTTGTAGCATCATTGATTGGATTGGATCGCCATTCTGCTAGCCAATTTAGTCGTTCTTGGTCCTGTTTTGGAACTTGATCTAAAGTTCCATTGGTCCAGGGGAGCCACTCAAAGAATTGTGATTCATGAGCGGCTAGGGCATAAATTTTTTGTTCGAATACTGAATCGATGTTTATAGAGATATCCGGTCGGAAGGAATTAGGACGTTTAAAGTGGTCGTGAGAATAAACAAAAACCGGATTTTTTTTCAAAGGAGGTGTGTCTGCCGCGACATTAGGTACAATCACCATATAGGCAGCATCTTGAACTAGAATCCCGGTATAGCGATGGTCTGGATGATAGTCATTAGGTCTTGGAGCTATCACCAAATCGGCGTTCCAGTTTCTAATTTCCCGGATCACTTTTAACCTGTTTTCTAAGGTGGGCATAAGCTCCCCGTCATGATTGTCTAAGACTTTATAGGTAACACCAAATCGTTTTCCGGCTTCTTGAGCTTCTGCTATTCTAATTTTGGCCAAGGGTCCCCCTCCCTTTTCATGATGTCCGGCATCTCCGTTGGTAAGAGACACAAACTTTACATTGTGTCCCATTTTTGCGTATAAAATAGATGTGCCACCCGTATCTATGTCACAGTCATCCGGATGCGCTCCAAAAACAACAATGTTTAATGCTTTATCCTGACCAAAAACAAATGCAGTTAGCAAGAAAAAGAGGTAGACTAGACGGGTGGTTTTCATTGGTAGTTATATTAAATTCATGCTTTTGGGATTCCAATTTACTGGCTGACCTTTGTAATAACTTTCATTAGCTAGTAATGCGGCACCAGCAGCTCTTAAACCAAAGCTTGGATCTTGGATTATGGTCGATTTATTGCGGATTGCCTCGAAAAAATTATAAAAATGATCGTAATGACTTCCTTTGTAGTCTGAAGGAGCATTCCAAATAGTTTCTCCCAGCTTTAACTCGTTCTTCCTGCTTTCTAAGTCCTTTGCTTGATATTCTTTCCGTATTTCTTTCTGAGTTTCTTCTGTATAGGCTACCATAGAATAACCTCCGGGAATCATACCAAGTTTGGATCGTTTTAAGCTAACAGAATTAGACCCTATTTCCATAGCACCTTCTGTTCCTATCAACCTAAATCCACCACCCCCACCAGAACCAGCAATAAAATTTACCCTAAAGGAGGCATTAAAGGCACTATGCGTTTTTGTTTCAGGATAGTCATAAAAAGTAAGTGTTACATCCGGAACATCTCTTCCATCCTTCCAGTATCGCAATCCACCTGTGGATAGGGCTCTGGTTGGGCCTTCCGAACTGATTATATAATTGAGCGAGGAAAAGGCATGAACAAATAGGTCACCAGCGACCCCTGTACCATAGTCTTTATAATTACGCCATCTAAAAAAGCGCTTGTCGTTATATGGAATCTTAGGAGCATTGCCAAGAAATGTATCAAAGTCTACTGTCTTAGGGTCTGCGTCTGGAGGGATGGGGTATTGCCATGCACCTTCGGAGGAATAACGATCGTTGTACATATCTAGCATTACCAGATCTCCTATTGCCCCTTCTTCATAGAGTAATCTTGCTTTCTCGTTGCCTAAGGAAGACATTCCTTGACTTCCGATCTGACATGGCATTCCGGTTTCCTTTTGTACTTTGATGATATCATGTCCTTCCTCAAAATTTTGTACCATAGGTTTTTCACAATAAACGGCTTTGCCAGCTTGCATTGCTTCTATTGTAATTTTTTTGTGCCAATGATCCGGAGTAGCCACAATGACGGCATCAATTTCTTTTCTATTCAATATCTCACGATAATCTCTTGTGACAAATATTTGATCGCCCCAAAGTTCCTTAGCTCTATCTAGTCTTCCTGTATATAAATCACAGGCGGCTACCAATGTAACTCCTTGGACACCTAAAGCAGCCCGGGTATCATATATTCCCTGAATGCCAGCACCAATTAAAGCCAGATTGATTTTATCATTTGCCGTATAGGTTTTGTTGTCATAATGACGTTTCAATGTAAACTCCTGGCGGTAAGATGATGCCATGATTTGAGGAGTTGCGGATAGCGCAGCTGCCCCTAAACCTGCTTTTCTGATAAAGGATCTTCTGGACTGATTTTTTTTCATATGGTGTTGTGCTTGGTTAAATAAAAGATTAAAAATTTAAGATACGTCTTTTTGTTTGTTGGTACAAAAGAGTGATACAAATTAAGCGCTTGCTCTAGAAGGTGTAAGGCACTATAAAATTGTTATAGGAGCCTCTGGAAGGATGTTTTCTAGTGCGGTATACGTGTTTCTTACCATAATGACTTAAGAGCCCGTGAATAAAATTTTTTCGCGATTGATAGGAATTTGTTTTACCCCACGCAATGACTACCAAGTCTGCATTTTTTATGGTTTCCTTTATTATGGAATCATTTTTCTTCCCGATGGCATTGTTAGTCCCCACAAAGTTTTTCGTTTGAACTAGGGCAAACTGGTTTACAATTTCCATTATTCTGATATTTTCGAAGGGACTTTCTTTTTTTAGAAAAACTAACTTTTCTAAAAATTGCACGGATTTATCGGCTATCTGACATGAAGCTATGCTTGGATTTTGCATTATTACACATAACACTTTGCCAGTTTTCAGATGGCTATTTTCTAAAGTGAGTTTGTAGCGGTACAGACCATCAGATGAAAACATATCTGAAAGTTTTAAACCTGATATGTGACGGTACGTTTTTGCAGACATCTATTCAATGATTCAGGCTGTTCTGGATTCAAAAATTTTAATATAGAGCATGGTAGACATTTTTTGAGCCCTATTTTTTGCCACCCACACCAAGTCGCCTCTAAACAATTCATCTAAGGTGGCAAACCACAGATTTAGCCAAAGTCCAAAATGGGCATTGGTAATTTTTTCTTGCTGCTCCTTATCTACCTTTTGATGTACCAAGATAGGATTCCCTTTATATTTCTTGCCTCCAAGCAGTTGCTGTTCCCAGAAGTCTGTAAGTATTTCGTAATGCTTCTCCCAGTTCTTAATGGTACTATTAAAAAAAGGCCCGAGAATTAAGTCTTTTTGTACTTTTTCGTAGAAGGCAATAACCAATCTCTTGATATCTTCTCTATTCTCAAGTTCTTTTTTTATCATC
>CAZWPZ010000287.1:0-5368 GCA_964636005.1 uncultured Eudoraea sp.
CGAAATTATTAAGGTAATTGATGGCGAGAATCGAATGAATTCTTGTGTTTTGGGGGTGAGTGACTGCGATATGAATAATCCCTGCCTTCTGCACGATTTGGTGGCCTCCAGTAAAATGGATTTCTTGCGATCTTTTGAAACTACGACCATAGCAGAACTTACCAAAAACTTAGATAAGAACGACGCTTTTTTTCCACTCTAATAATTGGTTCCATTAGATGGGCTACTCGCAATTCATTTTATTAGTTTTTGCTACCATAAAAAAACCAGGCTAAGTAGCCTGGCTTTTCTTTGTAATATAAATGAGAATTAGAATTCAATCTCAAAAAATAAACTACTACTCTCATTATCTGGAGTAACAACTTCTCCCTTAATAACACTATCCGTTTCATCCATCAAGATTAAATTCAGCTTCCAGTAACCAGACATGGTTAAAGATAGTTTTCCTTTATAAAGCTGAATAGCTGCGTCGAAAACAAGATCCTCATTGTTTGGGGAACCATGATTGCCCATACCAGGCATTCTTGGATCTAAACCAATAGTATAATTTTCCACTACAGGAAAGGTCATCATGTTTTCCATTTTAAATACCATAATTTCAAAATCGTTAACGGCGATTTCAGGTTGTAGTGGCATCATAGCCATTACATAGCGGGTATCGTCTTCACCGACAAAACTACTTACACGTCTTTTACCATCAGTAGGTGCTTTAACATCAATTTTCTCTATGGTATTATACATCTGGCCATCTACTGTATACTCTAGTTCCAGATCCCAATACTCCTCTGTGTTTCCGGGCATTTGAAATACCACATAGCCAGTGTAAACGGAGGCATCCTCCGTATTGGATACGACCGACTTCGGACAGGAGTGCATCATTTCGGTCATATGCATTACGGGCTTCCATTGGATAGATGCATTGTTGATATAGGTATCCAGCTCGTTATCTTTAATTCGAATAAACAACTGGTTAAAGCCGATAGTAAAATCCTTTTGTTCCGAATAGATTTCGATGCTATGATTATTGGCTTCCACCTTAGTTACCAGATTGTATTCTGCTAGAGGATTTTCATCAACGATGATAGGATTATTGTCCTCATCCGAGCAAGAAGTTATCGTGATACTTAAGAAGATTATTGCGATAATTGTTTTTATGGTTTTCATTTGAATTTATTTATTTCTCTTAATGAGATAATTGATAATAGATTAGTATTAGTTAAAGGAGTACGTAATAGCAGCAAAAATGTTTCTGCCCATTCGAGGAATGTTGTTCCAATCGGTATAGGTAGAATAATTGGTGTCGAAAATATTTTCCACACCTGCTTTTACATACAATTTGTCTTCATGAATAGTAAAGTTTCTGCCTGCGGCTAGAGAAAATACAGTATACGCGTCTGTACGATCCTCCCCAAAATCTGGATTGAAATTCACCTGATCTGCTGCTCCGTCCATGGTAAAGGAAGCGGTCAGTTTTCCGTGAACATACTCCAGGGTAGAGGAATAGGTAAACGGACTTATGAAGGGTAAATTAACCCCATCCTGATCTGTGCCTCTGTGATAGGAGGCAATTCCACTTATGGCAAATGGCTTGCTTAGCTGATATTTTGCATTTAAGGAAATATTGTACAGATTGGCATAAGCCAGGTTTTTATATACTTTAACCCCTTCTGCACCAATAGTCATTACGCTGAGATCTGGATTAACCTCTCCAAGAATATAGTTTAAGGTGTGAAAATAATTACCTTCCATCGCGACCCTTGCTTTATTTAAGGGTAGCACCAAAGAAGCGTTTACTTCTATGGCCGATTCATTCTTAAGGTCGGGGTTACCGATATAGTCATGGTTATCAAAGCTATTGTACAGATAAAAGCCAAAGCCTTCTGATACGGATGGTGCCCGGTCTCCATAGGAAAGTCCTCCCGTAAATTGAAATTTTTCTCCCTCGGTCCGGTATCTGGCTGCTACACTTTTAAGAACCCGCGTCTGTCGTTGTTGCATGTCCGGATAAAAGATTCTAAGAGAATTTAAGCCCATTTCACTGGCTACATTAAAGCTTTGCAATGCAAATCTTGTAGAGAATTTAAGCGAGCTGTTCTCAAAGGATACAACATCTTCGGCATAGAAACCACTGTTAAGAGTGCGAACATCGGGCCAGGTAAGCATAAACATTTCCCTTTCATTTGAGTTGTTGGGATACATCGTCATTTCGGCCAAGGATCGGTTATAGAAACCGTCCAGCTTAAATAAAAAACGATGGTCTTCATGCTTTAACAAGGCCTGCGAATAAAAGCCATAGGTGTCACTCCATCCGGGCATGTCCATACGGATAGGGACATCGGGCCGTTGGCTGTCGTCCATAATATGGGTAATGCTGTTCGCATAGACCTTGGTTTCCCAATCGGTAAGCCTGCCTACAAAAAAGTCCTGAATATAGCTTATTGAGCCAATGAAAGCCTGGGCCAAGGAAACATCCATAGGCAGAGCTGGGTAACCAACATCTCTGGCTTCATCAAAAATAAAGCTTCCTAAAAGCTTTTGACTATCCGTAATTTTATACCCTCCATTCAACGAAAAATTGTATTTCTCGTATTGAGAGTAAGCAACTTCTTCACCGCCACCGGCTACATAATTGTCTGCTTTCCTGTAGATAATATCCGTATCTACATAGAAGGTTTCGTCCGAGTAATTTAGTTCTCCACCTATAATCCGCGCAAAATTATTGGCTTCGCCCCCGGTTTCAATAGCACCTTGCCAGGCAGTGGGTTTAAAATTGCTTTTCTCTAATTGCATGTCGATAGACCCACCAATTGTTGTCCCATACTCCGCGCCTTGTTGTCCTCCAAGAATCTGGACCTCCGAAAGGTTGGAAACATCTACATAGGAGGTTATGGGGTCCATTTTATCGGTGCAGGCACCAAAAATTCGCATGCCATCAATAGTTACGGATAAGCGTTCCGTACTCATATCGTTTAACATTGGTTCCCATGCATAGGCACCCCGTTTAATAAGGCTTACCTTATTAGAAGCTTCCAGATATTCATCTAGTGTAGAAAGTGGTTTGGTATGGGATCTATGTTCCAAATCCTTTTTATAGGACGATATCACGATTACTTCTTGAAGGTTAATGGGCAGTATAGAATCTGCGACACTATACAGTACTGGCTCTTGTGCTTCCGTCCTCTGCATTAGAGAAAAAATGCAAAACATTGCTAATATTATTGCGTTGCCTCGCAAACCATTGACGAAGTAACCGAATACCTTTATTATGTATTCCGTATTCATTTTTGGATAATTTAGACTATTAGAAACCTAGGAGAATATGCTAGCAGGAAGAAAGATCTTCCAGTAGTGTTAGCATATTGAAATAAGATTATCCCCTGAATTCCGGAGGTTCGGAAATATCCGAGCAAACGAGCCTGGATAGAAGATGGGAAGTCTCCCAAAGGGTCTGTTTCGCATTAATAGAACAGACCTGGACCAGGTCTATTGGTAGTATATCTTGGAGAAAGAGAAGTTGTTGTATCTCATTTATCTGTCTTTCTCCAAATGGATTTTCTTGGTTTTCGCTGGATTCTTTGGCAAGTTGTTTGGATAGATAACACTGACCGTTACATTGTAGCTCTGGTTTGTCCCGGTTTTCACAAAGCACCGTCACAATATAGTCATAGTTGGTAACGTATTCTACTATGGGCCATAAGGGTCTGGCTAGCATTAGCACTGCAACAAAAAAGATTACAACTGCTTTCATAGAGACAAATCTAGCAACCTTTCCGAATTAAGAATATGATATTTGTCAGAATAAAAGATAAAAATGTCTTTTTATATAAATCGGGACCAAAGGTAGAAGAAATAGGGATTTTAGTAAACTTTTTTTGGCTAATTTCCTATCTTTTTGGATTGGAAGAAGTATATATATACATTTTGTCGTAAATCCCAACAAAACAATATTCGCTATTCTATTTAAATTCTATCATGAAAAACCGACAAAGAAGTAAAGGGAGACTTTTATTACTACTAGTCTTTTTGATACTGTCTTATATAGGGGAAGCGCAAATGCAGAAACTTCGCATTTCGGACAATCATAGGTTTTTGGTGTACGAAAATGGCGACCCCTTTATTTGGATAGGAGAAACGAATTGGTTTTTTGCAAAACTCCCACCTAAGGCAATAGATAGTATTCTGGACACACGCAGCACACAAGGGTATTCGACTATGTTGGTAAGCTGTAGAGAAAAACTATACAATGGTGAGGGTCCTGGTCCGGTAAATGATCCTAATGAATTATGGTGGAACTATTTAGACGACTATGTGTCTAAATGCGAGCAAAGAGGTTTGTATGTGGGAATTACACTCGGCTGGTGGGGAGTTCTTTTGCGTTATACAGAAGAGGAATTGTCTGCATACGGAAAATGGGTAGGGGAGCGGTACCGAGATAAAAATAACATCATTTGGTTGACACTTGGGGAATCCGGGAGTTATGCCAGAAAAAAAGAAATACCACAAAGTAAATTACAAGCCTTGGTGAAGGGTATTCGGGAAGGGGACTCTGGGAATAAACTTCTCACCGTCCATGCAGATTACAAGAGAGGCACCAGTATTACGGAGGATAGGGAGCTATGCGATTTTAACAATTGGCAGACGAGCCAATGGTGTTGCCCGGATAGTTTACCCAAGGGGGATAACCGGGAATGGCAGGTATGGGAAGCCATACAATACGACTATAATAAACAATACCACGGGAAGCCCAAACCCACAATCGACCTTGAGGCCCGATACGAAAATAATAAGGACTTTTGCGGGTCCACACCTTTCGGAATTCGCAGAAGGGCCTATTTCACGATTTTTGCGGGTGCATTTGGCCATAATTATGGGGCAGGAGGGATTTGGGATGGGCTAATCTCCAAACAAAAATGCAGTGAAGATGCCTTAGGAGCCTTACAGTATCCGGGTGCCATCCAAGTCGGTTATATTAGTAAGTTACTTCATAGTTTAGGAAAGGAATTTTTAAAAATAGCACCGAATCAATCGATAATAAAAGAAGGGAATACGGATAGTTACGACACGCATATACAGGCCACGGTAGCCAACGATAACACTTTTTCCCTGGTATATTCTGCCAGCGATGCCCCATACAAGCTGAATCTCCAAACACTTGTAAACCGCCAATCTTTCTACAGATGGTACAATCCAAGAACGAATGTAATGCAGTCCGAAGTCATGATGATAGAGAATAGGAAGGCAGAGGAAATCCTTTTTGATCCTCCAGGGGAGAAGGGGGCCGGAAACGATTGGGTGCTAGTGGTTGGAACCAAAGACTTTATCGATAAAGTCCGACTTAAGTTAGAAAAATAGGAATTCAAGGAGATTA
>CAZWPZ010000288.1:0-5449 GCA_964636005.1 uncultured Eudoraea sp.
AGAAACGGATCCTATGCCTTTCGCATACCCTTCTTGTTGCATAATAATGTCATTAGGTAGAAGAACTTTTTCTTGATTCCTCCATAAAAAATCGGGAAATGAATTATGGGCACGTATATGATTCAGATAACCAAAGAAATAATCAAACCCTTGTTCTGTGGGTACCCCTTCGTTTCCGTCTTCACCCAAGCCCCACTTCCCAATAACAGCGGTTCGGTACCCTACTGGCTTTAGAACCTCTGCTACGGTAACATCAGAATGCCTTAACGATATATTGCCATTGCCGCGTATATAGGAGTGACCAGTATCTAATCCAGTCATCAAAGAAGTCCTTGAAGGAGCGCATACAGTAGAACCAGCATAGTGATTTGTAAACCGTATTCCTTCTAAAGCCATTTGATCTAAGTTAGGCGTACTGATACGATCTTGACCATAACATCCAAGATCGCCATAACCAAGGTCATCTGCGAGAACATAAATAATATTTGGCTTTTTGTTTTTGACCGTTCCTTCTTTTTGTGGAGACTTACACTGTAGAAACAGAGAGCATATCAGTAGTACATTAAATAGTTTCATCACTAAAGTATTCACGTTTTATATACCAGGTATTGAAGTTCTTATTCGTGGAAAGCTACAATATAAGGTTAGCTGATCTAATTTTGGAAAGAATCCTATTTAAAATTGACAATTCTGTAACAATGACGCTGGCCATTTATTTTTGTTTAAGTATTCATGCTTTTTAACAAACTTATATTAGCTCAGTTGCAGCAGGGAACCCGGTATATATTCGTTTTAATGGAGATAAATTGACCCAAATAAATATTTTTTGTTTTTTTTGTTTATTCTTTAACACTTTTTATTAAACATTAATTATAGATTTGACTATCAGATTTAGAAAAAAACATTAAAAACTCTTCCTAAAAACTTAAAAAATGAAAAACTTCAATATACTCGATGACACTTTATTACAACCAAGTAATTCTTTAAATGGCTTTGAAGTAGACGAAATAGGCGACAATCATTTATCAACTGGAGTTGACACCCCTATGAAAAAAGACGCTTTTGTTCTTACGGACGATCAGAAAAAAGAGCATATTGCTTTATTATTTGGTGAAATAATGGATGTGATGGGTTTAGATTTAAACGATGACTCTCTTAAGGGCACGCCAAAGCGGGTAGCTAAAATGTTTATTGATGAAATCTTCTCCGGATTGAATCCAAAAAACAGACCCCACATCGCATTATTTGACAATAAATACAAATACAATCACATGCTTGTTGAGAAGGATATTTCCTTCTATTCAAACTGTGAACACCACTTTGTACCAATCATAGGAAAGGCGCATGTTGCTTATATTTCTTCAGGAAAAGTAATAGGTTTATCCAAATTAAATCGCCTGGTACAGTTTTATGCAAAACGACCTCAGGTACAGGAAAGGCTGACCAATCAAATTGCAAAGGATCTTCAGGAAACATTGGAAACGCAGGATGTTGCAGTAATTATTGAAGCCAAACACCTATGTGTTGCATCCAGGGGGATTAAAGACGACACTTCTACTACGGTTACTTGTTTCTATGGCGGTAAATTTAATTCTGCAGATAAAATCCTTGAACTTCAAAATTATATCAAAGGGGTATAAATTTTTCAGAGTTCAAGGTTTCAATAACGGATCGACTATTTACCAATAAATGTGGAGACCGCATTTTATTGATATTCCATAATTTCCTTCAAAAAGAGTAAGAGGAATTACTTATTTTTGAAAAAGAGTTTACCCCGTATTATTTTATACATTCGGAGTATCATCTAACAACTAAACCTAAGAATTAAACACAGACATTATGAAACAATTACTTTTTTCAACTTTTATTCTTGTAGCGCTATTCAGTGGCATGCACAAGATTAATGCACAAGCTGCAACCTATGAAGTCGGCGTTAGAATTGGAGACAACACTGGTATTGATGGAACTATACCTCTAGGCATTGCTCCCAGATTACATCCAACCGTATATTTAGATTATTTTGGCGTTGGTACGTATTTTGATTGGATGTTCGCCTTGGCGGATGGCCCTACCGGGCTAAAGTTTTATCCTGGTGTAGGTCCGGAATTCTTCTTTGAGAATGATTTCGATTTCAACGTAGCGGGAAACTTTGGGGTAGAATATGCTTTTGAATTTCCATTAACCATCGGACTAGACTGGAGACCTGGTTTTGCTGTCACTAATGATTTTGATTTTATATCGAGCAATTGGGGATTTATGATTCGCTATCGGTTTAAAGAAGGTGGATTTAAAAGAGTAGACTAAATTTTAAGTATAGAGCTATAGCCCAACATTGTTGTTGGGCTTTTTTTTTGGTTTTTATCTTATATATCAAAATATTCCTTAGCTTTAGAAAGGGTGCTTTATCGACAAACATAAGTGCCACTTATATATCTAAAGATGCGAAGAAAAAAGCTCTATATTTTTCTTTTAGTACTAGGAATAGTTTTCCTTATTCTTGGTGTATTCGGGCATTATATTCTCAACTCTACTGTCAAAAAATATGTAAGGTCCGAGCTAGAGGATATAAATGCTAAAAATGAATATTTATATCAGATAGGGGACTTGGATATTCATTTAATTGGTGGTTCCATTGTATTAAAAGACTTTCAGATCAAACCTAGCAATTCTCTTACAGAAGCTTTTAACAATGGAGAATCTAAAGAACCTACTTTAAAGGAGCTGAGTATAGAAAAGTTGTCTTTAAAGGGAATCGATATAAAAGACCTCCTAGCAAACAAACATCTCCATATAAAAGAGATTAGGTTACACAGACCTGTTTTTAAGATTTTAAAACATCCGGAAAATTTCAACACCGACTCCTTATCACAAGAAAATAAATCTACCTTATATTTAGATTCCATTCAGGTTAGAAGAGCCCAGGAAATTACACTTTCGGAATTCGAGATTACTGATTACGAACTACAAATATTAGACATAGTTTCTAAGGATACCATCTTAAGGTATTCCGGGAAGGACATGGTTATTGATGGTATTGGATTAGAGCCTTCTAAAAGTAATCCCAAATACTTCAACTTTAACACTAATGATTTAGTCTTTAAACTGCAGAATCAAGAAATTGATCTGAATCATAGTTACTATTATATTGACGTTGAAAATCTGGTCTACAAACATAGTAGTAGTTCAATAGAAGTGGACGGTTTAGCATTTAAACCCCTAGTGGAAGATGCTACTATTTGGAGTTCGCAGAAGTATTCTTCTGAAATTTACAAAATGGAAATAAGCAAAATGAAGGTAGACGGTTTTGACCTGGATCCTTTAATCCACTCTGGTTTACTCCTTATTGATAACATAACAATAGACAGTTTAAACGCGGACATTGCCAGAGATAAAAGCAAGCCGTATAATACATCCATTGTAAAACCACTTCCACAGCATGCATTCCAAAACATTCAGGTTCCTCTTTTAATTCACAGCCTGACTATTCAAAATTCCCATTTAAATTATTCTGAGCAGGAAAATGCCCCTAAAGACTTATTAGATGTACATCTGGCGAACTTAAACATCGATATCACCAATATTACCTCTTTAAAAGATACCTCACTTGCGAATAAAGCTTTAAACATTTCGATAAAAACGGATCTCTCTGGCAATTTTCCTGTAGAGGCCAACGTAAATATGCCCTATTTTAGGTCTGATGGTTATTTTACATTTACGGGTCATTCTACCAAATCTATCAATTTTGATAATTTTAATTCTGTCATTTTTAAAGCAATAAGTGCAAAAATTGATGGGGGTATTCTCAACGGAATGAGTTGGAAAGCTGAAGGTAATAGTCAAAAAATACATGGGGATTTCACTTTGCTTTATAAAGATCTTCAAGTAGAAGTATATAAAGAAGACAAATCCAAAGTGATGAAAACGCTCTCCTGGATAGCGAATGCTGTCGTCCCCAAATCGAATCCGGGAAATAATGGCAAAGTGTTCGTAGCAGCAATGGAATTCGAGAGGGTAAAATACAAAGGAATTGGCAATTACCTTTGGAAGTCCATTCAATCCGGGTTGACCAATTCCCTAAATCCAGTAGGCAAACAATCCAAAAACGCATCATCGAGTAAAACAGAGAATTCTAAGAAATCCAAGAAAAAGAAAAAGCGACAGAAGAAAAAAAACACCTAAACCAAGCCAAGGTGGTTACCAGATTTTATCACCTCGCAACACGCCCTGAAGCATCCCCTTTCATCAATTTCTGCACCTCCTCAAGAGTTACTAAATTTGCGTCCCCCACTATCGTATGCTTTAGACAGGAGGCAGCAACAGCAAAATCCAGAGCATTTTGTGCATCATCAGGGTAATTTAATAATCCATAGATTAACCCCCCCATAAAAGAATCACCTCCTCCTACTCTATCAACAATGTGCGTTATTTGGTATTCCGGGGAAGAATAAAACTTCTCTCCGTCGTACATTACTCCTGCCCAGGAATTATGTGAAGCAGAGTGCGAGCCTCGTAACGTAACAATTATTTTTTTTGCTCTGGGAAACTTTTTCATCATTTGTTTGCATACCGATTGATATGCCTCTCCTTTTACGTGTTCCCCTTGCGTTGTAACATCCAAGCCTTCTGGCTTTATTCCAAAGTGCTTTTCAGCGTCCTCTTCATTTCCCAAAATAACATCACAATAAGATGTTAGTTCCGTCATTATTGGTTCGGGGTCTACTCCGTACTTCCACAACTTAGCCCTATAATTCAAGTCGGTCGAAATCATTATACCCATTTCAGAAGCAATTTTTACCGCTTCTAAACACGCATCTGCAGCGCCTTGAGAAATAGCTGGGGTAATGCCTGTAAAATGGAACCATCCGGAGCCTTCAAAAACTTTTTTCCAATCTACCATTCCAGGTTTGATTTCTGCCATCGCAGAATGTGCTCTGTCATAAACCACTTTACTTCCCCGACTTACCGCTCCTGTTTCCAGAAAGTAGATTCCTAGGCGATCGCCTCCTTTTACTATATGCTCCACATCAACCCCTCTTTTGCGCAATTCCATCTCAGCGCAATTTCCCAGGTCGTTATCAGGTAGTCTCGTAACGAAAGATACAGGTACGCCATAGTTAGCGAGAGAAACGGCCACATTCGATTCTCCTCCACCATAGACAACATCAAATTGATTCACCTGAGAAAAGCGCAAGAATCCTGGTGGAGACAAACGCATCATTATTTCACCAAAAGTGACTACTTTCATCATGTTTTAATTATTTAGTGTTCGTATTTCCTATTTATAGTCTTGTTGTTTTATAAAAGCAAAGAAGCTACTTCCACCCATGTATTTACCCTCTCAAACCCATTGGTGTTAACATTATGGGGGGATGTAAACAACAGGGTCCGTCCGTCAAAACTCTCAAGATTATACTTTCTATCGTCTATTAATATATCTCCTTTGAGGATA
>CAZWPZ010000289.1:0-2703 GCA_964636005.1 uncultured Eudoraea sp.
TCCCACTGCTAAGCGAGATAGTTTTAGAATCTCTAGAAATCGACTCTACTCTTTCTCCTAAAATCAGTGTAATTTCACTATTCTTATAGGTCTCTAATGGTCTGAGGAAATAATTGTCTAACTCCCCATCTACCAAAAAAGCCTTAGACAAAGGAGGTCTGTGATAGGGAATGGAAGAATCCGCATCTATTAAGAGAATTTCTCCCTCCCAGCCTTCTTTTCTCAGATTAAAAGCAAAATTTACTCCTGCGTGACTTGCGCCAATAACTATACAACTTGGTTTAGGCATAGAAGTTATTTGGCCACATTAAGTATTATGCCGTCTAATGCATCCGATACTTGTAATTGACAGGATAAACGACTGTATTCTGTGGTAAGATCATCAAACTCTAACATGTCACTTTCCATTTCATCGGGTTCTCCGACTTGCTCCATAAACTCTGGGGAAACGTGTACATGACATGTGGCACATGAGCAAACACCTCCACAATCCCCGTCGATCCCTTTTACATTATTTTTTACTGCTAATTCCATTACGGAACCTGTAGTCCCTTCTACTTCTATCGTTTCCTTATCACTTGTTATAAATGTAATTTTTGCCATTTTTAATTTATAGTTTATTAAACTTTACTGTTATACTATCAAAACCCACCTTTCTTCTCATATGATCCAATTCCTCTATATTCTCTTTATATTCTAATATCTCCATCGACTTTACTTTTTTTGCCAGGGTGGTCAACAGTATTTTTAGAATCTGTCTGGCATGGGTAGCTCCCAGACAATTGTGAATACCAAAACCAAATCCAACATGAGGATTTCTTTTTCGGTCCAGAACTACGTCGTTCGGAGTTTCAAAAACAGTGGCATCCCTATTCGCGGACGCCCAACATAGAGAAATCCTAGTATCTGCCTTTACTGCATGTTCACAGACTTGGGTGTCTTCTGTAACTACACGGCCCATTTGAGTCAAAGGTGAAAAATAGCGAATCAATTCTTCAATTGCTGTACCTAATACTTCAGGCTCCTTCCTCAATCTATTGAGAGCATCAGGATGTTCTGCAAAATATGCTATAGAATTGGTAACGGCATTAATTACAGTATCCCTGCCCCCGGCAAAGGTCAAAACCAAAACACCTTTGACCTCCTCCTTGGTCAATTTTTTTCCATTCACCTCTGAAGCTAATAATACAGAGTAAAGGTCTTCTCCGGGATCCTTTATAGCCTTTTCAATTTGCTCGTCAATATAGTCGTATAAAATGGCAGCCTTATCTCCATCAAGAGCTGTATCTTCACTTCGAAATACATGGGTTCCCCATGAAATCCATAAATCGGCTTCAGTGTAGGGAATATTCAGCAAAAGGGTTAAGGCTCTGGATTGGAGAGGTAATGCAAAGGCATTGACCACTTCTACGGAATCCTTTAATAGCACTTCCTCTACAAGACTTTCTATTTGTGCTGCCAAGGCATTTCTATAATCTTCTTCTAAGGGTCTTTTAAACCATGGCTCGACTATCTCCCGAAATGGTTTATGCAAAGGAGGGTCTAATTCAAAAGGAAGTTGTCTTGTATCTCTAATATTAACCTCAGACGGAATCACAATTCTGCCAGGAGTAGCTCCAGATTGAAAGGTCTTCGTATTATGTGCACACCTTCGAAGATCTTTGTGCCCAAGCACCATCAATGCCGGATCGTTTTGATCCTCTATATGATCTATACCTGCCGCCTCGCGACTCTTTTTAAAAGCATCTGGAAATTCGCTGATCTTCATTGGTCTATATTTCTAAATTTTTGATTGTTCAAAGATGGGGCATCCGCTACAGTTTATTATTCCCTTTTTTGGCAAAAAAGTAACCTATTTTGTTGCAATATTCTAATTTGAATGGTAGCTTTCAACATAATACGAAACAATGAGGCCAGAGTTAGAAGAAATACCCATAGGTCATAAACGAACTATTTTGGCATTCAGGTATGAAGCAGACACCTTTGATGCGCCATGGCATTTCCATCCGCAGCACGAACTAACCTTTATAGAAGAGAGCCGGGGTACCAAATTTGTCGGAGATTATGTAGGTCCCTATGAACAAGGGGAGTTAGTACTATTACGTTCTAGTCTGCCTCATAGTTGGAAAAACAACTCCCATGTTAATACCAAGGCCAAATCTATTGTCATTCAATGGAATAAAGGAATATATGCAAATGTTCCAGAATTGGAGGATATTTTCAGTATGTTACAAACGGCTTCTAAAGGAATCCTATTTGAACAAGATGAAATCCAAGACATTCTCCCTATGCTTAAAGAGGTAATAACTTTGGATAAAACTGCACTTTATTTACAATTACAGACTATCTTACTGAAGCTTTCCAAGGTGGGATATACAACTCTCTCTGAAAAAAGCTTTATGGACGATCTACCTTATGAATTGAGCGGCAGAATAGCAAAGGTGCACGATTTTATTGACGAAAATTATCATAGAAAGATAAGCCTCAAAGAACTAGCAACTGTTGTAAATATGTCCGAACAATCGTTTTCCCGATTTTTTAGTAAAACCATGGGAAGACCGGCATTTACCTTTTTAAACGAGTATAGAATCAATATGGCAAGTAGAATGTTACTGGATACAAGCTGGTCGGTGTCGGAAATATGTTATAACTGCGGATACGAATCCTTGCCCTTTTTCCACAGACAATTTTATCGATTTAAAA
>CAZWPZ010000290.1:0-26091 GCA_964636005.1 uncultured Eudoraea sp.
AAGACATTGTAATGGCTGTAAAAGAAGGAGGGCCTGATCCGGATTCTAATGCCAAACTGCGAGCGGTAATTCAAAACGCTAAGGCAGTTAACATGCCCAAAGACAATGTAGAAAGAGCCATTAAACGGGCAAGTGACAAGAGTTTAGGAGATTACAAAGAAGTATTGTTCGAAGGTTATGGGCCACATGGTATAGCGATATTGGTAGAAACGGCTACAGATAATAATACAAGAACAGTTGCTAATATTCGGAGTTATTTTAATAAATATAATGGGAGTCTGGGCACCTCGGGCTCGGTTGAATTTTTGTTTGATCACAGCTGTAACTTTAGAATAAATGGGGAAGGAATAGATCCCGAAGAATTAGAATTAGACCTAATAGATTTTGGAGCTGAAGAAGTTTTTGTAGACGACGATGGCATCCTAATTTATGCTCCATTCGAAAGTTTTGGCTCTATCCAGAAAGAATTGGAAGAGCGAAATTTAGAGATTTTATCCTCTGGTTTCGAAAGAATACCACAAATGACTAAAACTTTAGGAGCTGAAGAAATTGAAGAGGTAGAGAAATTATTGGAAAAGATCGAAGAAGATGATGATGTACAGAACGTCTACCATACTATGCAAGAGAGCTAATCTATAAATAGACTTGGCAAGAACAGCGACAGTTCTGGCAGTAAGGTTACCAGGGTAAGTACAAGAAGACTAACCAATAAAAAAGGAAGACTAGCCTTACTCACCTTACCAATACTTGTCTTGCTTATGCTCGAAGCGACAAAAAGACATACACCAACCGGTGGGGTAGTCAACCCGATTATCAGATTTAAAACCGCAATAACAGAAAAGTGGATTGGATCTATACCCACTGTAATTGCTACCTTCAACAAAATCGGAAATAGAATTAATAGTGCGGCAACCGTTTCCATAAAGGTCCCTGCCAGTATAAGTAGTAGATTGATGAGTAGTAGCACCATATAAGGATTGTCGGTAAAATTTAAGATTTCACTCGAAATCATCCTTGGAATACCCTCTGTAATAAGAATCCAGCCGAACAAATTGGCAAATCCTACCAAAATCATCAGCGAAGCAGCTGTTTTCATTGAATCGAGTACAATCACATGGATCTTTGAAAAGGTTAGCTTCCGGTAAATAAAAATACCTACAATCATGGCGTAAACCACTGCAATTATGGAAGCCTCCGTGGGGGTAAAAACACCCCCCACAATACCAAACAAAATTACAAAGGTCATAAGAAGGGCCCAGAAGGTGTCTAAAAACCCTTTGGCAACTTTGCGAATACTGCTTCTAGGATGCTTTGGGTATTGACGCTTTAATGAAATATAATAAGCAATACAGAGCATACCGAATCCCAATAAAAATCCAGGTATTGCGCCGGCTAAAAATAACTTACCAACTGAAAGTCCGCTTAGTGTAGCTGCGATAATCATGGGTACACTGGGCGGTATTATAGGCCCGACAGTTGAAGACGCAGCGGTAACCGCGCAAGCAAATCCCTCTTCATAGCCCTCTTTCTTCATCGCCGGGATCATAACGGATCCAATACTAGCTGTATCGGCCACGGCTGTACCTGAAATACCAGCAAAAAGCATCGAGGCCCCAATATTGGCCAAAGATAGTCCCCCGCGGATATGCCCTAGTAGATGATTACAAAACTGGATAATCTTTGCTGTAAGCCCTCCATGATTCATCAGATTACCTGCCAGGACAAAACCTGGAATACTCAATAATACAAATAAATCAATCCCAGCATACATTTTTAGGGGAACCACCACCAAGGGAATACCCTCACCAATAACATATATAAAACAGGAAAGACCTAGTGCAAAAGCAATGGGAAAGCGAAGCGCAAGCGCCAAAATAAAAACAAATACAATTAAGAGCATTCCGAACGATTTTTTTTGTAGGTCTTTCTCACTTCTAAAAAGGCGAAATACGCAATTGAAGCAGACAGTAAAAACATGCTCACAAAAGAAACGGCCATTGGAATTTCCAGGGTTGGCGATTTTTCCCTTAAGCCCAGATATATCAATTGTACGGAGTATACCGCCATTATTAAGAACATTGCCATAGTAAGGACGTTAATCCCTAAAAGCAGTTTCCTTTTTACCTTGGCCGACATTCTCACAAAGAGAATGTCTAAATAAACGTAATAATCATTTTTAAAAGCTAGTCCGGCCGCGAAGGCAATAGTATAAATAAAGAAAATGCGCGAGGCCTCTTCGGTCCAAGGTGGTGTCTTGTCTAAAAAGAAACGAGAATATATCTGTAACAAAACACTTCCGATTAAACAATACGTGCTAATAAGTGTACCGTACTTTAGTATTCTTGTAATGCCTCTTCTCATGGTTTTGATAGTTTTTTCTTTGCTTCCTCAACCTCTTGGTACACTTCTTTCATTTGAGGAGAAAGGCTTTCATACACGGCATGCTTGCATTTCTCGGCAAAAGCGGTTTGGTCTACTTCTACAAATTGCATCCCCTTTTCTTTTAATGTTCGTTCCATTTGGCGCGCAGCATCTAACCTTAAGTCTTTTTCGTATTCATGAATTTCTGAAGCGGTCTCCAGGAATATTTCGCGTAAATCTTCTGGTAGGGCTTGTAACTGTTCTTTTCCAACAACAACATAACACCAACTTCGAACGTGGCCTGTAAGATTTACATACTGCTGTACTTCGGCAAATCCGCCATTTAAAATCATGTCGACAGGGTTTTCAAGTGCTTCAATAGTACCCTGCTGAAGGGAAGTGAATACTTCCGAAAATGCCATTGGTGTTGGTTTGGCACCCATAGCGCTCCAGGCTGTTACAAATATCGGCACACTGGGTACCCTTAGAATAATACCGTTCAGATCATCCGGATGTTTTATCGGCCGGTTTGAAGTTAGGTGTCTCGGAGATCGATCAAAACGCATAATAGGTAATAAATTTGTCTTTTCGCGCAATTCCTTTTTGATGCGTTCCCCCAAAGGACCATTTACCAAATACTCCTGTTGTTCCTCGGTTTCAATAAGATAAGGCATCTCACAAAAAGCGGCAATCTCTACCCAATTTGTCATCGTAGAACCGATGATGGTCATTTCAATCACACCGGTTTCAATCATTCGTATGGCTTCCATCTCCTTAGCCAATTGTTCCGAGTGGTAGACCTCTAATTCCATGCGGCCATTGGACCGTTTCTTTAAAAGCTCTCCAAAATGCTCCAGAGCCTTAAACCATGTGTGATTTTCGTTGGTGAGCAAACTAGCCCGAAATAGATGTTCTGGCGCATCTCTTTTCTTACAATTCAGGTTAAGACTGAGGCATAAAAAGAGAACAATAATGCTAAAAACGGTAATTAGGCGCGGCATGCTTAAGCGGTTATCTCTATATTATACATCTATTGGAATGGCTAAAAAAAGAACTAAATATAAGCATGTTTATAAAACCTATACCTTATAATTTATTTTAAATAGTTCCTCAGGGAGGTGTTTTTGAAAAACTAGAAACTATATTCTGGTACTTTACCTAGAACACCCTTATAGAATTGGTAGTATTTTTTAAAGTCTTCTTCCATATCATCTGTTGTATAGTGGGGGGCTGAAATTTTTACTTCCTTTTTACCAAAATCGAACGCTACTAAAACAATGGGTACAGCCGCTGTTTTGGCAATGTAGTAAAAACCAGTCTTCCACTGTTTTACTTTCTTTCTAGTCCCTTCAGGAGCCAAAGCCAGTCTGAATTCTTTTCTTTGCTCAAATATCTGACGAATCGCTTCTACTTTATTATTGTTCTTAGAACGATCTATTGGCGCCCCTCCCATCCATCTAAAAAACCATCCAAAAGGAGGGTTAAAGAGACTTTTTTTACCGATATAATTTATTTTCTCTCTTAAAATACTCCTCACTAACGAACCGATTATAAAATCTACCCAACTAGTATGTGGAACAACGATAACAATAAATTTAGCCAGATCAGGAAATCTTCCATTAAGATTCCATTTCAAAATTTTGAAGAAAATAAATTCAGAAATATAATGCATTATTATGCTTTAGAAATACACAAGGCTAGTTCGTAATTCTACCTGGTCCGGATTAAATCATTTTATAAATTTCCATGAGCTTATCGGGTGTGATTCTGGATTTCCAATCTTTTCCCAGAGCATTTTCCCAAAGGGGAGTCATCCTCAGGGAAACATCAATCATGGTATTAAATTGCTCTTCTGTTAGTTCCTTACATACGTTTTTAGGCAAGGTTATTTCGTGCTTTTTCAGAATGTCCTTAAACATGGCAACCCCGGAAGGGTAGTATTCGCCAAGGTTTTGAAAAACAAGGCAATTCGCTAAACCATGTCTAATCCCAAGTAAAAAAGAAAGACCGTAACTCAGGGCATGTGCAATACCCACCTGAGAATACGCAATGCTCATTCCACCATGCCAAGAGGCCATCATCAACTTAGCCCGTGCTTCCGATTCTTCCAAATCGCCTAAAAAAACTTCCTTACACAGATCTAAGGCTTTCTCTCCATAGCTTTGGCTAAATGCATTTAAGAAGGTTCCATTTAGCGATTCTATACAGTGGATATAACAGTCCATACCAGTGTAAAACCACTTATCTTTAGGTACGCCCTGCAATAGATTAGGATCTAATATAACCTGATCAAAAACAGTAAAATCTGAATTTATTCCTAGTTTCTTTGAAGGTCCCATCAATACGGTAGTTCGGGAGACTTCTGCCCCTGTTCCACTAATTGTAGGAATGCCCACATGGTAAATAGCTGGTTGTTGAACTAAATCCCAGCCTTGATACTTGGCTGAGGTACCCTTATTTTTTAACATTATGGCGACAGCCTTGGCAAGATCCATAACGGTTCCTCCGCCAATACCGATTATCCCTGATGGCAATTCTTTAGAATTCTCTTTAATATTTGCTACCAATGCATCTACCTGCTCTGTTTTGGGTTCTTGATCGGCACTCTGAAAGATTATTCTATCTTCAAAAAGTAAAGGTATTCTTTTGGCCAAACTGGAGTTCTTAAACACATCGTCTACTAAATAAATCATTGGAGCATCCACGCTCTCCCTTTGTAGCATAAGAATATCTCCCAATTGGTCGAAACTATCCTCTCCAAAAATCACTTTAGGTACCATAGGAAAGTTTCGATAGTGCGGTCTGGGAACTTTCTTATCTCTCTGGTTATTTATAGTTTCATTCTTTAACTCCATAACACTAATTAAGGTATTTTAATATTTCTGACAACGAATTTAAGGTCAAATAATTCTTGATAGATTCCTCGTTTGTTACTTGCTCATGGGCCCAGGTAGTATGAAAAGGTACATGAACTGCTCGCGCACCCAAATTAATTATTGGCAAAACATCTGATTTCAGAGAATTACCAATCATTAAAAACTCTCCCAAATCTATTTCTAAATGATCCAAAAGATTTTTATAATTACTCTCTTTTTTATCACTTAACACCTCCACATGGTGAAAATAGTTCGATAGGCCAGATTTCTCCAGTTTACGTTCCTGATCCAACAAATCGCCCTTAGTAAGTACTATAAGTCTGAATCTATTGCTTAGACTATCTAGCACCTCCTCTACTCCTGGCAATAATTCCACAGGTTTTTCGATCATTTCTTTCCCAATCGACAATATTTCTGCAATGGTTCTTTGAGAAATGGAATAATTGGACAATTCGATGGCCGACTCAATCATAGAAAGCATGAATCCCTTTATACCATAGCCATATATGTCCAGATTTTTCATCTCCATTTTAAACAATTCCTGATCCACTTTATTTTTAGTCTCATAGGATTCCAAAAAAGTAGCGAACTTCTCTTCAGCCTCTCTAAAATAGGTCTCGTTAACCCATAAGGTATCATCAGCGTCAAATCCAACAACTCGAATTCCCTTGAAATCTACATCCATGCTTTTATCGCCTTTTGTAAGTCTTCGGGGGTATCGATTTCAATTCCACTTACTGATGTTTCAACCATTTTTATCTTTTTCCCATATTCCAAATATCGGATAGCCTCAATTTTCTCCGAAGCTTCCAAAATTCGCATCGGTAACCTTCTAAAATCCATCAGGGCACGCTTGCGAAAGGCGTAGACCCCTTTATGCTTAAAATAGGGTATGTCCAGGTCTTTCTCCCTTGGAAAAGGTATTGGAGATCTTGAGAAATACAGTGCAAAATTCCGATTATCCACAATAACCTTCACAGTATTCGGGTCGCTAATTTCTTCCCAGTTAGTCATTTTTGTCATCAAAGAGGCTAAGTCGATTTCTTTCTCCTTATCTCCTTCAAATACTTGTAATAATGCAGACAAACTATCTCTGTCCGTAAATGGCTCGTCTCCTTGAATATTGACAATAATATCGACTTCCATATCCATTACAGCCTCCGCTATTCTATCGCTCCCACAGTCGTGTTCCTCTACACTCATAAGTGCTTTCCCTCCTGCATTTTCAATTGTTTTATAAATTATATCACTGTCTGTAACCACATATACGTCCTCAAAAAGCTCCGTTTTAAGGGCAGCCTCATAGGTCCTCAAAATAACCGGTTTCCCCGCAAGATCCTGCATCAACTTCCCAGGAAATCGAGAAGCAGCGTATCGCGCAGGAACCATCGCTATAATTTTCTTCATCAGACTATTTATTTTTCAGTTTTGGACGCATTTTTCTATAGATATAAAATATAAAAATTAAAATTACGATTACTAGAACCATTGCCAAAATGGGAGCAAAAATGGAAGCTGTGGTGACAACCAAAGCTGTACCAGATTCTACCGCCGAGATAAGCGGATTTCCAACCCCGGCTGTACTAACAGAAGAAGTTAATCGGCCAGCAGCAGCAGCACCTTTTATTGCCGTAGCAGTGCCTCCACCAGCAATAATTGCTAAGGACCAGGTTACAACCGGGTCCAGATTGGTTATAGTGGACACCATTACAGCGGTTCCCGCTATCCCTGCTAAAGGTAAAGCAGCACTATCGAGCAAATTGTCCACCCACGGAATAAAGTATGCCAATAATTCGATTACAGTAGCACTTCCCAAAGTAATCACCGCAAACATACTGCCAAGCCATTGCCAATTCTCATTTAATTCCCATACACCAAAATGAGATGCTAAACTCAAGGCAAAAAGTGGTAGAAAAATTCTAAAACCAGCGGAGGCTGCTAATCCAATGCCCAAAAAAATACTTATTATGGTCTCCGATGTCATTTCCCTTCTGCTATACTACTAAATTAAGTTATTCCCCATCAACAAAAAAATCACTCTTAAAGCCCACTAAATATAATTTAGTCTTAGCTCTGGTAATTGCTGTATAAAGCCAGCGCAAATAGTCTTTATCTACTCCATTGGCGATATAGGGTTGTTCTACAAAAACGGTCTCCCACTGTCCTCCTTGAGACTTATGAGCGGTAATCGCATAGGCGAATTTAACCTGTAAGGCATTAAAATATTTATTGTTCTTTACTGCCAAAAACTTTTTATATTTTGAGGTTTCATGCGAGTAGTCTTGTAAAACCTCCTGATATAGTCTATTGCTCTCTTCATAGGGGAGTGATGGTGCATCGGCTCTCAGTGTGTCCAGAAGTAATACCGTCTCAAATGGTTTTTGATTGGGATAGTCTACCATTTTTATTTTGACCTCCGCAAATTTAAAACCATATAATTCTTTGATGGCGTAAATTTCCAATATTTCGATAATATCACCATTTGCTATAAAACCTGCCTCCGAATTTGGCTTTAACCAGAAGTAATTATTCTTAACGACCATCATGTAGTCTCCAGGTGAGAGCTCATTTTCCAGAAATAATATCTTATTCCTTATACTTTCATTGTATAGGTTTGCCCTTTTATTGGATCTGACAATAAAAACCGTTTCCTCTTTACCAAATTCCTGATATGAACTTTCGATAGCCTCTTGAATTTCATATCCGTCTACTAGTCTTACGATATCCGAGTACCCACCCACATCGAACTGAAAATCAGGAAGTACCGCAGCCGAAAGGTCTAGTCGCAATTGTGTGGCATTTACCAGAATTCCCGAATCTGCAGCCTGCCTCACTACCTCATTAAGCTCAAGGCTAATCACTTCCTTATTGTAGTTAAGAGATAGTTTGTCCTGGTCTAAGGCTGGACTAATTTGCAAGTGTACAGGTGGCAACTGAGCCGTATCGCCAATTAATACTAACTTACAGTTGAAGCCAGAATATACATAGGAGACTAGGTCGTCTAACAAAGACCCATTCTCAAAAAGCTTAGATTCGGACGGAGCATCTGGTATCATAGATGCTTCGTCTACTATAAATAAGGTGTTTCTGTGTTTATTTGGTGATAAGACAAAGCGAATACCGCCTGCCTTCTCTTTTTTGGGAAAGTATATCTTACGGTGTATCGTAAAAGCTTCCGATTTGGCATAGCTACTCATTACTTTGGCCGCCCTCCCAGTAGGAGCAAGTAATACTGATTTAAAAGTGGTTTTCCACAAATTTGTTACCAGGGTACCAATAATGGTCGTTTTTCCTGTACCCGCAAAACCCTTGAGAAGAAAGACCTCTCCTTTACTCTTTGAATGTATAAACTCCGAGAGCTTATGTAGGGTGATGTCTTGCTTCTCTGTAGGTATGTGATTAAAACTGGACTTTAAAATTTGATAGAAAGAAGAAGCTGTAGACAATTTCATAGAGCTTCAAAGATAAAGAGGATTTTTGGGTCAAAACCTTTTACGATTAAAAAAAAATTGTAGATTTGTGAAGACCTCTAAAATTAAAAAAACCAAATGAGAACTGTATTACAAATAGCACTTTGGATTGTATGTGTGATTCTTGGATATCTGATATATAAGTCAGTTACAGGACCTATTGAATTTAAAAAAGTTAAACAAGAACGCTTTGCGAAAGTTATTTCAAACTTAAAAGATATAAGAAATTCGCAAGAAGCTTACAGAACTGTAAACGGAAAATTTGCAAATGATTTTAAAGCTTTGGTTGCTTTTGTTGATACTGCCAACTACACCATTACACAACAGAGAGACTCCTCATACATGGAATACGACAAGGTTTATGGAATTGACATGTTGAAAGAAGTTAGAATAATCGATACTCTTGGATTTGTCCCAGTAAAGGATTCTTTGTTTAAAGGAGACGACCGTTTCAAGACCATGATGAATGTACCATTTGCCCAAGGAGGTGAAACTTTTGAAATGAAGGCGGATATTATTGATAAGCAGGGTTACAAGGCTCCTGTTTTTGAAGCAAAAGTAAAAAAGGATGTTGTTCTATATGATCAGCCCAAAGACCTTTTAAATAGAGAGAACGCGCAAATAAGTGTTGAAGAAGTTAATGGTTCGGAGATTAAAGTGGGCTCCCTTAATGAAGTGAGTACGAATGGTAACTGGCCCCCTATTTATGACAAAAAAGGAGATAAATAGTCCCATAGAAAATTTCATTAAATTGTCCATTCAGGTTAGCTTGAATGGACTTTCTTTTTGTATTGTAGATACTATCGCAAACTCTATAGTTCAATTTGAAAGGGTCTCTTTTGATCAGGAACTAAATCCGTACGAATTAAAAAAAAGACTCAAAGCATTTCTAAAAGACTTTAAACTGCATAAAAAAGAGTTTGAAGAAGTTGTGGTGATTCACAGGAATTCGCTTTTTAGTTTTATCCCTTCGGCACTATTTGATGAAAACGAATTGGCCAACTATCTCAAGTTTAATGTAAAGATATTGGCGAATGATCATATCGTTTTTGATGAGATTTCTAATTATGATTTAATAAACACCTATGTTCCGTTTGTAAACATCAACAACTATCTTTTTGACTTATTTGGTGAATTCACCTATAAACATACGGGCACGGTAATGGTAGAGGCCTTATTAAAAGCGCATGGGCAATCTAGTGAAATCATTTGTTATGTGTATTTATGCGACCGTCAGATGGAAATTACGGTCTTAAGCGCAAAACAATTACTGCTATACAACTCCTTCCAGTATGATTCCGCTGAAGACTTTCTCTATTATCTACTTTTCACATTGGAACAACTAAAGCTAGATACGGAGTCTATAAAAATGAGGCTTTTTGGCGATGTGGAACTAGAGGACCAATACTATAATGCGGCTTTCCAGTACATTCAACATCTTTCCCTTTTTGTACCTCCAAACGACTTGCTATCTGAAGAATTGGTGAACGACATAGAATTTAATGTCTTAAATGCTCTTTAATGCGATTTATTTCCGGAATACATAAGGGCCGAAAGATAAACCCGCCTAAAGGACTTCCTGTACGCCCTACGACAGACATGGCTAAGGAATCCCTGTTTAATATACTGAATAATCGTTACTTTTTTGAAGAACTGCATGTTTTAGATTTATTTGCAGGTACCGGTAATATCAGTCTGGAATTTGCCTCCAGAGGAGTGGAGGAAATAACTGCAGTAGATATAAATCATAAATGCTGCTCCTTTATTACTAATATTTCGGCAGAATTAGAGCTACCAATCCATGTAATTAAAAGTAGTGTATTACGGTATTTGGAAAACACAACTAAGTCGTACGATCTGATTTTTGCCGATCCTCCATATAATTTTAAAGTAAGTGATTGTGACGAGATACGCGCACTTATCTTTAAGAAGGAGCTATTGAAAACAAATGGCTTGCTGATTATCGAACATTCTAAACACACTGATTTATCTCTATTGGACCATTTTGTAGAGCGAAAAAAATACGGCAGCTCTGTATTCAGTTTTTTTAGTCACTCCGATGAATAAAAAAACCTCGCCAATAGATTCCTGAGAATCTAAAGGCAAGGAAGTTTAATACAGGACATAAGCCGGATTCTGTACTTCCAAAAAGGAAGTTCCCTATCATTTATCTGGGCTTAAGATTACTCTAAAGCTCTATCCGCCTACCCTTCAGTTTGGGCGCGCAACCCTCGAACACTGATTTACATGGCGTTGCACCACATAGAGTTTACCTGATTTCACTACAGCATTATCTGTACATACTTTCTGTTGCACTTGTCCTTCCCACATTAAACTAATGGGAGACGGGTGTTACCCGCTATGCTGCGCTATGGTGTCCGGACTTTCCTCACTCATACTTGTATAAGTGCGATAAGGTTACCTGCAAGGACAAAGGTACAATTAAGTTTAAAGTGGTCTAAAAACAAAGTCTAATAATTATCTCTTAATAGTCCATTTTTCAGCTGCCAATTGTTGATAAAATGTATTGATAAAAAGACAAAAGAAACCTATTAATTGGAGGCTATTTCTATATTTGTAAGAGAGGCATTTGATCTCCATGGTGAAACATAGATAAATCAACAATATTTGGAACCTTTTATCGTATCAGCAAGGAAATACAGACCAAAGACATTTAAGGATGTTATTGGTCAGCAATCGATTACGAATACCTTGCTCAATGCCATTGAACAAAATCATTTGGCTCAGGCTTTACTTTTCTGTGGCCCAAGAGGTGTAGGAAAAACCACTTGTGCAAGAATACTTGCCAAACAAATAAACCAGGAGAAAGAACAACATAGTGAAGAGGATTTTGCATTTAATATTTTTGAATTAGATGCTGCCTCTAATAATTCTGTAGATGATATTCGAAACTTAATTGAGCAGGTGCGAATACCTCCACAGGTAGGGAAGTACAAGGTCTATATTATAGATGAGGTGCATATGCTTTCCCAATCTGCCTTTAATGCTTTTTTAAAAACGTTGGAAGAGCCTCCGAAACACGCTATTTTTATCCTTGCGACTACAGAAAAACACAAGATAATTCCGACCATACTTTCTCGTTGTCAAATTTTTGATTTTAAACGTATTACGGTAAGGGACGCGGCGGAATACCTAAAGTACATCGCAGAACAACAAGGCATAGAGGCAGAAGAAGATGCCCTATTAATAATTGCGCAAAAAGCAGACGGAGCAATGAGAGATGCCTTGTCTATATTCGACAGGATAGTCAGTTTTGCCGGAAAAAATGTAACCCGTGCTGTAGTAACAGAAAATCTCAATGTCTTAGACTATGAAACATACTTTGACATTACGGATATACTTTTGGAAAACGATATCCCCAATGCCCTTATATTTTTTAATGATATTGTTTCAAAAGGCTTTGAGGGACACTACTTTATTAATGGCTTAGCCTCTCATTTTAGGGATTTGATGCTCTGCAAACACGCGGATACTGTAAAACTTCTAGAGGTAGGCGAAGAAACGCAAAAAAGATATCACTCACAGGCACAAAAGACATCCAAGGCTTTCTTGTTAAAAGGAATTGATTTGGCAAATACCTGTGATCTGAATTACAAAGCGAGTAAGAACCAAAGATTATTGGTCGAATTGACTTTGATGAAAATCGCTTCTTTAAACTTTAATCTAGAAAAAAAAAAGCCTGAAAACCAGCTTTTCGAGTTAGAAGAAATTGCTTTGGTCCCGGTATCCTATTTTAAAAATAATGGGGCTAAGACATCTAAAAATAACAAGGCGAAAATAGAATCAAGTCCCATCGCTGCTTCCATTGATGAAAATAAAATTCCCGATACCGACGTTGACGATCAAGAATCTGACACCTTAGAGAAGAATGCCTTAATTTCACCTCAAAACGCCAAAGAGTCCCTGGAACAAACGGATATTGACCTTCTCACTGCGGTAAAGCCTAAAATCAATATTAAACCGAAAACAAAAAAGGTTTCGGGACTCTCTTTATCTAGCCTTAAGGCTAAAAAAGAACACCAATTAAAAAAAATTGAAGTTGTTGTTGATGAGGATAATTTACCCACGGACCCCTTTGAATATTCTGTTTTTCTAAAACACTGGAAAGACTATATACAACAATTAAATAAGGAAGGGAAGAAGATTATGGCTTCTAATTTAAGTTCTGGTGAACCTAAACTAGTCAATGACACAACCATATGGCTGGAAATGCCTAATGGAACCATGAAGACGGAAATTGAAAGAGAACAATACCCTTTACTGACCTTTCTTCGAAAGAACCTCAACAATTATAACCTCGAATTGCAGATCGAGGTTAATGAAGTACTGCATAAAAAATATGCATATACCCCTCAGGAAAAATATGAAAAGCTCCGGGAAATCAATCCGGTAATCGATGTGTTACGAAAAAAGTTTGATCTGGATATTTAGGCCTTGCTCCTTTTGAGTTCTATGGCATAGGCAAAAAGAACCACGGATAAAATTAAAACTCCGAGCGCCTCACGCCCGCGTTCTATATTGACAATGTCTCCCTGCCCTATAGTAACCCCTTCAAATTGATCTGGCCAAGAGGATATGGCCAAAATCAAATAAACAATACCTAAGACCAGAGCCACAAGAAAGGGAAGTTTATTCAGATAAAACAATAGAGAGGCCAGAGCTGCAACAACGTATATTGCTATCCAGGACAAGGCATCTGGGTCATTATATTGCACATAGGCACCCCAGACAAACAATACGGTAAACAGTAGAGGAAGAATTCTAATAAAGGACTTCATTATCTTTTCAATTTAAGATGGTCTATAATCAAATCATGTACCTCCGTGGCCATGATACTCTCTTGGTCTAATGCCGCCTTTTTGCTCGAAATAAAAATAGGAAAATCCTCTTGATCTTCTGGTATCCTTCCATGGGAACCTTTGATTAAGCTGGCATCCAAAGGAATTATATCCATGACGGTTCTAAAGCCAATTCGCTTCTTTATTAGTTTAGCAATTACCTTAGGAATTATAAAGAAGTCCTTCGGATCGGTGAGCATCTCCACCGGGTCATAACCAGGTTTCTTATGAATATCTACCATTCTTGCATAGTCCGGTGCAAAAGCATCATCGAGCCAAAAATAGTAGGTAAACCAAGATTCGTTATCCGCAATTGCTACAAGATCTCCACAACGGTCGTGTTCGAGATGGTTATCCCTTAGGTCCTGATCTATCAGGACTTTTTCCACTCCGGGAACCTTTTCAACAAGAGTCTTTACCTCTTTTAATCGACTTTTATCCTTTAGATAGATATGGGCAATTTGATGGTCTGCAACGGCAAAGGCTTCACTTGCACCTGCATCTAATAGTTCTAATCCCCTTTCGACTCTAATACTCAGCAAACCTTCTTTTCTTAAAACTCTATTTAAGTGAATTGGATGAGAAACGTCTGTAATACCATATTCAGATAACAGTATAACTTGTGCGCTCGTACTCTTGTAATAACGTACCAAATCCTTGACAACTTCATCAATTTCATTCAAATCCTTTCCTATTTTAGAAAAATCTAATCCATGCCTTTGAAGGTTATAGTCTAAATGCGGTAAGTAAATAAAGGTAAGATCCGGATTCTTTCTTTTATCAGTTAGTACACTGGCATCCGCTATCCACTTACTAGATTTAATGGAGGTTTTAGGACCCCAAAAATGAAACAGAGGAAAGGTTCCCAATTCTCGTTGCAAATCATCTCTAAGATCTGCCGGGAAGGAGTAAATATCAGGAATCTTTCGCCCATCTGCGAGGTAATTTGGTCTGGGCGTAACACTGTAGTCTACATTCGAATACATATTGTACCACCAAAACATATTAGCACAACGAAAGGCAGGGTCTTTTTTTTTCAAAGTATCCCATATTTTTTCTGCCTGAACTAATTTGTTCGACTGCCTCCAAAACTTTACTTCACAGTCTTCTTTAAAATACCACCCATTCCCTACGATGCCGTGCTCGGATGGCCACTTCCCAGTTACATAAGTAGACTGTGCAGAACAAGTTACTCCTGGCAACATAGGTTCAATCAGAGAATAAGCCCCTTCCTCTAAAAAGGATTTAATAAAAGGAGTATGCGCTCCTATCAATCTTTTTGTAAGACCAACAATATTTATAACAACTGTTTTTTGCATACTCAAAATTTATCTTTAAACCACAGCAGCTCTCTCGTAATGGATTCTGCCAAATCCTTTTTTAAGGCTTGTGGAAGTACGTCCCAGGTATAGGTCTCGACTTCTAAATGTTCTGTAATACTCCTGTTCTCTTTCAAAATGGAAATTACCTTTAAAATATGATCCTGGGTGGAGTAAAGACGATCAAAAGATTCTAAAAAAATAGGCACATGAAAATGCGCCCTCAATTCTTTCGTAGGGATCTTCTTATCTAAAACAGATGGAAGATCATTATAAGTAATGACTCCTGTATCGGTCTTCCTGGTAACCTGATGCAAGTATACGGGTTCATTAAACTTGGATAGTGCTTCCCAAATAGGTTGCGTATCCTCTGCATCAAAAAGCACTTTTAAAGCAGCGCTAACCTGAATTTTACCAATTTTTATTCCTGCATCTTTCAGGTTTCGGAAGGTTTCGGAAGGCTCTTCAAATGCCAGTGAAAAATGGCAAATATCATAACAGAGGGTGCAATATCTCAATAGTATCTCAAGAGCTCGTTCCTCACTAATCTGGTATTCTTCTATTAAAATATCGGAGCCAATTGGCAACAAATAGTCTTGATAAAACTGTAATACATCCTCTGTGTTTTCCAGAAAACCATCTGGCTCTGGTTCGACATCCAGATGTAAATACTTACCGGTCTTCTCCTCAATTTGACAGAGATGCGAAACAACTTTCGCGATATTCGCTGCACCTTTCTTTAATGCTATATCTTGCTCACTATCGGATGTAAACCAATGCTTATAGCTTATTGGTGAGGTGGATATCCCGCCAGAAGTACTATCGGGTAAGAGAAAGGTCAGTTGATCAAATAAGCGGATCGTATAAGCCACACGATCCTCTGTTGTCCAATCAGGGTGATGTACTTTGTCCTTTACTCTTTCCTTATGAAAATTTCCATAAGGGAACCCATTCATGGTAAATACGTAGAGATTATTCTCGTCTAGCCATTTTTTAAACTCATGGAGTTCATTGCCATTCCCAAGTTCTAAACTGGCCTTATGAGACAAGCGAAGGCCAACTCCAAAAGGCCTTTCATTAGAGACTTGTGCCTTTATTTTTGGAAGATAGTTTTTTAAGCTTTCAAAAGTGCTATGCCAATCCTGTCCAGGATGTATATTTGTACAATAAGATAGGTGGTAATCATTGTCTAGTTTCATACCACTAAACTACCTTAATTTTTACTTTTTTGTTTAAAAGTGTTATGGCTTTTTCCATTTGAAGTAAATCTATAGAATGAACGTCTACTTTACTCCCAATACGATCTATCAGAGTAATAGTAAGTTCTCCTCCTAAATGCTCCCGAAATTCTTCTATCCCCTTTAGGAGCTCTGCTCTCTCCTTCTGGGACGAAACTGGAAGGCTTAAATCAAAACCAATATTTTGCATTACCCCTAAAACATCAGTCCAAACTTCCTTGGATATAAAAGACATTAGGTAGGCATAGGTTAAATCTAATGCTATTCCTTTTGCAACTGCTTCCCCATGCCGTAACTCGTAGTTTGTAATATCTTCTAACTTATGTGCTGCCCAATGGCCAAAGTCGAGCGGTCTGGACGAGCCAGATTCAAAAGGGTCACCACCTTTTGCTATATGTTCCATATGCATTTCGGCACAGCGATATATGGTATATAGCATGGCATCTTTATCTCTATTCTTTAGCTTTTCTGCTCGCTCCTTAATCTCTTTATAAAAATTAGCATCTTTAATTAGAGCCACCTTTAAAGCTTCTGAGATTCCCGCTATCCAATCCCGTTGTTCTAAGGTTGTTAAGAAGTCAATATCATTGATTATCGCATGAGGTACAGCGAAGGTGCCTACAAAATTCTTTTTATTAAATGCATTTATCCCGTTTTTTACCCCAACGGCAGCATCATTTTGCGACAGTACAGTTGTAGGTATTCTGATATGACGAACCCCTCTATGCGCAATAGTCGAAGCATAACCAGCCATATCTATCACAGCACCTCCACCAATAATTATAACATAGGAATGTCTGCAAATCGCATTTTCATTAATCCCTTGTAAAATTTTATCTACGTTATCCGCGTTATTTTTCGCCGATTCGCCTCCCGGGCTCACAATGATTTCTTTTATAGACAGCTCCCTATGGTAGTATTTGCCATACGCCTTAATATCTTCCAACAAAGTTGGGTTAGCTTCCAGAAGTCCGGTATCTACGACAAATAGAATTTTTATACCCTTGGAATTAGTATTAGAACAGACCACGTCTTTTAATAGGGAATTCTCTGTGTCGAAAATCCCTTTGGTAAAATGCAAGCTATAGGAATAACTAACATTAAATGACTGCTCAATAGGTTTTAAAAACATATTTTCCATTTAAGTAACTGCAAAAATTTTGGCTAGCCATTTAGAGAATGGCAGCAATAGTAATACAATTAGGCCAAACATCCAAGTATCAAAAGCCATTACAAAGGTAGCATCTAGAATAATTATAGATAATACCCCAGTAATTACGGCCTTTTTAATGTTTCCTGGATTGTTATTTCGATATGCCTTCACTAAGGAACTCATAATGAGATAAATAAAAAGTCCAAGACATAAAAACGCACTCCAGTTATTAACACTGCTACCAGGATCCATCCCGGTGTTAAAAACACCATCTAATCCAAAGTCATATAGAGTGATTGATATGAAAACGAGAAAAAGTACTACAACGTATATTATCCCAGCCTTAATAATATTTTTTTTATTATTCCCATGCACTTCGCCCCTACTAATTAAGGTAATTGCGAAGATGTAGAGCAGAGGAATTATCCCTAACCACCATGTATTTACACTGCCAAATATTGCCATTCCTAGGAATAAATTTAATGCTCGGCATGTACCCATACTCAATGGGCCTAAAAAGTTGTATTTCTTGGCGAACACATCATAAAATAGTATACATAGGGCTAAGAAAAGGGCAATAAAACCAGCAGTAGTGGTTACTAAGAATGCAAAAACCACCCCGAAAAGTAGCAAAACTGCTCCAATAAATGAAGCAAGCTTAAGACTAACCGTTCCATTGGGAATGGGCCTCTCCGGCCTTTCAATCACATCAATTTTAAAATCAAATACATCGTTGAGAACAACGCCACCGGCGTATAGCAATACCGAAGACGACAGGAGTAAAAATAAATTAGAAGCCAAAGGACTAAAACCGCTTCCTTCCCATAATTGCTGTAAACCTACTCCTGCAATTGCTGCTCCGGCAAAAATATCTGCCATAGCCGTCGGAAGGTTAGCAGGACGGCACAGTTGTACTATCCCAAATAGCGTATGCTTCATCTACCGTATTTCGTCAGAATCTATTCTTGGTTCTTGCCCCCGTAAAACACTATTGTCGTTATAAAGTTGGGACTGATTTATACCTTTTGCTTCTAACCAATGCGACTCCTTCATGTTCCCATTTTTACTGAATGCATCTAGTGCGTTCTGGTAACATGTTTTTACAACATCTTCTTTAGGTATTCCCCGTTTAAGCATAAGTCCGGCAGTTTTAGGAACCGCCAGAGGATCACTTACGCCCCAATCTGCAGAACTATCTACTATAATATTGTCGCTGCCATATTTTCTTACAACTTCTACCATGCGTTCATTACCCATCTTAGTCTTAGGATAAATGGTAAAAGCGGCAATAAATCCTCTATCTAGGACTTCCTTTACCGTTTCTTCATTGTTGTGATCAATTATGACATTTCCTGGGTCTAATTGGTGTTCCATACAAACTTCCATACTGCGTATGGTTCCTGCTTTCTTATCGCGATGCGGCGTATGTACCTGAACCGTCATATTCAGTTCTTTTGCCATCTCCAGTTGTGCTCTAAAATATTTGTCCTCAGCCGGGGTCTGATCGTCATAACCGATTTCACCAATTGCAACTACATTTTCCTTATGAAGGTAAAGGGGTAAAAGCTCCATTACCTGTTCTGCAAGAGCCTCATTATTTGCTTCCTTAGAATTAAGACCAATGGTACAATAGTGTTTAATTCCAAACTGACTTGCACGAAATGGTTCCCATCCCACCAAACTACTAAAATAGTCCTGAAACGAACCAACCTGCGTCCTTGGCTGTCCAAGCCAAAAGGATGGTTCTATAACAGCGACTACACCTGCTGCAGCCATTGCCTCATAATCATCCGTAGTTCTGGCTGACATGTGCACATGGGGATCTATTATCATCATCTTTTCATTCATATTTCGGTCTTTAAATTATTCCAATTGATAGATTTGTTCTTAATCTCTGCGGCGATTTTCGGATAGTTACTCAGTAATAGGGAGGCCTTTTCGTATTCTGATTCTAAACAACAGAGCGCCGCAGCATAATTTTCTGCTTTGTTTGTACTTTCCAAAAGATGTTCCATATCGTTCAAAATGGCATCCTCCTTAATGAATTTGCTCACCGGTCTCCAAAAATAGGGATCTATAGCCCTGGACGCAGCCCAACGCTCATGGGCATAGTCTGATACAATTCTCGCTAAATCTCTATTTGCCCGCTTTTCAATATCTAAAATCTTCGATAAATCTAACTGCATAAATGCCGCCTTTAAATACATTTGGTTCCATTCCTGATCATTAAAATATAGGGAAGGATAGGGATTGTTTAGGGCTATGGCACGAAATACAGTTTCTATATTGGTCCTCAAGGCTTCAACACCCACCTTCTTATACTTGGTGGCATTGGGAAGATAGACAAGATATTTGAGAAAGGCGATTAACTCATTAGTATCTGCAACCTCTATTAACTTAGAAACCTTCGTCGAAAAAAACACTTCGTCTGCCTCTAATATTTGAATAAGTACAACGACTCTACTGAGTTCTAAAATGTTAATTGAATCAAGATGTATAGCCTTTTCTTCTAATTGTTCCGATACGCCATTTAAAACGTTCGCGTCCTTGTCTATTCGGCGCCCCAAGACACTATAAAAAAGATAGAGATCCTTAGCAGATCTTTTATCAATGATTTCGGAAATCTTCTCACTATACCATTTATGGGTTTCTACCGATAAATTCTCTTGGAGAATGTTTCCGAGTTCTTCGGATGTATTTGGATGCTGCATAAATAATTCTTGCGGATTGTCGTAACTTTTATACAACAATTTACTTTGTACAAATATATTAAGATAACATGGAAAATCTCCAAGAATTGCTTTCATATAGTCGTATGGGTAACATTTCGGTTTAACAGCTTATTTTTACCTTTGTAAATAAAAAAATATGTTAGGACTTAAACTCCCTACGGACCCAAGATGGGTAAATATTGTTGAAAAAAATATTGATGAAATATTAACGGATCACGCCTATTGTGAACAAAAAGCTGCAAGTACTGCCATATCTTTGATTGTTAGCTTTCCTGAGTATACCGATCTTGTTAAAGAGATGATTGCCTTATCAAGAGAAGAAATGGGTCATTTTAAAATGGTACACGACCTAATTTTAGCGAGAGGTAAGGCTCTTGGCAGACATCGCAAAGATGAATATGCTATTGCCCTGCTCAAGTTTTTCCCGAAGGGCGGAAGCCGAACAACGCAATTGATACACCGACTACTCTACGCGGCCTTAATAGAAGCAAGAAGTTGTGAAAGATTTAGACTATTGTCCGAAGAATTGGAAGACGAAGAATTAGCAGCGTTTTATCATCGGCTAATGGTAAGTGAAGCCAGTCATTATACCATGTTTCTGGCTTTTGCAAGAAAATATGGCAATCGTGAACAAGTAGATAAAAAATGGGAGGCCCTCTTGGCTTTTGAGGCAGAAATAATGAAAGACCTTGGAAAAAAAGAAGCCGTACACGGATAAGTTTTTCGGTCTAAACTTCATTTAGCTACCCTTAAGCTGCTCCAGGTAGTAATCGTACATCTTAAACTGAGATCTCACTTCTGGCAAATTGTTTTTGCGATATTGGTTATCCTGTAGCTCGTTAAACACTCTTGCCTTTACATTATCGCTCCAGGAAATTTCAAAAGTATCCAGAAGCTCTTTTTTTATATCCTCATCATAAATAGGACACCCAACCTCTACCCTATTATCTAAATTTCTGGTCATCCAATCGGCGGAAGAAATATAAATCTTAGGGTCCCCGTTATTACCAAAAATAAAAACACGTGGGTGCTCCAAAAACTTGTCTACGACGCTAATGGCCTCAATATTTTCACTAATTCCCTCCATACCGGGAATAAGGCAACAAATACCCCTGACAATAAGTTGGATTTTTACCCCAGCTTCACTTGCTTCATAGAGCTTATCCACCATTTTGTAGGAGGTGAAGCTATTCATTTTGATCTTAATAAATGCATTCTTACCCTCCTTGGCGAATTTAATTTCTTTATCAATCAGTTTTAAGAATAGACTTTTCGTATAATGCGGGGATACTACCAAATGCTTGTACTTATAAATCTTATACGTAGTGGTGAAAAAATCGAAGACAATTTTTAATTCCTTCAATATGGCTTCATTCGCTGTAAACAAGGTATAGTCCGTATAAATCTTTGCAGTAGACTCATTAAAATTTCCTGTACTTATAAATCCATATCGCTTTATATCTTCTCCCTCCTCACGCTCAATAACGCATATTTTACTGTGCACCTTTAATCCGGGAACGCCAAAGATTAATGTTACACCCTCCGCTTGCAATTCTTCTGCATACGTTATGTTAGCCGTTTCATCAAATCTGGCTCGTAATTCAATTTGCACTATTACTTGTTTCCCGTTTTTTACGGCATTCACCAAAGAAGCGGCGACCTGGGAGTCTTTGGCCAATCGGTACACCGTTATTTTTATCGACCGTACCTGTGGATCTATGGCAGCCTCTCTTAAAAATTTTATTACGTAGGAGTAGGTATGATAAGGAGCATAAAGCAGGTAGTCTTTTTGGGCAATACTTTCCAGGATACTTCCTTCAAGACTGAGGTTTCTAATAGGTAAAGGTGTAATTTTATCGTACATCAAATCCGTTCGGCCGAGGCTCGGAAACCCCATATAATCTCGTCTATTGTGGTACCTCCCCCCAGGTATTACGGAATCCGTATCTTCGATTCCCATCTTATTTTTCAAGAATTTTAAGGTATCCTTCCCTATACTTTTATCATAAACAAAACGGACGGGATCACTTATCTTGCGTCCTTCTACACTAGAGGATATTTTTTCTATAAAGGTCTTACTCAGATCATTGTCAATATCTAGCTCTGCATCCCTCGTAATCTTTATCATATGAGCCGAAATAGACTTGTATTCGAACATAGTAAAGATCTTATTCAGGCAATACCGTATTAAATCATCCAGGATAATTATATAGTTCTTATCTTCCTCAGGTGGCAGCACTACAAAACGACCTATGCTTTTTGGAATTTCTATTAGAGCATATCTTTTATTGGATTTATCTAAGTTACTGGTATTCGTGGAAGACTCCTCCGAATTATCAAGCAGTAATTTAACCGCTAAATATGCTTCAGTATCCTTCAACAATGGAAATTCATTTAAATCGTTGAGGATAATGGTCATAAGTTGTGGACTTACTTTTCTAAGAAAATAGTTGTTTAAAAACTCTCCTTGTTCTTCTGTAACCTCCGTTTCATTTATTAGGAAAATCCCTTCTTGTTCTAACTCATTTTCTATATCTGCATGAATCTCCAGGCTTTTTCTTTGCTGTTCTATAACTATTTGGGTTATTTCTGCTAATAAATCTTTCGCCTTTTCCCCTCCTAAAACACTTTTCCCTTTCTTACCAGCCAGAACGATACGCTTTACGGTTGCATAGCGTACTTTGAAAAACTCATCCAGATTATTAGAAAAAATACCTAAAAACCGCAGGCGTTCTATTAATGGGACATTTTTATCGGCGCTTTCTTGTAATACACGCTCATTGAAACGCAACCAGCTGATTTCTCGGTTTATATATCGATTTGTTTTTATCATTTTCTCAATTGTTTTGGAAAAAGAATTTTTGTAGTACGCCCCATTTCCAATTGACTCCATCTACTAATATCGAAGGTTAATTCTACTAAGCCAGAAGTAGGTACATTCTCGATGACCTTGCTACCCCAGCTATTCACGAGTTCCGTAAACGCATAATTATGGCCAAATAGAGCAATCGTGTTTATAGAATCGTCCAGGTTTAATACAAACGACGCAACACGATCTCCTGAAAAATCATAAAGTGCCTCAGAAAGAATTACTCTTTCCAAAGGAAAATCCCAGTTACGCGTAAAAATCATACAGGTATGCAAAGCTCTATTAGCCGGACTTGCATATACTTTATCAATAGACGTACCAGTGCGTTTGTATGTCTCACTTACCAAAAGTGCATCGCGAATTCCTCTCTCTTGTAAAGGTCTGTCCTTATCACTTACTTCATAATCCCATGAGGATTTGCCATGCCTTACAAATACTATTGTTTTCATATGGTAGTTTTATGGTGCCAATCGCTCTATTTTCCAATGGTAGTCTTCTTGTAAACTATACCTTATTCTATCGTGCAACCGGTTTGCTCTACCTTGCCAAAACTCTATAGATATCGGTCTTACCAGATAACCTCCCCAGTTTTCAGGACGTTCAATTTCTTTGTTAGCATACTTTTTTTCGAGCTCTAGCAGCCCCTCCTCCAATACCTCTCTTGATGCAATTACCTCACTTTGTTTGGAGACTATTGCTCCTAATTTACTGCCTTCAGGGCGAGATTCAAAATAGCCATCCGATAAGTTTGTAGCAATCTTTTCGGCACTCCCTTTGATAATTATTTGTCTCTCCAGGTTGTGCCAAAAAAAAGACAAACACACATTTGGATTTTTCATTATGGCTTTCCCTTTTTCACTTTCATAATTCGTGTAAAAAATAAAGCCCTCATAGGTATACTTTTTTAACAAAACCACCCTGCTTTTGGGGTATCCATCTAAACCGATGGTCGCAACGGTCATCGCATTAGGTTCTTCCAAACCATCTGTTTGTTCTACTTCATAATACCACTTTTGAAACATTTCCATTGGATTATCCGATATATTTGTTTCAATTAACTCACTCTTGCTATATACTTTCCTTTTATGACTAAGATCTTCCTGCATACTAGTATTATTTAACCGTGCCTTTCTTTTTCGGTTTAGACAAATTTAGTTCCTCCGAGGCATAAGGCCAGACAAAGGTTTAAAAAAATATAGTAAAATATAGTTCTCCCGCCAAAATATTGTCTTATCCCTTTTTTAATAAGATCTCAGGAATACCAAGTACTATTAAGAAGATAAAAATTAGATATTTATAACCAGGCCATCTTCGGCTAGAATCACCGGTTGAAATAGTTCTGAAGCTTCTTCTTTAAATAGAGCATAGTTCTTGTACCGTGTAGAGTAATGACCTAAAATTAATAAACCAACATCTGCATTTTTCGCAATGGTTGCTGCCTGTTTGGCTGTTGAGTGCTTCGTTTTTGTCGCCAGTTCCTCTTCGGTCTGTAAAAAAGTAGCTTCATGATACAGGGCATCAACATTTTTTACCAAAGGAATTATGGCTGGTAAGAAAAGAGTATCGCTGCAATAAGCATAATGCTTGGGTCTTGGAGGTTCAAAACTCAGTTCCGCATTTGGTATTAAGCTTCCGTCATCGAGTACAACATCCTTCCCCTTTTTAATATTATTGAAATAGGAAGTATCCAGTTGGTATTTTGCCACAGCTTCTACATTAAGTTTCCGATCCGTCTGCAGCTCACTAAATAAATATCCATTGGTGTATATCCTGTGATCTAAAGGTATAGTGGATACGCTTACGGTCTCATCTTTAAATATCTCTAATGGCTCATCGGAAGTTAACTCATGAAAGAAAAGTGGAAAATTGGTCCAGGCATCCCCTAATTTCAACAATAAAGTAATTGCTTTTTTTATTCCCTTAGGGCCATAAACATGAAGTTCCTTTTCTCTGCCCAGTAATCGAAATGTAGAAATTAAACCAGGTAAACCAAAAAAGTGATCCCCGTGAAGATGTGAAATGAAAATATGCTGTATCCTAGAAAATTTTATTTTGTTTTTCCGAAGCTGTACCTGAGTCCCTTCGCCACAGTCAATTAAAAATACGTGGTTGCGAATTTCCAATATTTGTGCACTTGGATTGTTTAGTGCCCTGGGAGTTGCAGAAAAACAGCCTAGAATAGTTAACTTCATTCTTTATTCAGGTAGATCTGTGTTTTTTTATTGCGTTTTAATCGGCTAATATAAGCCTGGGTTTTCCATTAAAAAAGATCTAAGTCGCGCTCTATTTCTTCCAGATCGATAATATCTCTCGCTTCTTGTAGGGTCGGTGCTAACGTAATTTCCTCTGGAACCTGATCAAACTCAACTTTATCGGAAACCAAGACGAAGGACTTTCCTGAACTATTGTGTTTTCGGGAAAGTTCTAAAAACTCTAACAAATCGGATGTATCTAGTTTAGAAAAGCTAAAAAGATTGATGATTAAATGGTCTAGCTTGATACGCTCGTAGGCTTCCTCTAAATTTTTAACAAAGACTCCCAAGGAGGTGTTCTCCTGAAAAACCGTGGTAACCGTTCCCTCTTTATCAAAAATCATATCCATTATTTAATTTTAGACGCCAGTAAATAAATTACGGCCATTCGAATGGCCACCCCATTTTCAACCTGATTCAGTATTATGGAATGCTCAGAATCTGCAACATCACTGGTAATTTCTACACCACGATTAATCGGTCCTGGATGCATAATTACTATCTCTTTATCCAGGGTGTCTAAAAGAGCCTTATTAACCCCGAATTGCTGCGTATACTCTCTCGTGGTTGGAAAATAACTCACATCCAGCCTTTCGTTCTGAATTCGCAACATATTTGCGACATCGCACCATTTTAATGCCCTTTTCAAATTAGTTTCAACACCAATACCAAGTGATTCTATATATTTGGGCAGAAGGGTTTGTGGTCCACATACTTTGACGTTGGCACCTAGCAATTTTAGTGCAAAAATATTGGACAAAGCAACTCTTGAATGGAGAATATCCCCTACAATAACTACATTCTTACCGCCTACTTCTCCAAACTTTTCCCTAATTGAATAACAATCCAGCAAAGCCTGGGTAGGATGTTCATGAGCACCGTCCCCAGCATTCACAATTGCTGCTTTAACATGCTTGGCCAGGAAAATTCCTGCTCCAGGGTTCGGATGTCTCATTACAACC
>CAZWPZ010000291.1:0-19422 GCA_964636005.1 uncultured Eudoraea sp.
TGACCATTCAAACTGCGGTTTTGATTGAAACCCTGGTTGAGCTGGGAGCAGAAGTTACATGGAGTTCGTGTAATATTTTTTCAACTCAAGACCATGCTGCTGCTGCTATTGCTGCTGCCGGTATTCCTGTCTATGCTTGGAAGGGAATGAGTGAGGAAGAGTTTGACTGGTGTATTGAACAAACTTTATTTTTTGGTGAAGATCGTAAACCCTTAAATATGATATTAGACGATGGCGGAGATCTTACCAATATGGTTTTGGATCGTTATCCAGAACTAACATCTAATATTAAAGGACTATCAGAAGAAACTACCACCGGCGTCCACAGACTTTATGAGCGCTTTAAAAATGGTACGCTGCCAATGCCTGCTATTAACGTAAATGATTCTGTCACCAAGTCGAAGTTTGACAACAAATACGGCTGTAAAGAAAGTGCAGTAGATGCCATAAGAAGAGCAACAGACACCATGCTCGCTGGTAAAAGAGTTCTTGTTGCCGGATATGGGGATGTTGGAAAAGGTACTGCAGCTTCATTCAGGGGTGCAGGTGCTATTGTAACTATCACCGAAATTGATCCCATTTGCGCTTTACAAGCTTGTATGGACGGTTATGAGGTAAAATTACTTGAATCACAAATTGGGAATGCCGACATTGTTATTACCGCAACAGGAAACAAAGACATTATTAGAGCGGAACATTTCAAGGCGATGAAAGACAAAGCTATCGTTTGTAATATTGGTCATTTCGATAATGAAATTGATATGGCATGGTTAAATGACAACTATGGGCAAACGAAAGATGAGATCAAACCACAGGTGGACAAATACACCATAGACAATAAGGATATCATCGTTTTAGCAGAAGGAAGATTAGTAAACTTGGGTTGTGCTACGGGTCATCCTAGTTTTGTGATGAGCAATTCCTTCACAAACCAAACTCTTGCTCAAATAGAGCTCTGGAAGAATAGCGATAACTATGAAAACAAGGTGTATATGTTACCAAAACACTTAGACGAAAAGGTTGCCAAATTACATTTAGCCAGATTAGGTGCAGAACTTACTGAGTTAAAAGAGGATCAGGCTTCTTATATCGGTGTAAAAGTCAATGGGCCCTTTAAACCAGAGTATTACCGCTATTAATTGTCAGATTTAGAAATAAAAAAAGCCCATTGAAAATCAATGGGCTTTTTTATTGTGTAATTAAATTTTTTATGCCTCAAAAGGCTCAATGGAAACATAAGATTTCCCACCAGCTTTCTTTTGAAATTTAACTAAACCGTCAACTTTGGCATGCAATGTATGATCCTTTCCAACATATACATTATCCCCAGCGTTATGTTTAGTTCCACGTTGTCTTACAATGATATTTCCGGCAATTGCGGCCTGACCTCCAAAAATCTTAACCCCTAAGCGTTTCGATTCTGATTCTCTACCGTTTTTAGTACTACCTACTCCTTTCTTATGTGCCATGATATTATAATTTAACGGGGATAAAACCCACTGTTATTATTCTTTTATTTATTTGTTCAGTGCTTCAATAAGCTCTGCTTTTTTCATTGAAGAAATCCCAGCTATACCTTTTGCCTTTGCAAGCTCCTTAAGTTCGGCAACTGTCTTCTTACTTAAATCAACAGATTCCTTTGAAGTATCTTTCTTTGTTTCGACCACAGCCTTTGGTGCTTCTATGGAAACAGCGTTTTCTTCAGCTTTTACAGCTTCCTTCTTTACCGCTTTATCGGCTTTCTTTTTTGCACCTTTAGCCGTAATACCTTCAATAACCAATTCGGTTAAATATTGTCTATGGCCATTTTTCTTTCTGTACCCTTTACGTCTTTTTTTCTTAAAGACGATTACCTTATCTCCTTTGAGATGTTTAACGACTTTAGCCTCTACAGCGGCTCCGTCTATAGCCGGGGCGCCAATAGTCACATTACCTCCGTCTTCTAACAAGAGAACGTTATGAAAAGAAACTTTATTTCCTTCATCCTCTTGAAGACGGTGAACGTAAACTTTTTGGTCTTTCGCAACTTTAAACTGCTGCCCTGCTATTTCTACAATTGCATACATAGCGTATCTATTAATAATTTGTATTCCTTTTAAAAGGTTTTTTGAGCCTATAACCCCTTAAGGGCGCTAAAGGCGGGTGCAAATATACTGCTTAATTGCGAAAACACAAGTAATTTTTAGGCAAACTATTTATTCTTAGTGTGTTTTGAAGTTTTAAATAGTTGCATGAATGCCAAAGTAAGTACTAAGGTTGTTGCAAGTCCCATAATTGCTACGGTAACAAAGACAATCCCTTTAAAACTCTCTGAACCATTAGACCACCTAAAAGACAATTGCTTTAGGAAATCTGGGTTAAGTTCTGTTGAGTACAGCGCAAAGAAGAATGTAAAAATTAGAGTGGCAACTGTCCCTGTTACTAAACCCGAAGTAAAACCCAGACCATAATTAAAATTATACTTCTCTTGAAGCCTGAAATACTTTATTGCTTCGTAAATTCCAAAACCAGTTATGATTCCATTGAATAGACTAAAGAAGACATTGGTATGTAAATTAAAAAGAGATAAAACTAAAAAGTAGGCGATAAGACATCCACTGGTGGCAATTCCAAAGCGAATGGGAAGTGCGAGACGTTTCATAATAGAAAAAGTTTAGATTCTATAATTTAAACATAATTCCTCAATTATAGCATAAAGTCTTGTTAAAGAATAAGGTAAATCTTAGGGTAAAGTTCAAAAAAAATATAAATTGAACTTTAATATAATTTATTAACATCAATCAAAATATGAAAAAAAGAAAGTACACTGTCTTTTTAATCTTCTTGGCGTCACTTGCAATTAATGCACAACAGGTGGATTACGAAGAATACGACTTAGACAATGGTTTACACGTTATTCTTCACCAAGACAACACGGCTCCAGTGGTTATCACCTCTGTAATGTACCACGCAGGTGGAAAGGATAGAACAGAAGGTAGAACAGGGTTTGCACATTTCTTTGAACACCTGCTTTTTGAAGGCACAAAAAATATTCCGGAGGGAAAATGGTTTGAAATAGTATCTTCCCACGGCGGACAAGTAAATGCAAATACTAGTCAGGACAGAACCTACTATTACGAAATTTTCCCATCTAACAATCTTCAACTAGGTCTATGGATGGAGTCTGAAAGGATGCTTCACCCAATAATCAATCAATCTGGTGTTGACACGCAACAAGAGGTAGTAAAAGAAGAAAAAAGACTGCGATACGACAACTCCCCATATGGACAACTACTGCCGGTCCTTGGTAAAAGCCTTTTCAAAGTACATCCCTATAAAGATCCGAATATTGGGTATATGGAAGACTTGGATGCTGCTACTTTAGAAGATGTCAGGGCCTACAAAGAAAAATATTATGTGCCAAACAATGCGGTATTGGTGGTGGCTGGTGATATTGATATACCAAAGACAAAAAAAATGGTTAAGGACTATTTTGGCCCCATTCCCCAAGGAGAAGACATCGTACGGAATTACCCTAAAGAAAGTCCAATTACAACGGAGGAAGTAAGCAAAGCATACGACGCAAACATCCAAGTCCCTCTGGCTGGAATTGCCTATAGAATTCCGGGGTTTAGAGAAAGAGATGCCTATGTTTTAGACATGATATCTACCTACTTGAGTGATGGAAAGAGTTCAAAACTTTATAAAAAGATGGTAGATGATCAAAAGCAGGCATTACAGGTGGGAGCTATTAATCTAGGCCAGGAGGATTACGGTATCTATCTGGTGTATTCCATGCCAGTAGGAGACGTTACTGTGGATAAATTGGTTGCAGAAATGGAAGAAGAGATTGCGAAAGTAAGAACGGAACTAATTTCCGAAAATGACTACCAAAAATTGCAAAACAAATTTGAAAATGCCTTTGTGAACTCCAATTCCAGTATTGAAGGAATTGCAAATTCCCTCGCTCGGAACTATCTTCTTTATGGAGACACCTCTTTAATTAACAAAGAAATTGAAATTTACAGATCTATTTCAAGAGAAGAAATCAAATCCATTGCAGAAAAACATTTGAAAACAAATCAGAGAGTAATCCTTGAATATTTGCCAAAAGAGAAACTAGATAATTAGAATAATGAAAATACTATATACGCTATTTATAGCCACTTTTATACTGAATACTGTTAGTGCACAGGTAGACAGAAGTATTATGCCAGAACCTGGTCCTAGTCCGGTTATTAACTTAGAAGAGCCACAACAATTTGTTCTTGATAATGGACTAAACGTAATGTTTGTAGAAAATCATAAACTCCCTAGGGTATCCATTCAGTTAGCCATTGACAATCCTCCTATTGCTGAAGGAGACAAAGCCGGAGTTACAAGTTTGACGGGTAGTCTTCTCGGCAATGGATCCGAATCAATTCCTAAGGATGCCTTTAATGAAGAGGTAGACTATCTGGGGGCAAGCATAAATTTTGGTCTACAAGGCGCTTATGCCAGTACTTTGTCTAAATATTTTCCTCGAATTCTAGAATTAATGGCCGATGCAGCGCTAAATCCAAACTTTACCGAGGAAGAATTTGAAAAAGAAAAAGCCAAACTATTAACCTCCTTAAAATCACAGGAAAAAGACGTATCCGCAATAGCTTCTCGTGTAAGGAATGTTTTGGCATATGGACAAGAGCATCCCTATGGCGAATATATTACCGAGCAAACCATAAACAATGTAAGCTTTAAAGACATTGAACAGTATTATTTGGAGTTATTTGTTCCACATAATGCATATCTCGTAATCATTGGGGACACCAATTTAGAGGAGGTTAAAGATCTGGTTGCAAAAAACTTTGACCCTTGGGTAAAGGCTTCCCCACCCTCCTTAAGTTATAGTCGCCCTTTGAATGCTCAATACACACAAATTGATTTTGTAGATGTTCCTAATGCCGTACAGTCTGAGATTTACGTACAAAACCTCGTCGATCTGGAAATGAAAGACCCGGATTATCTTGCTGCCAAATTAGCCAATAGAATTTTGGGAGCAAGTGGATCTGGACGATTACATCTTAATTTAAGAGAAGACAAAGGCTATACCTATGCTGCTTATTCCCAACTTAGCGACGATAAATACGCCCCGGGTCGCTTTAGTGCCACGGCAAGTGTTCGCAATGCTGTAACCGATAGTGCGGTCGTAGCGTTTTTATACGAAATGCAGAAAATTGTAGATGCTCCTGTCACAGAAAGTGAATTGAAAAATGTAAAAGCCGAGTATACGGGGAACTTCGTCATGGCGATGGAAAAACCATCTACCATTGCGCGTTATGCCCTAAATATTAAGACAGAGAATTTACCCAAAGACTTCTACAAAACCTACTTAGAACGTATTGACGCCATTACGATTGATGAAGTTGAAAATGCGGCAAGGAAGTACTTTAAAGTTAATAATGCTAGAATTATTATAGTCGGCAAGGGAAGTGAGGTATTGGAGAACTTAGAAAAGTTACGCTTCAACGATAAAGCATTGCCAATTAATTACTACGATAAATTTGGAAATCCGACCCCTAAACCAAATTACGATAATACAGTACCAGAAGGTGTAACTGTACAAACCGTAGTTGACCATTATTTAAAGGCTGTAGGAGGGAAAGACAAAGTAGAAGGAATACAGTCGTATCAATTGATGGCTGAAGCGGAAACCCAGGGTATGGCTTTAGAATTACAGGTTAAAAAAACGGATAAAGACCAATTCATGCAAGACATTAAAATAATGGGTAATTCTATGCAAAAACAGGTTGTTAATGGCAACAAAGGTTATGTGATGGCGCAAGGACAACGAAAAGAATTGAGTTCCAAAGAATTGTCTAAGATCAAAGAGGAGGCTTCCATTTTCCCAGAACTAAACTATGATGCCAATTCTGTCCGTTTGGAAGGGTTGGAGGTAATAGATGGGAAAGAAGCATACAAGTTAAAGGTGTCCGATGAAAAAGTTGCCTATTACGATGTAGAAAGTGGACTTAAAATTAAGGACATAACTGTTGTTCAAGCGCAAGGACAAACCATAGAATCTTCGGTAGATTATAAAAATTATCAGGAAGTCTCAGGGATTCTTTTCCCCTTTGTACTATTGCAAAATGCTGGTCAACAAAAATTCGAATTTAATGTCAAGGAAATTAAAATAAATGAAGGTATTTCGGATACCGAATTTGAATAAAAAATAAGACCCGCATGTTGCGGGTCTTATTATAATACCTTGTATTTCTTAACCGATTTTACGGATACTAGCTTCTCCTAATACAATTCCTTTATCAACATCAGCATCTCCATGGAATTCAATATCAGCTTCACCATAGGAAGTAACTTTTAACTTATCCGAGACAGTAACTCTAAACTCGCTTTCGCCGTAGGCTGTTATCTTTGTTAAAGAATTTTCCATTTTTAGCGTGTTTACCTCACTCTCGCCATAAGCTTTATATTTCTGCTCACTTACGCTTCCCCCATCTATTTCTAAATAACTTTCGCCATATATGCTCACAGCCAGACTATGTAAATTCATTTCAGTAAAATAGACTTTTGATTCGCCATATACTGTAAGTTCAAACTTTTGCTGCTCAATGGGACTAATACAACTTATAGTTTCCTCTCCTCTGACCGATAATTTCTCTAAAGTTTTATAGGTTATTTTTGCTGTGACCATAGTTCCTGAGTACATATCTTGCCTATAGGAACTTTCAGAGTTTCGAGCTTTTTTCGACTTCGTATACGTCTTTGCATCGTCTAAATAGATTTTTAGTGTGTTGTTTACTACTTCCACATTTATCTTTTCTCTGGGAACATCCGAGTTTTCAATTACAACAATTTCCTCCTCACCTTCCACCAAGGTCGCTTCGATATGTGGACTGATAATAATTTTATTGAAAGATTTCACTGCTATTGTCGCAGACTGAGCCATTGCCAGGGAGATCCCCATCAAAAATGCTGCTAGGACCAATGTGATTTTGTTATTTGTTTTCATTATAAAATATTTTGAATTAATGCTTTATACAAAGAGAATCCTGGAATGCATTTGTTACACTTTATTAAAACAAATGGCATTTTAAAGCAGTAAATTACTATTTCAAAGCAAAGTCTATCCATTTCATAAGGATATTTCTTATGGTAAAAATATGGAACCACACCACCAACCTCTAATCACTACTAGTGTCGTTTTTAGCGTGTATGTATTTCTTCTCAATAGCTGGTAATTTTTATGAAATTGAGTAAATTTACGCTTTATCAAAAATTATACCTATGCGATATCTAACTATTGTTCTGTCCCTTCTATTGGTTTTTACGATTAGCTGTAAAAATGATTCTAAAGAACAGGGTTTACAAATGAAGGAAGTAATGGCAATTCATGATGAAGTAATGCCGAAAATGTCTGAAATATCCAAATTAGTGGCTACTCTAAAAGCAAAGGCAGATTCTACTGAAAATAGTAAAGCCTATAAAGATGCAATGAAAGACTTACAAGATGCGCACAAGGAAATGATGGATTGGATGACTGGTTTTGGAAATAGATTTAATTCTGATGAAATCCTCAACGGTGCCTCTCTGAATCCAGAAAAAATGAAATGGCTCAAGGAAGAAGAAAAGAAAATTAAAAAGGTCAAAAAGGATATTATCAAAAGTATTGACAATGCAAAGAAATTACTCAATTAGGACGATTGGGTAAATTCGAAAAATCTACATTCCCTCCAGAAATCAGTACTCCTACTTTTTTGCCTTTGTAAGTTTGTTTCTCCTTGAGAATAGCTGCAAATGCAACCGCGCTAGATGGTTCAATTATAATTTTAAGCCTTTCCCAAATCAAATACATAGTTTCAATAATCTCCTCTTCCGTCACCCGGGTTATTCTCGAAACATATTTTTGAATAATAGGAAATGTATTATCTCCAAGAATTGTTTTTAAACCATCTGCTATCGTATCAGTTGATGTATTATACTCAATCTTACCGCTTTTCAGAGACCTATAGGCATCATCTACCGCAAACGGCTCTCCACCAATAAGGGTACAACCAGGTGTAAAATTAGAAATAGCTAGAGCACTTCCTGCGATGAGACCGCCACCACCTACAGGCGCCACTATAAAATCTAGATTGGGCTGATCTTCTATCAATTCCAGGGCCGCAGTACCCTGACCAATAATAACATTTAAATCATTTGATGGATGAATAAATGTTGCCCCTTTTTCTAGTGCCAGTTTATTTGCCTCTGTGACTCGGGATTCTATTGTGGGTTCGCAAAGGGTAATCTTGCCTCCGTAGTATTCTACCGCTGCCCTTTTAACTTTTGGTGCATTATTAGGCATCACAATATAAGCTGGAACACCTAAACTCTGAGCTGCTAAGGAAAGAGCTTGTGCAAAATTTCCTGAAGAATGTGTAACAACACCATTTTTTTGCTCCTCTTTTGTCAGCAGCAAAATGGCATTCATGGCTCCTCTAATCTTATAGGCTCCCATTCTTTGAAAATTCTCACATTTAAAATAAATAGTCGCTCCTACCATCTCGTTGAGAATTCGTGAACTTAGAATAGGCGTTCTATGAATATATGGCTTTATCCTTGAGGCACAGCTTTGAAGTTCTTTTTTATACATAGGTATTTTGAATAAGATCCCCTTTACTTAGTTTGCCCATCTCAAAGACTCCATAATACTTCGAATATCTTTTTGTAAATATACTGCTGCAGGCAGAATGGAGTCGTAATTGGGTTTAACCTTAAAATATACAGAGCCAGTAACAAAGTGCGTAATACTGTCGGTAAGATAAAACTGCGCTTGTGAGGCCGCATCTCCTTCTACTTCATAATACATGCCATAAACCTTGTGTTCACCATTTACAAAAGGTTGCTCTGTAATATTGTCTGCCTTTACTACATGCTCATAGGACAGTCTTTGCGCATCTCCTAAGAGCTGTTCCAGGTTATTTTTTACCTCCTTGTAGGTGATAAAAATACTACCATTTAATAAGGGATAATCAAGGACAACTCCGTCATTAGCTGTAACTTCAATTTTAGCCAATTCATTGTAATGGAAATTGTATTCCTTACTACTAAATTTCTTTAGAACAACCTCTGGATATTCCAATCGCAACATTGCTTTTGGTTTTGGCAATGGTTTTTCTTTGCAGGACACCATAATACCTACTAATACAAAGAAAAAAAATATACTATGAGGTTTCATTCGGCAATGTAACTTTTATTTGTTTAAGTCTTTTTTTATCAGAGCTTTCCACAAGGAATTGATATCCTTTAAATGAAACAACTTCTCCCCGTTTTGGAAAACTTCCTGCAATTTCCAATACAAAACCTGCTATCGTCTCGGATTCTCCTTTATGCTCTTCAAAATCTTCTTCATCTTCTATCTTAGATACTCTGTAAAACTCTTTTAAGGTAGTCTTGCCTTCAAACACGTATGTAAAATCATCTAATTTAGAAAATATCAAATCTTCGTCATCAAACTCGTCGCTTATATCTCCAACAATTTCTTCGATTACATCTTCCAAAGTAACAATGCCTGATGTACCGCCATATTCATCAACAACTATTGCCAAATGATTTTTTTTATCCTGAAACTCTAACAACAAGTCGTCTAGCTTCTTATTCTCCGGAACAAAATAAGGTTCCCTAATAAGACTGAGCCAATTAAAAACCTTCCGTTCTATATAAGGCAAAAGGTCTTTAACATAAAGGACTCCAAGCACATTGTCCATGTTCTCAGAAAATACTGGAATCCTCGAATAGCCATTTTTCTTTATCTCAGAAAGCACTTCCGCAAACTTCATATTTTCACTTAAACCAAAAATATCAATCCTAGGACGCATTACTTGTTTCGTATCCGTATTGCCAAAAGAAACAATCCCTTTTAAGATTTTTTGCTCTTCCTTCGTCGTATCTCCTTCCGAAGTTAGTTCCAAGGCCTGAGACAAATGGTCTACACTTAAACTCGATTTCTGTTTGCCTAATTTGTTGTACAAAAAAACCGTAGCAGTTCGCATGGGCCCACTTAGTGGTGTAAAGATAAAGTCCAATACTTTTAAAGGATAAGCCATCAAGAGAGAGAACTGCATCCTATTTCTATTGGCATATATTTTAGGTAAAATTTCACCAAACATTAGTATTAAAAAGGTCGCCACTAAGACTTCCAATAAAAATCGAACGGAAATAAAACCAAAAATGAAATAGTTAAGACTGCTGAAAATTACATCACCAATAGAATTGAAAAGTAATACAATACCAATATTAATTGCATTATTGGCAATTAATATGGTGGCTAGTAGTTTTTTTGGCTTTTCTAAAAGCGCAACTACCAATGATCCCTTAGCGGTTTTGGAATCTTCTAATTCATTAAGTTCTGTCGATGAAAGTCCGAAAAAAGCCACCTCAGCACCTGAAATCAGTGCAGATCCCAATAAGAGGAATACTAAAAGGATAATCTTTCCTAAGAAGACAGCATCTGTAGCCAAGAAACTTAAGGCGGGGTCAGGGTCCAAGGTTCTAAGTTTACTTATATTGAATTAGAATGGTAAATCATCGTCCTGTTCTGCATCCTCGACTACTGCATTAGGCTTCTTAGCCGGACCTTCTGATGTACCGGATTTTGTATTCTGTGGGTCGGGATTACGAGGCATACCAGACTCATTTCTTGTAGTGAGGAATGTAAAATCCTGCACCTGTATCTCGGTGGTATATTTTGTTATTCCATCTTCTCCCTGCCATTGTCTGGTTTTAAGTCTTCCCTCTACATAAATTTTATCTCCTTTACTCAGATACTTTTCACATATTTCAGCAGCCTTATTTCGCACCACTATATTGTGCCAATCTGTATTGGTGACCTTCTCCCCGGTCTGTCTGTTTGTATAGGTTTCATTGGTTGCCAAGGGGAATCTGCCAACACAATTTCCTCCTTCAAAATAATGAAGCTTCACCTCATCTCCCAAATGCCCAATTAACATAACCTTATTCAATGTACCACTCATAACTTCTAGCTTAAATCAAAAGTACAAATTTTTAAACGTTTTTAGATAATCCCCGATTAAAACAGGCACTGGATATTTATCAATATTATCAAAGGAAATTCCGTTTTCCAGTGTTTTCGTTGCGTTAACAACCCAAAATTTGGTATATATTTTTTGATGCGATAATTTATGAACAATGGAAGAATTATCCGTACCATATTCTAGTTTAGGCTCATTAATTTTTAAAATATCAGATACTTGAGACGATATGTCTTCTATTGTAAGCTCTTTTTTCGATTCCAAAAGCGGAAATTCATATAAGTGTTGCCATATATCTTTATTCTTTCTCTGGTTTAATATGGTATTCCCCTTCCCATCGATAACAACAAAATAATTAAAATAACGCGTTTTAACTTTGCTCTTTTTAAGTTTAACTGGATAAGCCGATATCTTATTTGTCTGATAGGCTGAACATTTTTTTTGCAGCGGGCATATGCCGCATTTGGGGTTCTTTGGAGTGCACATTAGCGCTCCAAATTCCATAATGCCTTGATTGTAATTTCGTATATCCGTTGTACTCATAAGTTTTCGTGCCAGATCTTTATAGTACTTTAAGGACGATGAAGCATTGATAGGCATATCCGTTCCTATATAACGGGAAATAACACGATATACGTTCCCATCTACTACTGGTTCGGATCTCGAGAAACAAATGGACGCTATGGCACTGGCAGTGTAATCCCCTATACCCCGTAATTTAATAAGTTCATCATAGGTGTCGGGGAATTTTCCATTTAAGTTAGACACCACATATCTTGCAGTCCAATGTAGATTCCTGGCTCGTGAATAATAACCAAGACCCTGCCAAAGTTTTAATACTTCTTGCTCCTCAGCTTCTGCTAAACGATATACTGTCGGAAAATTTGTGACAAACTTGTGATAATATGGAATCCCCTGCGCCACTTTTGTTTGTTGCAAGATTATTTCAGAAAGCCAAATATGATAAGGATCTATAGTATTCCGCCATGGAAGAAACCTCTTGTTTTCAGAATACCATTGAAGAATTATTTTGGAAAATGACATCTAAAAAATACTAAGTGCCAAAAGTAAGAGTTTATATACTTAAAATTAGCTTATTAAAGGGAAAGATTGAATTTAATTTATATATTTGCACGCTTGAAAAACTTACAGAAATTTAAAATAATAAAATGACGAAAGCGGATATTGTTTCAAAAATCTCAGAAAAACTGGGAATAGAAAAAGGAGATGTACAAGCAACTGTTGAGACTTTTATGGAAGAAGTAAAAACCTCACTAGAGAATGGAGATAATGTTTATCTTAGAGGGTTCGGCAGTTTTATAATTAAAACAAGAGCAGAAAAAACTGGTAGAAATATCTCAAAAAATACTACTATAAAAATACCTGCTCATAACATTCCGGCATTTAAACCTTCCAAGGTTTTCGTTGAGGGAGTAAAGAGCAACGTTCAAGTTAAATAATATTATCAACATAAAGTAGAATTTCATGCCGAGTGGTAAAAAAAGAAAAAGACATAAGGTAGCTACCCACAAAAGAAAAAAAAGACGGAGAGCTAACCGCCATAAGAAAAAGTAGTTCTAGAACTACTTTTTCATTTTAACGTTCATTGACATAGAGATTCTATACAGAGAATTTCAACGGGTTTATACAACCTGTAATTACTATTGTTTAATCGATTCATCTTCAGTGTGATAGATGAATCTAAATCAAATCAGGTGAATAAAGAATTAATCGTAAGATCCAATTCTGATGCCGTTGATTTTGCCTTATTAAATGATGGAAAACTCATAGAACTTCACAAAGAAGAAGGAGACAACAATTTTAATGTTGGCGACATTTTATACGCCAAAGTTAGAAAACCTGTCACTGGATTAAATGCTGCATTTGTTAATGTAGGGTACGAAAAAGATGCCTTTTTACATTATCATGACCTTGGTCCCCAATTGTCTAGCCTTTTGAAGTTTATAAAACTTGTGAGTACTGGGAAACTGAAAGACTACTCCCTTAAAAATTTTCCATCAGAAAAAGATATTGATAAAAATGGCAGTATAAATAATGTTGTCAAAGCAAATCAATCTCTTTTAGTGCAAATTGTAAAAGAGCCCATTTCTACTAAAGGTCCCCGAATTAGTTCCGAATTATCATTAGCCGGTCGCTATTTGGTAATGGTACCGTTTTCAGAAAGAGTGTCTGTTTCCCAGAAAATTGGGAGTAATGAAGAAAAAGACCGACTGAAAAGGTTAGTAAAAAGCATTAAACCCAAAGGGTTTGGGGTGATCATTAGAACAGTTGCAGAAGGTAAAAAAGTAGCGGAATTAGACAAAGATCTTCAAAACTTGCTGAACAAATGGACAGCAATGTGTAAGAAATTGTATAAAGCAAAGGCTCCTTCCAAAGTATTGGTCGAGCTAAATAGAGCGTCTTCTATTTTAAGAGATGTCTTTAATGATTCCTTTGGTGGAATCTATGTAGACGACGAAACGCTTTATGAACAAATCAAAGATTATGTGCAAGAGATTGCACCATCAAAAGAATCCATTGTTAAGTTGTATAATTCTAATGTGCCAATTTTTGAGAAATTTGGTATCGATAGGCAAATTAAGACGTCATTCGGGAGAACGGCATCTATGAGCAAAGGAGCCTATCTCGTAATTGAACATACCGAGGCTTTACACGTCATCGATGTAAATAGCGGTAACCGTTCCAATAAAGCCAAAAATCAAGAAGACACCGCACTGGAAGTCAATTTACTAGCAGCGTCTGAAATAGCTCGGCAATTGCGGTTGCGGGATATGGGCGGCATTATCGTTGTAGATTTTATCGATATGGTAAAATCCGATCACAGAAGAAAACTTTTTGATCATCTAAGGGATGAAATGAAAGACGATAGAGCAAAACACAAGATTTTACCCCCTAGTAAATTTGGACTTATACAAATAACAAGACAACGGGTTAGACCGGAAATGAATATTAAAACAACCGAGTTAAATCCAAGTGGAAACGAAAAAGAAGTTGAAGCCCCAATCGTCCTATTAGAAAAAATAAATGTCGATTTGGAGAGAATCCTGAAAGGTGTTTCTAAAAACAAAGGAATTGTTTTAAATGCCCATCCATTTATTGCTGCTTATTTAACAAAGGGATTTCCATCCCAACGATCTAAGTGGTTTATGGAACATAAAAAATGGATCAAGGTTCAACCGAGAGATGCGTATCAGTATCTTGAATATCGTTTTAAAGACAAAGAGGGCAATACTCTCTAACTAAAAGCGGCTTCTATATAGGAGCCGCTTTTTTTATGCTTCATATCTAAGTATACCAATTACATTCCTTCTCATTATTTCGATTTCCATACGCTTATATACTTTCTTTAGAATTACCTACTTTAGTATTGTTTATAAATTCTTTATGCCATATGTATCGACTTTCACTTCTATACTTAGGAATAATTTGCCTTACTGTTTCCTGTAATGCGCCAAATAAGACTGCGGATTTGTTAGAATTCGTAAAAGACTCTCCCAATATATCAGGGAAGCAATCTTATTTAAATTCCCCTTTTGTTACAGCGGGAGATAGACTGTACATGGTTGGGCATCAAAATGGACGCTTTCCAGAGCTTGGATGGCATGTAAAAGGTGAAATGGGAGGTATTTGGAATCATCCAATAAAATTAATGGATGGTTTTGATGTTGCCATTCAATGGGAAGAGAACATTATTGCATTAGATTCTGCCAAAGAGTTTATTAATTATCCCTATGCCAATAGACATAGTTACGCCCCAATTGGCGACAATGGAGAAATAACCATAGACAGATTTCAATTTGTTCCTGATAGTACCCAGGGAATACTCGTACAATTCAAGCTTCAAAATAATACCGATAGACGGCAGGAATTTGAATTTATTTTTGATGGTCATACAGATTTAATGCCGGTTTGGTTAGGCGAAAGAACAGGAATGAAAGACCATCCAGACGAGGGAAGCTTTAATGAAAAGCTAGAGCTCTGGGAGTTTAAGGATTCCAATAACCCCTGGCATACCTTATTCGGTGCCAATATGCCAGTTAGCCAACACGAATTAAAGAATACTCCTTATTCAGGTAATGGAAAAACAGGTCGACTTATTTATAAAGTAGACTTAGATCCACAGGCGACAGAGCATATTAATTTTACAATAGCGGGCTCTTACCTTTCCAAGAATGACGCCTTACAAACATATAGCTTCCTTACAGAGAATGCCCAGCAGCTGTTAAATAAGAAAAAAGAGCGGTATACTGCTTTAGCCGAAAAATCAAAACTCACTATCCCCGATAAAAAAATGCAGCAAACATTCGAATGGTTAAAGTATAACTGTGATTGGCTCATAAGAGACGTTCCAGAACTCGGTAGGGGTATCGCGGCTGGTATTCCGGATTATCCGTGGTTTTTTGGTGTGGACAGTGAATATGCCCTACAGGGATATTTAGCAATTGGCCAGACCGATATTGTATTAAGCACTATTGATCTTTTGGATAGTGTCTCGAGGAAGACCAATAAAAATGGGAGAATTATTCATGAAATGTCCACTAACGGAAGTGTTTTTAATCCGGGAAACATAAATGAAACCCCACAGTTCGCTTCCCTTATTTGGAACACGTATTTATGGACAGGTGACAAAGATTTTTTAAAAAAATATTTTCCTACGATAAAAGAAGGATTAAAGTGGTTACTGGAAGAAAATGATGCAAATAAAAACCTCTTTCCAGATGGCTTTGGAATGATGGAAATTCACGGTATGAACGGGGAAATGATAGACGTTGCAAGTTATAGTTATATGGCATTTAAAGATGCTGCGGCTATAGCAGAGGAATTAATGGAACCATCGTTAGCCTTGGAATACAACGAAATTGCTCAAGAATTGGCGGAGAAAATTAATAAAAGCTATTGGTCGGAAAAATTTAAATCTTTTGCAGACTTTTTAGGAACGGATGAACAGGCATTACATCTAGTAGAAGATGCTCTAGTTAGGGCCGATACGCTCAATAAGCCCTGGGCAGTTGCTGAATTGTTAGAGACAAAACAAGCCATTTTAGGCGATCCGAGCACAAAAATGAGGCCGTTTGTACTGCATCATAATTGGGTAGTTAACACTCCAATGGAAGTTGGTCTGGCCGATGAAGAAAAGGCGTATAAAGCATTAAACACGGCTAAAAAATTTGTGAATCCTTTTGGCGTTTTTGTAACTGGTATCGACCGGGACGAATCTGCTGGTTCGGATGATGGCACCTTTGAGGGAAGTAAAACATTTTCATATACCGGAGCTGTAATGACCTTACCTACAGGGGTTCTTGCCATAGCGGAAAATCAATACGGCAGACCAGACAATGCCTTGGATTATTTAAAACGAATGACTCGATCTTTTAGTTATGCTTTACCTGGAAGCATGTATGAAGTTTCCCCGGACTATGGCATGATGGTTCAGGCATGGAATATATACAGTTATGCTATTCCCATTGTTCGTCAATTTTTCGGGATTTCCCCAAAGGCATCTGAGAAACGCATTCAAATCAAGCCTCAAATGCCTGAGGAATGGGATAATGCCTCACTAGAAAATGTTGTTATAGCAGACAATAGTATTTCCATATTTCATTCTAACGGAAAGGATAATAAGTCCATTGAGATTAGTCAGGAAAACGGGGACTGGACCATAGAACTAATATTGCCAAGAATTCAAGGTAGACTTTACACTCTAGAAGGTGGAGAAGGTAAATGGTTAACAACCAAAGAGGAAATAAAACTTACAACACAAGATACCTCTATACAAGTTAAAATAACTGAATAATAGTATTTTCTGTGTTATCGCTTTTAACTAAAGGCAACACCCATATCCAAGAATGAAGTATTCGTCAAAAGCTTATACCGTCGAAGAAGCGAAGAGAAGTCTTGAAAGATACTGTATCTATCAGGATCGATGCCACCAAGAAGTACAGCAGAAGCTTAAAAAAATGGGGATGATTCCAGAAGCATCTGATTTAATAATCGTTCATTTAATTAATCATAATTTTCTTAATGAAGAACGCTTTGCCAAGAGCTATGCCAGAGGTAAGTTTAATTTGAAAAGCTGGGGAAGAGTACGAATTACATCCGAATTAAAAAAAAGGAATATCGGTTCCAGGATTATTCGTGAGGCATTAAGGGAAATTTCGGAAGAAGATTATCTCTCGAAACTAAACCACATTACTTGCAAAAAGAATAACGAAATAAAGACCTCCAATATTTTAGAAAGAAAAAAAAAGCTGTTCCATTTTTTAATCTACAGAGGATGGGAAAATCACCTGATTTATGACAGCATAAATAGAGTACTTGAAAATGAGAATTTACACAGCTAAGATTAAAAGTGCCATTGTGATTTATAAAATTCTATTTTGTAACTTTGCCGTTGGAAAATAAGCGATTAATGAAACCCAAAGTTACTACTGAATTTCAGCACGGTAAGGCACAGATTTTTAAAAATCCCTTTTTAGAAAGTCTTACAAAAACCAATCCAACACAAAACATCATAGTTTATGGTATTACCATTATTGCTATGCTTGCGTTTGCGAATCTTAAAATTGGGCTTACTGCTTTAGAGATAGCTGGCCTTTTTGTCATAGGGATGTTTTTTTGGACTTTTGCGGAGTATATGCTTCATAGGTTCGTCTTTCATTGGGTGACCGAGGCAAAATGGTCCCAACGTTTCCATTTTATAATGCACGGTTCTCACCATCACTATCCACGGGATGAAGAAAGACTTCTTATGCCTCCAGTTCCCGGACTAATAATGGCGAGTATTTTGTTTCTTTTCTTCTATGGCGTGTTTTGGATTTTTGGCGCTCCTGACTTAACGTTTGGCTTCTTTCCCGGTTTTTTTAGCGGTTATTTAATGTATTCATTTGTTCATAGGGCTACCCACATTATGCGACCTCCGAAGAGATTTAAAAACCTATGGCAACATCATAGTTTGCATCATTACCGTTATCCAGACAAAGCATTCGGTGTCTCTAACACACTTTGGGATAGGGTTTTTGGAACTATGCCCCCAAAAAAATCAAAAGAGAAAAAGCAGCAAACCGCTTAAGCAAATACATTCACTTAATAGCCTTCATTCGTTCGAAAGGTTTATTTCTATCAAATAAATAGCGGTAAGTGGTGTGAATTTTGCATATTTCACCACCGACTTGTTTTACAACAATTATCATCTTTCGATTAAAATCTCCAATCCCATTTATCTCAATAACCTCATAGCGGTTAGACAAACGCTTCGCCATATCGTGAAATGCACGAATGAGGCCCCCATCTAGCCCTTTTCCCTGGTGCTCCGGAACAACGCCAAAAATAAAACCTAGCATTTTTTTATTCTTCTTTAAAAGTCTGTACCAGGTAAATTTTAGAAGTCCAATTACATCTAGTTTCCCATTTACATGTTTAAACCACTGATTTACCTCAGGAATATTGATATAGAAGGCCACTGGCTCTCCTTTGTAGTAAGCGAGCCAAATAATTTTTTCATCTAGGATTGGTTTTAACTTTTGCATCAAGGCCCTACCCTGTTCTCTTGTAACCTCCGTAACTCCTTCATGCTTTACCCAAGCCTTATTATACATTTCTACTATACTATCCGTTTGCTCCAAAAAACGCTCTTTTCGAAAATGATCGAAAGTGTAATCTGGATTATTCATAACCAATTCTGCTTTACGCTCCAATCTTGGACTTACGTCATCTTTAATTGGTCTTACAAAGGTGTAGTATTCAAAATAGGTCTGAAAACCATATTTTTCAAATAGTTGTCGATAATAGGGAAAGTTGTAATTGCATTGGTAATTTGGCTCTAAATCATATCCCTTGGTAAGAAGTCCCCACCACTTGTCTCTGGCTCCAAAGTTAATAGGACCATCCATATATTCTGCTCCCCTAGCCTTCAGCCAGTCTTTGCTAGCATCAAATAATATCTTTGCCGCTTTCTCGTCATCAATACACTCAAAAAAACCAACTCCTCCCGAGGGCCCTTCATTAGAATCTTTAGCATCAGCTAAGAGTACAAAGGCAGCTATGCGTCCAATAACTTTATTTTCCTTAAGAAGTAACCATCTTATGCATTCCCCGTTTTTGAAATAACTATTTTTTTCTGGATTAAAAATATCCGAAATCTCTTTATTCAAAGGGCGGATATAATTTTTGCTCTCGGCATAAAGTTTTACTGGAAATTGAATAAAACGGGAAGCATCGCTTTTACTTTTTACTTCTGTTAGGGTCATTAAAAAACTATTTGCTTGGCGGTGTTATTATCATCTCATTAGAATAGGGCTCCATCCTGAAAATCAATAAGGTTTCTATGCGTATTTTCAATTGCCATTCTGTTCTTATTGTCTATCCAGGCTTGCCCTTTTATTTTGCGCATTAAATT
>CAZWPZ010000292.1:0-2441 GCA_964636005.1 uncultured Eudoraea sp.
CCCTACTGGATAGTCTCTATTATTTCTTTGGCTATAATCTATTTTCTTTTTAACGGCAATGAGGCTTATTTAAGTAACATACTAATAACGCTTTTGGCCGCGATAACCATTCCACACATTTTAGTAATGTCCAGATTAGAAACGAACTTACAGAGCCAGGATTAATTGAATCGATTTAGAGACAATTTAAAGGTTGTCTACGATAATCGGTGGATAAATAGCTAGGTAGACCAGATGTATTCTGTTTGGTTTTGGGTCATTCATGTATTGACTCACACAAGATAGCAATCATGGTTTTAATGCCTTCTTGGTAGTTTCCTAATCTCAGGTTTTCGTTTGGACTGTGTTGGTTGTTGTCCCGGTTTACTTTGGGTACCGTTACCGCTGGGATATTCAGTGTATTGACAAAGGGAGAAATTGGAATGGATCCTCCAGACATTCGAATCCTGATAGGATCTCCATATAATATTTATTTCAAAGAATAATTAGTTTTTTTGTATTTTAGGGATATGACCAATAACCCAGAAGATCATCTCTATCACCCACTACATATCGCAAATTATTATATAACAAATCCAAGTATGAATACTTCTGTACCGGGATGCCTTATGTCTGAATATCCTTATGGGGAATAGAGTAGAGCAAAACTCGTTGTAGAACAAAGAATACGAATCCATTAAGGGTTTATATTTCTGTAAATCTCTGAAAGCAGTTATGAATACTTTATCAGAGCGAAAACTATCGGTTAAATGAAAGATCGTAAAGGAAAATTGTGGGTGTTCGTTGTATTTCTGGTAAATTCTTCTTGGCTCATAGGCCAATACACCTATGAACCAGATACGATCAATCCTTATGGACTTCCTAACCCACAAGCGGCAGAAGAAATTAGAGACTATCAGGAAATGATTGGAGTTTGCGATTGTCTTTCTTACCGTACTGGTAAAGATGGTCAGATGACAGAACCAGTTTCTATGATTTGGGAGTTTCGGTATATTATGAACGGAATGGGTGTTCAAGATCTAACACTTAAAGAAGATGGAAGTCACTCAGGAAGTATTAGACAATATAATTCGGAAGAAGGGAAATGGTATGTACATTATTATACATCTGTAAATCCTTCTCCGACTTTAGGTACATGGGAAGGAAGAAGGTCAAATGATTCTATCGTCTTAAGAAAAGAACAAAAAGCTCCAAATGGAATGGAAGGTTTTTATAAAATTACCTTTAAGAATATATCTCCGAAAGGATTTAATTGGACCGGAGAATGGGTGAACCCGGATGAAACGTTTAAGCTTCTAACTTGGAAAATCGATTGTGTAAAAAGACAAGAATAAAGAAGTAACCTTATGATTGCCTATCGCATTAGGGGCATAAATGGTTAGATAGACCAGATGTATTCTGTTTGATTTAAAGTTATTCATGTATTGGCTCACACAAGATAGCAATCATGGTTTTAATACCTTCTCTGTAGTTTCCTAATCTCAGGTTTTCGTTTGGACTGTGTTGGTTGTTGTCCCGATTTACTGTGGGTACCGTTACTGCGGGAATATTCAGGGTATTGACGAAGGGAGAAATTGGAATGGATCCACCAGACATTCGAATCCTGATAGGATCTTCTTGAAATGCATGTTTAAGGGCTCTATTGAGCCATAAACCCACTTCGGAATTAAAATCTGTCCTAAAGGATTGGTATGATATTTCAGAGGTAAATTGAACAAGTCTTGGATTCTTCATTCGATCTTCTTTCGTAGGTTCGTCTTCAATGATGTAATAGCCTTGTTTTTTGATATGATCTCTGACCAAGCCAATTAAACGCTCAGGATCTGTTTCCAAAACGAGTCGGACATCAATTTCTGCCCTTGCGGTTGCGGGTACAATAGTGCGCACTTGCTCTTTCACCCAGCCGGAACTCAGTCCTCTAATGTTCAAAGAAGGGTATTGAATTGCTTCTTGGTAGGATTCTCCTACCTTGTCTACTCTTCCCAGTTGAAGCCTTTCTTTAATTGCATTTTCATCATCGGGAATGGATTGCAGTACCGTTTTGGTTTCCGAGTCAATTTCTATACCGTCATAGAATCCTGGGATTATCACTCTTCCTTCATCGTCCTTCATTGAGGCTAATATTTTTGCCATATCTAAGGCAGGGTTTGGAGCATAGTTTCCAAAATGCCCGCTGTGCTGATCGCTAACAGGGCCATAGGTTGTCAGGGCTATAGTGGCTATACCCCTGGCACCGAAAGTTAGGGTTGGTTTGTTGGTGATATGTCTTGGGCCATCAAAAATTATCAGCATATCTGCCTTTAGTAATTCGTTGTTCTCTTGGACTGCCTGAGGTAGTCGAGGGGAACCCAGTTCTTCCTCAAAATCCATTATCACCTTAATATTAAAATCCGGTTCAAGTTTTTCTTCAGAAACGGCATCTAAAGCCATAAGAAACATGG
>CAZWPZ010000293.1:0-1747 GCA_964636005.1 uncultured Eudoraea sp.
TCTTCAGACTATGGCTAGCGGAATAAGTGCTTTTCTAGGAGGGAAATTGGGTTTAGGGAATCAGGTAACCACAAATTCTTCGGCTTGTTCTACAGGCACGGAGGCTGTGCTGATGGCCTATGATCGGATTATACAGGGAAAAGCCAAACGAATGCTGGTTGGGAGTTGTAGTGATAGTGGGCCCTATATATGGGGAGGATTTGACGCATTACGGGTATTACCACGCAAATACAACCAACAGCCTGAAAAGGCAAGCAGACCGTTTAGTGCTACTGCTTCGGGTTTTGTCCCTGGAAGTGGTGCCGGTGCTCTTGTATTAGAGAGTTGGGAAAGTGCCAGGGAAAGGGGAGCGCATATATATGCTGAGGTACTAGGTGGTGCAGTTAATAGCGGAGGACAGCGAAATGGGGGGAGTATGACTGCATCCAATACACTCGGGGCGCAGCGGTGTATTGAAGAAGCTTTGGTAAATTCACAAATCGAAGCAGATGCCATAGACGCAATTAATGGCCATCTGACTGCTACCTCTAAAGATCCAGAAGAAATAGAGAATTGGGCTATAGCGCTAAAGAGAGAGGGTGCAGATTTTCCTTATATAAACTCCATCAAAGGTACAATAGGCCATTGTTTGGCTGCAGCAGGCAGCATTGAATGTGTTGCAAGCTGTCTGCAGCTTCAAACCAAACAGATTTTTGGTAATGTCAATGCAGAAGATCTTCACGACGAAATTTTAAAACGCATTGACAAGGATAAGGTTCCCTTAAAAACAGTAAAAACTGCACCGAAAATAATTGCAAAAGCGAGCTTTGGGTTTGGAGATGTAAATGCATGTGTTATTTTTAAAGCCTATCCCGACTAAAAGTTTATGAAAAAACAGGAATACATCAATCAATTAAAAAAAATTGTACAACCTTATCTACCTGAAGATATTACCATAGACCGCGTGAATCCAGATAGTCATTTTATAAACGAGTTAAATATTAACTCGGCCAATCTTGTAGATATTGTGCTGGACGTGGAAGATGCTTATGAAATTGTTTTGGAGAATGAGGACATGGAAAAAATGCTATCCGTAAACGATGTTATAGAAGTTATTGAGGCTAAAAGGAACAGCTAATTATGAAAGAGGCCATCGCGTGGATAATGCAACAACTAAAAGCGAAACCTAGTTTAGTGTATACCTATTGTGTTATTTATTTTATTTGGGGTATGTTGATGAACTGGTTTGGCGAAACCGTTGAAATAGCAAAGTTTACCTATTGGTGGCAGGTCATAACCTGTTATATTCTGTATATGGTTCCCATATCCCTTGTTCTTCGAAAACTGCCCTTTCATATGCAGTATGCCTATGGACTCATAGCTATGGGTATATTGGAATTTGGTGGATACTTCTTTGAAACTTCCTACGCCTTTCCAAACAATCTATTGGATCAGGTTTTTGGTATTCGAAACTTTACCTTAGGAATGGCTTTATTCTTTGCATTTTACTTTCCCTTAGGAAACAGCTTGGTTGGTAAAATACATTCTTCATTATTTAAAGAAAGGGAGGGGTAATGAGATTTCCTTATTCCAATAGCTTTATCCGAACACTAACTTCATTCTCTTCTCTTTGTTTCTTAATGGCAATACCGTAATCGTAGGTGTTAACTCTTCCAACTCCTTCTAAGTTTCCATTATTCTTTTTAAACTCCCATTGCATAGATTTCGTTATATTCTTGATTGTGAGGAGGCCAATTATCGTAAAGTT
>CAZWPZ010000294.1:0-21158 GCA_964636005.1 uncultured Eudoraea sp.
CGGTGCTTTTTGGAATATTTTGTATGATGAATTTTTATTGTCCAAAAAAATGCTACTAGAAGTGAGCGGGGCCAAGGTGCTAATGGAGAATGAATCGGTATCCAGAGAATCGATTAAAATCAGGGAAAGTATCGTATTGCCTTTATTGGTTATTCAACAGTATGCCCTTTATCAAATAAGTCAGAATTCGGATTACAAAGAACAATACGAGAAGATTGTTACCAGGTCGCTATACGGGAATATTAACGCCAGTAGAAATTCTGCCTAAAAAAATGAAGCCTATCAGCTCAGCTGTTTTGATAAATTAGCCAATTCTAAAATAAAGCTTTGTCGATATTTAAATCGGTGCGCAAAGAGTTACATACCATCAATAAAACAAATGCGTAAGGGTATTTGAAGTTGGTATTTATGCTGTCGGCATTATTTCCGTATTTCTTCGTTTAGATAAGGGCAAATCTTGGCAAGCTCCCTGCGTTATAATTACTACCTTTTTTCTTTAGCCCTATGAGGTGAATTGGCATTTGAACAGGACAACTCTAATCCATATTTGTACTGAGAATACTGTAAAAGGCCTCTATTCCATAGGCAATCTGACCAATTTTTAGATTTTCATTTGGGCTGTGTTGGTTGTTATCCGGATTTACCATAGGTACGATAAAGGCAGGAATATTTAATTCATTGATAAATGGAGCAATTGGCACAGTACCACCCATAATTCTAATTTGAACTACCTTTTCGGAGAAGGTCTGTTCCAGCGTATGTACCAAAAAGTTTCCATAAGGATTCTGCAAGTCCGTTCGGAAAGCATTGGTAACAGGCCCTTCGGTAATGGTAGCTATGCGATTAAATTTTTGCCTATCATCCTTGGTAGGTAGTGTATCCAGTATATGATATCCCTGTTTTTCAATATGTTTTTTCACTAGAGATTTAAGTCGATTTCCATCACTTTCCGGAACTAACCTAATATCAATTTCCGCGGTCGCACTTTTAGGGACTATAGTTCTTGCATTTTCTCCAACCCATCCTGAGGAGAGTCCTCTTATATTGAGCGAAGGGTATTGTAAAGATTCCTGGTAAAAACTACCTACTTTTTCGGACTGTTTAATTTGCATCTTTTCATTAATCAATTGGTCATTTTCCGGTACTTCTTGCAATATCTTCAGTGTTTTTCCGTCTATTTGAATTCCATCATAGTAGCCTTCAATAATCACTTTTCCATCTCTATCTTTCATGCTAGCCAGAAGTTGAGCAAGCTGAAAACCTGGATTTGGTGCGTAATTTCCAAAATGTCCACTATGTTGTGGTAGGAAGGGACCAAAGGTTGTAAGGGTAAGCGTAGTAATACCTCTACAGCCATAAATGATCGTAGGCCTTCCAGAGGTATGACCTGGTCCGTCGGAAATTACCAAGAAATCTGCCTGAAGTAATTCTTTGTAGTCTTTTACCGCTTGAAGTAAAGGCGCGCTACTCTGTTCTTCTTCACTATCTAGAATTACTTTGACATTAAAGGGAAGGTCTATGTTGTTTTTTTGAAGTAAATCTATGGCGTTTAGAAACATAACGATAGGTCCCTTGTCATCTGAGGTAGATCTTCCAAATAAGCGCCATTCGTAGTCTATTTCTTCTTCTAGATTTTTCATGGGAATATCCTTCCATTGGCCCTCTTCTTCCTTTTTTAGAACAACCTGATACGGATTTGGTTGATCCCATTTACTTGGATCTACAGATTGTCCATCAAAATGCATATAAAACAAAATTGTCGGCTTTTCGTCTTGCATTGGCAGAGAAGCAAAAAATAGGGACTCGCCGGAAGTTGGAAGAACGGAAGAGTTAAAACCTCTGGCATTAAACTTCTCTGTCAACCAGGTGAGGTTCCTATTAATGTCTGCATGTTGCAGTGCATTATTTGGGATTGCCACAAAATCTACAAGTTCATCTATACAGTATTTCACCTGTGATTTAAGAGCTAATTCCTGAGAGATAAGACTTCCACTAAATAAGAGTAGGGCAAGTAATTTTCGGATTTTCATACCAAAATAGTTTAAAAGTATTCCAGATACTAGAGTTTTTTTAGTCGGTTAAATAGGTATAGTAATAATAAAACAAATGGTAAACCATGTATAAATAGATCTATCCAATCTGCCAACTTCATGCCAACTGCTCCTCCTGCTATCCATCTTAATTTTCCATATAGATGGGGTTCAGGAAAATAGGGAGCTAGTCCTAAGGTAAGGCATAAAACTGTAATAATTTTGCCATTGGCAAGGAGTTTCTTCATTAGGCCTTTATACTGCGAATAAAACGGGATATGCCGCTTAAGCCTTCCTTGGTCAATACTTTAATGAAAGCTGATCCGATTATCGCACCATTGGTATGCGATGTGGCTTGAGAAAAGGTAGCTGCATTACTTATTCCAAAGCCAACAATTTGTGGATTTTTTAGTTTCATTTTTGATATCCTGTTGAAGTAATTCGTTTGTTCTTCACCAAATCCAGATTTTGCTCCTGTTGTGCTGGCAGAGCTCACTAAGTATATGAAACCTTCCGAGGCTTCATCTATTTCTACAATTCGCTTATCACTTGTCTGCGGGGTGATTAAAAAGGTATTGAGAAGATTGTACTTTTTAAATATGGCCATATAGTCCTCTCGATATACATCTAAAGGCAGGTCGGGCAGAATTAGGCCGTCTATACCAATTTCGGCACATTTTTTACAAAAGTTTTCTACGCCATATTGCAATACAGGGTTAAAATACCCCATAATTATTAGCGGAATAGAAACAGACTCCCGAATGTCTTTAAGTTGTTCGAAAAGTACCTCCGTTGTCATACCATTTTTAAGTGCAAGAGTGGAACTTTCTTGTATGGTAGGACCATCTGCCAATGGATCGCTAAACGGCAGTCCAATTTCAATCATATCCACACCTGCATTTTCCAATTCCTTGATAATAGAAACGGTATCATTTAATTGTGGATATCCTGCGGTAAAATAAATGGATAGAATATCTTGTTTTTCCCGAAGTGCTTTTTGAATTCTATTATTCATTTAACTTATAATTTAAAATAATCGATAAAAGTTTGTAGGTCCTTGTCTCCTCTTCCAGATAGATTGACAACGACGATGTCTTCCGAATCAAAAGCTTTATGTTCGAAGACGGCAAAGGCGTGAGAAGTTTCTATAGCAGGGATAATTCCTTCTAATTGTGAAAGAACGAGTCCTGCTTCCATTGCTTGGTCATCTGTAATGGAAATAAACTCTCCTCTCCCTGAGGTATACAAGTTAGCATGCATAGGGCCAACACCAGGATAGTCGAGACCTGCTGAAATAGAATAGGGCTCTGTAATTTGACCATCGGACGTTTGCATTAAAAGGGTCTTGCTGCCATGAATTATCCCAATTTTACCAAGTGCCGAAGTTGCCGCACTTTCCCCTGAATGAATGCCTTTTCCAGCAGCCTCTACTGCAATGATACCTACCTCTTCCTTATCTAAAAAATGATAGTATGCACCAGCAGCATTACTACCACCTCCCACACACGCTATTACATAATCTGGATTAGAAACTCCTTCTTTTTCTTCTAATTGAAGTTGGATCTCTTCTGAAATTACAGATTGAAATCTGGCCACCATATCCGGATAAGGGTGCGGACCTACTACAGAACCAATAATATAGTGGGTGTTTACTGGGTTATTTATCCAATCTCTTATGGCTTCATTGGTGGCATCTTTAAGGGTTTTACTTCCAGATTTGGCTGGTCTCACCTCTGCTCCCAGCATTTTCATTCGAGCCACATTTGGTGCCTGCCTCTTTATATCAATCTCACCCATGTATACAACACATTCAATACCCATTAAGGCACATACAGTTGCCGTGGCAACACCGTGTTGTCCGGCACCAGTTTCCGCAATGATTCTATTTTTTCCAAGCCTTTTTGCCATAAGAATTTGCCCGATGGTATTGTTTACTTTGTGGGCTCCTGTATGGCACAGATCCTCTCGTTTAAGGTAGATTTTGGTATTGTATTTTGCAGAGAGTCTTTCTGCAAAATAGAGCGGAGTTGGTCTTCCTACATAATCCTTTAATAATGCTTTAAACTCCTTTTGAAAGGAGGGGTCTTCCATTATTTGGATATAATTTTGTCTGAGTTCTTCGGTATTTGGATATAGCATTTCGGGAATGAAAGCTCCGCCAAATTCCCCGTAATATCCTTTACTATTTGCGTTATAACCCATGATTTATTGTTTAATGATTTTCTTCGTGTTTTTTATAAATTCCTGGAGTTCTGGTATTTTTTTTATACCCGGTTCAGATTCAAACCTACTGTTTATGTCTAGAGCATAACAGTATTTCCCTATGGGTGAATGAAGCAAGGATTCAATTTTGTCGATATCCTCAAGACCTATCCCACCACTTAGAAAAAAAGGTTTTTCCGAGGGATAATTATCAAGTATTCTCCAATTAAAGGCCAATCCATTCCCTCCGGGAAGTTTACCCTTTGTGTCAAAGAGAAAAAAGTCGGACACTGGTTCGAAGTCTTTAAGTATACTGAAATCAAAAGATTCGTTCAGTTTAAAAACTTTTATGATTTTTACCTTAGGATTTAAACGGGCAATACGTGTTTTAAGATGCTCGCAAAACTCTGGAGATTCGTCGCCATGGAGTTGAACGGCATGGAGGTTGAACAAATCAATTTTCGCCAAAATCTCTTCCAACGAGGCGTCTACAAAGACTCCAACTCTATCAATATCTGGTAGCAAATCCGGTACGGCATCTTTAAAAAACCTGCTTGAGGGTTCCCAAAAGATAAAGCCAAGATAATCTGGCTCTAATTTGGCTACCTCCAATACATTCTCACCCATACCACAAATTTTCAACTTCATTTTACCAATTCTTTTATAAATTGTTCGGCATTTTTTCCTGGTTGATCTGTTTTCATAAAATTCTCACCAATTAAGAATCCTTTGTAGCCATAGGATTTAAGATTTTTAATGGCTTGTACAGAACTAATGCCGCTTTCAGAGACTTTGACAAAGGGAGCAGGAATTTCTTCAGCAAGAGTAAGGCTCGTATTTAGATCTACCTCAAAGGTCTTCAAGTTTCTGTTATTGACTCCAATCATTTCAATTCCGTCAATTAAAGAATTCTCTAATTCCTTTTTATTATGAACTTCTAACAAAACTTCCAATCCCAGACTCTTGGCAATCTTAGTAAACTGAACTATAGTCTCCTTATCTAAAATTGCCGCTATTAACAAAACCGTATCCGCACCATACGATTTTGCTTCAATTATTTGATATTCATCAATTATAAACTCTTTTCTAAGGAGGGGAACGTCTACAGAAGCTCGCGCAAATATTAAGTCGTCTAAGGAGCCACCAAAATAGTGACCATCGGTGAGAACAGAGATACCTGCAACCCCGGCTTTTTCATAAGCAGTGGTTACTTCTGAAACACTTAAGGACTGATTTATAACAGATTTCGAAGGAGATCTTCGTTTGTGCTCCGCGATTATGCCTGAAGCACTTCCTAAGAGTGCTTTTGACATGGAATGTGTTTTTCGAGCAAATAAACGCGATGCCTCTAAGGTCTTTGTAGGAATGAGCTGCTTCTTCAGGGCAACCTCTACCTTTTTACTTTTTACGATTTTATCTAGAATATCCATTATGCACTTAATGCTTGTAGTTTTTTCAAAGACTCTAATGCCTTTTTACTTTTCAGTGATTCTTTCGCCTCTTCAAAACCTTCCAAGGGAGATATGCCCTTTGTGGTTGCAATGGCAATACCGGCATTTGCACAAACCACATTATTCTGTTCATCTGTGCCTCTGCCCTGCAAAACATTGAGAAATATTTGAGCGGAAGCTTCAATGGTATCTCCTCCTTCAATTGCGGAAGGATGCACCTTGCTCACTCCAAAATCCTTTGGTTCCAAAATGGCTTCAGAAGAATTAGCAATAGTCTTTGTACTGCCAGTCAAGGAAATTTCGTCATAACCATCTAGGGCATGTAATACAGTGAAATTCTTATCCGTATTTTGGTATAGGTAGCCGTATAGTCTGGCAAGTTCAAGATTAAAAACACCTACAATTTGATTTTTTGGAAAAGCCGGATTTACCATAGGGCCCAACATATTAAAAAACGTTTTCACTCCTAGCTCTCTCCGAATAGGCGCTACATTCTTCATTGCAGGATGGAATAATGGTGCATGTAAAACACAAATACCAGCATCATCGAGGCATTTTTTTAAAAAATCTTGTTCATTACTAAAACGGATGCCTAAAAATTCCATTACATTGCTACTTCCGCAGGTGGAGGAAACGCCATAATTACCATGCTTAGTCACCTTAATACCAGCACCAGCTGTTACAAAGGAGGCCAAGGTGGATATATTAAAAGTATCTTTCCCATCTCCCCCAGTTCCACAGAGGTCAATAGGATTGTATTCCGATAGGTCCACAGCCAGACATAATTCTAACAAAGCGTCCCTAAATCCTTCCAGTTCTTCAATAGTTATACTACGCATCATATAGACCGTCAAAAAAGCTGCAATCTGACTATTGTTATAGGTGCCTTTAGCAATGTTTACCAAGACCTGCTTGGCATCCTCTTTAGAGAGCAGATCGTGATTTATTAATTTGTTAAGTACAATTTTCATAAAATATTTTTTAACGTATAGCTCCCATTTTAGGAATCTAACCAGTTTTTTAATAGTTGTTTACCTAGAGGAGTAAGAATCGATTCGGGATGGAATTGAACAGCCGTGACCTTGTATGTACGATGCCTTAAAGACATCAATTGTCCATTTTCATCATATGCGGTTCCTATAAGGTCATCAGGTAATTTCGGGTCAACTACCCAAGAATGGTATCGACCAACGGATATTTCCTTTGGCATCCCGTCGTAGATGGCATCTGGTTCCTTAATTGTAATATTTGTTGCTACGCCGTGGTATACTTTGTCCAGATTAATCAGTTTGCCACCAAAAACTTCTCCTATTGCTTGTTGGCCAAGGCAGACACCAAAAATTTTCTTTGTCTTGGCGTATTTCTTGATTATAGCTTTTAGTAAACCCGCCTCATCTGGGATACCTGGTCCTGGTGAGAGTACAATGTTATCAAAACTCTCTACCTCTTTCATCTCTAATTGATCGTTTCTCTTGACGGTAACTTCGCAATTCAGGTCCTCCAGATAATGTACAAGATTATAGGTGAAGCTGTCGTAGTTATCTATTACTAATACTCTTTTCATGGTTCTTTCTTAAATAGTTTCGGCTAATTCCAGAGCCTTGTTTAAAGCACCTAGTTTGTTATATGTTTCTTCTAATTCATCATCAGGGTCTGATGCCGCGACCAACCCTGCTCCTGCTTGAAAATAAAGTTGGTGGTCTTTACTGAGGAAGGTTCTAATCATTATGGCGTGATTAAAGTTTCCGTCAAAATCCATAAAACCAATTGCCCCACCGTAATAAGCTCTATTCGTCACTTCGTATTTGTCTATTAGTTGCATTGCCATATGTTTGGGTGCGCCACTTAGTGTTCCTGCAGGAAAAGTATCGGCAACTACGTTCATGGTTGGGGTGTCTTTTTTCTTTTGCCCTGTCACTTTTGAGACAAGATGAATAACATGCGAGAAATACTGAACCTCCCTGTAGTTTTCCACATTAACTAAATTACCGTGTCTGCTAAGATCATTTCTTGCCAGATCGACAAGCATTACATGCTCACTATTCTCTTTGTCGTCTTCCGTAAGCTTTTTTGCCAGTTTTGCATCTTCTTCGTCATTGCCAGTTCTTTTAAAAGTACCCGCTATGGGGTGAATCTCTGCTCGATTGTCCTTGACAATTAATTGCGCCTCCGGGGAACTGCCAAATATTTTGAAGTCTCCATAATCAAAATAAAACAAATAAGGGGAGGGGTTGATGGATCTTAGAGCTCTGTAGACGTTAAACTCATCCCCTTTAAACCCTTGTGTGAACCTTCTGGATAAGACTAATTGAAAGACATCCCCTCTCTGGCAATGCTTCTTAGCCAGGCGTACATGCTCTTTATATTCTTCATCCTCCAGATTGGAACTAACGCTTCCTTCCCTTTCAAAAGCGAAAGTTGCAAAACTTCTAACGTTTAGTAATTGAACTATTTCACCTATGTTACTTTCCTTGTTGTAACAATGCGCAAAAACATAGGCTTCGTTCTTAAAATGATTTATTGCAATTATGTTTTGATACACTGCGTAATAGATATCTGGAATTGCAATTTTTCCATTTTTTTTCGATATATCGATATCTTCAAAATAACGTACAGCATCGTAAGACAAATACCCGAAAAGCCCATTATTGATAAATTTAAACGTATTGGAATTGGAATCAAATTGTTGACTGAAATCGTGTAACTCGCTTACAACATCTGTGTCTTTGGTGATTTCCGTTACGGTTTTTGTGGCATCGGGAAAACTTTTTGTGATTTTTTCGTTCTGAACTTTTATAGATGCTATAGGGTTACAGCAAATATATGAGAAGGTGTTGTCGTTTGCCCTGTAGTCGCTACTTTCCAATAATATACTATTTGGAAATCTATCTCTTATTTTTAAATATACACTTACAGGGGTAATGGTGTCTGCAAGTATTTTTTTATAAGAAGTTTTTAGTTCGTAAGCCATAAGTTGCTTTTTTCAGGTATAAATAGGATTAAAATGTAAAAAGGCTTGTCGTGATAGACAAGCCTTTTTAAATAGTAAAACTATACTGGTGCTTATTTCACGACATGAGACGTAAAAGATTCCACCACCAAGTATTTACTAAAATATTTTTCATTGAGTCAAATATAGAAAGGAATTTTATAAATGCAAATGAATTTGTGGGAAATATGCATATGTGTTTTATCCACCACAACAAGATTTATTAATACTTTAATTCTAACCTCTCCGATCTATACAGAATATCGGTCTGCCCCCAGTTGCCTGTTTGGCCATAATCTCGGGTTTCGTTACTTGTTTCATTTTTATAGATTAAAGTAGCTTCGAAAAGTTCTTCGCCCGAGGGATAGTCTACTTCAACAATTTTGCCATGTAAAAAATTTCCCTTAGTCAAATAGCCTGAGGTAATCAATACATTTTCTTGTGCTTCTAAATAGTCTACGTCTCCAATAATCTTGGAGAAAAAGTCCTCACCTCTCTCTTTTCCGTACTGCCAAACCTGCTCAACGGTTTTGTTTGTATCATCTACTTTGAATTCAACTGCTCGAGAATAATGAAGTTCATTGCTGTAATTCCTAAAGGATCCATTGTCAAACACTAGAATGTTACCGTTAGGCATAATTAAAGGTGCGTGCATACCCCATGGAAATTCGAATGTTTCTTCTACTGTTTCTCCCATTTGTACGGAATCCGAAAAAGGAGTTCCCGTGGCGTCTACGGCAGTCAACAAATAGGGCTTGGTCTCAAAACCATCCCCATTTCTTCCTGATTTACCCCATTTCCTTTTGGGAGCCATTATCCACTGCAAGGAATCTGCCCAAGAGAGTTTTACAAGACCTTGGTTTTTGCCGGAAACAATTATGGAATTATCTCGTGGATCAAAAGCCAAAGCATTCATATGTAACCAATCTCCAGGTCTAAAGAAATTCAATTCATTTCTGCTTACGTCCAAATTTTTTCCCAAATCCCAGATTCTTGCAATCCTTGCGTTTTTACGATCAAAGGCCATGATAAAATCGCTATCGGACTGTACCATTTGATTTCCTAATCGAATAAATTGTCTGCGAATGCCTATACATACGAGTAGATTTCCGTCGGGCAACTCTACAACATCATGATGCATACCGTAGTTATTATCAATATTAGTCTGATTTAACAGCTTACCCAACATGTCAAATTCGTAAATAACGTGCCGGCTTACCATCAGAATAGTCCCATCACTCAGGCGTTGGAAAGGACTTACCATTTTACCTGCAAAACTCAAATCTAAATACCATCTGACTATGCCCTCGTCATCAAAATATAAAGGACCTGATTTAAATTTACCGTTATTAGCAAAATGGATGTCGCAGGCGTGCATTCCCGGAGCCATTTTGTCCCGATTTAATTTATTGATTTTAATATCGGGGAAGAAGCTTGGTGTATTTTCCGTTTGTAGTTCTATAGTATCTATTACTTGTCCTCCTTCAAAGTTCAATGTAATAGCAACTTTATTCAACTTATTTGGATAAAGTCCGACAATTGGAATATCGAATTTTTTAGAATTAAAACTAAAGGATTGTTCAACTGGGATATTGCCAAGTACTTTAAAAGAGGCATCACAGGGTTTGTCTGCTTCGACAGCTACCACGGCTGTTAGTGGTGCAATCTTATTGGGATTTAGCGTGGAAACTAAGGTGTAGGAAAGGTCAGGACCGCAGCTGCTAAATAAAATACCAACGAGCAAAGTCATAAAGACCGAACGAGGAAAAACGTAATGGAACATGCTTTATTTTTTTAGGCTAAAAGTACAGTATTGCGCATTAATTTATGCTGTTTTGTTGGAAAAAGTAGTTGTTAGTTACAGGGGTGCGTCTAAAGAAAGAATCCTGAACACAAGAAATGTTCAGGATTTCATTAATAGGTTAGATTGTGCGTTTTTAGAACTCTAGATCTACAACTAGGTCGAACTCGTCATAAATAGTTTTATCTCCTAAATCATCAAAGAAACTTCCAGAACCGTATCTTACATCGTATTCGGCCCTGTCTACTTTTAAGGTAGCTGTAGCTTTACTTCCATAGATGGAAACATCAAAGGTTACTGGTTTTGTGATCCCCTTAATAGTTAAATCTCCTGTAACTTCATAGGAATTTTTACCAGTAGATTTGATTTTTGTAAAAACGATGCTAGAGGTTGGGAACTTCTCGACGCCAAAAAAATCATCCGACTTCAAATGTCCTTCCAGTTTACCTTTGTATTCTCCTTCCAAGTCTGTAGAAATTAGGGAAGGCATGTCTACGGTAAATTCTCCTCCGCTTAATTTTCCATCGTCGAACATTAGGGCGCCAGACTTCAAATCTACCGTTCCAGTATGGGAACCTGTAACTTTGTAAGCCTTCCAGGTAACGGTACTAGTTTCAGTATTTACTTCTTTCTTTTCGTCGTTTACCGGATTATTGGCCAAGGCCAAACCGCTAAATAAGACAGTCATTACGATACTTGTTATACTTTTTTTCATTTCTCTTGTTTTAATTTAATCGTGGTTTATATATAGGTGAATAATTCTTTTTTAGAACGTCTTACTTTCTTCAGGTGTTGGGTAGCATCATCTTCTGCTCTATATCCCAGAGCGACAACTACGGTAGCGTTTAAACCTTGTTCTTCCAGACCAAGGATTTCGTTATAGGCATCTGCATCAAATCCCTCCATAGGGCAACTGTCGATCTTTAATGACGCGGCTGCAGAGAGTAGGTTACCTACCGCTATATAGGCTTGCTTTTCAGTCCAGATGGTTTTTTCTTCCAAGGACAGGTCTAACAGTTTGGATTTCATAAAATCTCCGTATGCTTTGAGATCCTGGTTTGGGATATCTCTTGTAGTACTGATATTAGTAATATGGCTGTCTATAAGCTGCTGATCAAAACCAGCTTTACTTGCGAATACTACAATATGAGAGGCGTCTGTTAGCTGACTTTGCCCCCAGGAATGCGTACGTAGTTTTTCGCGAACTTTTTTATCTGTTATTACAAATACCTCGTAAGGTTGTAATCCATAAGAAGAGGCACTTAGCCGGATAGACTCTTGAAGTTCTTCCACTATAGCATCGGGTATTTGTCGTGTACTGTCGAATTTCTTTGTGGCATAACGCCATTTAAGATCGCTTAAATATTTATTCATTTGTGTTAAAATTTATCTAGTAAGGTATTGAGTTGCATAAGTTCTTCTGGAGAGAGACTGGAAGTAAGGGCCTTTTCCTTTTTGATAATTTCCTCATCCATTCGCTGGAGTGTTTCAGAGCCATCTGGGGTAATCGTTATTTCTATTTTGCGTCGGTTCGATTCGCAAGTTTCTCTCTTTACAAATCCTTTTAGAATGAGTTTGTCTACCAATCGGCTGGTGTTACTCATTTTGCTCACCATTCTGTCGTCTATAGTCTTTAGGTTAGCGGGTTTTGAATTCTGACCGCGTAAGATTCTTAATACATTGAATTGTTGTATGGAAACACCAAAGGGCTTGAGTGCTTTGGCCATTTCATCATTTATCATGTTCTGAACCAGAATTAGGTGGATAATACTCCTTCTGGCGATAGGCAACTCCTTTTCTGTTTTTATAATCTCCTCTACATTCATGTATTTACAACAATTGTATATACAAATGTATATCGTTATTTTGATCCAGGAAAAGAGTCGATACTAAATTTCTGTTAATTTTTAACGCTTACTCAAATAGCTTCTCAATTGTTGGTTCTAAGAAACCAAGTTTGTACCTTCGGTCCTTTAAAAAATACGTAAAATTTATGGCAGATTTATCACAAGAGGAATGGGTTGAGCAATTGAAAAACGATCAAAACGCCTATATCCTAGACGTAAGAACCCCGGAAGAAATAGAGCAAGGAAAAATTGAAAATGCCAATAACATCAATATCTATTTAGGACAAGAATTTATGGATGCTATTGACGCCTTAGATAAGTCAAAGAATTATTACGTCTATTGTCGATCGGGCCAAAGAAGTAGACAGGCCTGTGCTCTGATGAATTCTGTAGGAATAGACAACACCTTCAATCTTCTAGGAGGTGTCTTAGAGTGGGAAGGGGATTTAGTTTAGGGTTTTATTCTAGTGCCCGCAGTTTCCTTACAGCTGGCCAGCATATTTTGTTGCGATGCTCGAAGAAACATTGCATTATATCTGGAAGAATATAAGGTATCCTCTACACCTGGACCTTGCCACTACAACAGGAGATAGGGTAACTGTTATTTGTCCAGGATATCAAAATCATCATGCGGGACCTGATATATTGGAGGCGCAGCTAATAATAGATCAAGAGTTCTGGGTTGGTACCATTGAAATTCATAGAAACGCATCGGATTGGTATAGACATGGACATGATGACGATCACAGGTATCAAAATGTTATTTTACATCTTGTTTGGAACGACGACCTTGCGCAAGAGAAGGCAAGGCGGATAAATATTCCGACAGTTCAGCTAAAGGATTTTATTTCTGAGCAACAACTTGAAAAATTCAGTACCCGGTATAAAAATGGTAAGGACCAATTTATAATTTGTCAAAACGATATGACATCAATTTCCAAGCCAATTTGGGATACTTGGTTGCAAAAGCTTTACCTCGAACGGCTAGAAGGAAAATGTAAGGAAATAAATGCATTGCTCCTTGAAACAAAATACAATTGGGAGGAGGTATTATTTATATTGTTGTTGAGAAATTTTGGGTTACATCAAAACAAGGAAATTTTTTTTCACCTGTCAAGAGCGATTAAATATTCCATTATCTTAAAACTGAAAAGCAATATTACCCATCTGGAGAGTGTATTATTTGGAAGTGCAGGCTTGTTAGAAAAAAGTGTTTCAGAAGATTCGTATTGGACGACGCTGCAAAAAAACTTCCTCTATCTAAAAAACAAATTTTCCCTTCCTGACCGACTGGTGCAAAAACCGTTTTTCTTTAGGTTAAGACCTTCTGGTTTTCCCACTATACGTCTGTCGCAATTTGCTCGTATTTATCATAGGGAATCCCATCTTTTCTCTAGACTAATGACCTTCGATGAAGTAGCTAAATTTTATGACTTACTACGTGTAGCTCCGTCTGCGTATTGGAAAACGCATTATGTTTTTGGAAAGCCAAGCAATAAGCTCCGACAACACAAATTGTCTAAAAGTTTTATAGATGCATTATTGGTTAATGCTATTATACCATTAAAATTTTGCTATCATAAATGGAAGGCAAAGCCCCGTCAAAATGAAATTACATCTATGCTTGGAGAATTGTCTCCTGAAAACAATAAAATCATAAGAGGTTTTGGTAAATATAAGATTAGGTGTTCTAATGCTTTACATTCCCAGGCATTACTTCAATTATTCTCAAATTACTGCTCCAAACAAAGATGCTTAGAGTGTGCAATCGGAATAAATTTATTAAAAGTAAAATAGTATTTTTATCCTATGAAATGGTTTTATCAAATACTAGTTTACTTTCAACAAAGGGGTTTTGAGGTTTGCCGAAGGATTGCGGAGAGGCTGGGTATTAGGGCAAGGGTTGTGCGGACAACCTTTATTTACTTAACATTTGTTACTCTGGGATTCGGTTTCGCGTTATATTTGTTTCTTGCTTTTTGGCTGGGGATAAAGGACCTTGTGTATACAAAAAGAAATTCCGTTTTTGATTTATAAGCATGATCAGACTTTTTCGTTCTAAAATTTACGGCGCGCTCCTCTTAATGAGTTTAGTTTTGATTGTTGGAGTTTCTGGCTATCATTTTATTGCAAATTATAGTTGGTTAGATGCCCTTTATATGACGATTATTACAGTTACTACTGTAGGGTTTAAAGAGGTCGGGCCAATGGATACGCAAACGAAAGTATTTACTGTAGTTTTAATTGTATCCAGTGTTTTTATATTTGCTTATGCTATTTCGGTAATAACGGAGTATGTATTTAGTAAAAATCAACTTCAATTACTAAAAACAAAAAGGGTGAAAAAGATGATAAATACACTATCTAATCATGTAATCGTATGCGGATATGGTAGAAATGGCATGCAGGCGGTTGAACGCTTAAAGGCCTACAAAAAACCATTTGTTGTAGTAGAAAACGACCGTGAAATTGTGGAAAGGTATGAGGATGAGGTTTTATTCGTGGATGGAGATGCTAACGAAGACGAAACCCTTTTTAAGGCCGGAATAGAAAGGGCACATTATTTAATTGTGACCTTGCCAGACGATGCAGCAAATCTATTTGTTGTCCTATCGGCTAGACAATTGAATGAGAAATTGTTTATTATCAGCAGAGCCTCCCAAGTATCTTCTCAAAAGAAACTTACTCTTGCCGGAGCAAATAAAGTGATAATGCCAGACAAAATAGGGGGGGATCACATGGCTTCTTTGGTTGTAATTCCCGATTTAATAACCTTTATGGATAAGCTTTCAACTGAGGGTGAGAATACAACTAATTTAGAGGAAGTAGCTATTGAGAGTTTTGCAGACAAAATGGTTTGTAATTCTTTGAGAGATTTAGATTTACGAAGAAAAACAGGTTGTACCATTATAGGGTATATAGAGCCAAATGGCAACTATATAATTAATCCTGAAGCCGATTTGCCTTTGGAACCAAACAGTAAAGTAATCGTTTTAGGCAGACCAGAACAGATCAAAAAACTTAATGAGATGTTTCATTTAGTCTAAGAACCCTTTGTTCTTTATTTTTTTGTGTTGGTATTTTTTAGGATATTGCCGGCTTACATACCAAATGAACCAAAACTATTATTATGAAATATAGATGTCTTTCTATAATAACACTTTTATTACCTTTTTTAACTTTTGCTCAGGAGCCTGAATCTATGGGATTAGATGAAAGAATAAATGCCTGGTTTGAGCCAATCACGGCGGTCTGGGAAGGCATAGTTTTCTGGCAAGTTCCCGGGACCGGGGTTCCTCTAGTGGTTTTTATTCTTGTAATAGGAGCAACATTCTTTACGCTTTACTTTGGATTTATAAACATCAGACGGTTTCCACTTGCAATAAATGTAGTTCGAGGAGCCTACGATGCGGTAGAAGGTCCGGAAGGACATGGAGTAGAAAAGGCAGAAGTAAATATTGTGGATGGAGATTTACCTGATACCATAAGAGATGAAAGTCATGAAGGGGAGGTAAGTCACTTTCAGGCGTTAGCGACAGCAGTGTCCGGAACGGTTGGTTTAGGCAATATTGCAGGGGTCGCTCTTGCGATAGCAATCGGAGGCCCTGGGGCTACGTTTTGGATGATTCTGTGCGGTCTGCTAAGTATGTCTACAAAATTCGTCGAATGTACTTTGGGTGTTAAATACAGAGATGTGGATGAAAATGGTACTGTATATGGCGGTCCAATGTACTACCTATCCAGAGGTCTTAAAGAGAGTGGCTATGTTGGTCTTGGAAAGGCATTGGCAATCGCTTTTTCTGTTCTTTGTGTAGGTGCCTCTTTTGGTGGAGGAAATGCGGTTCAGTCTAATCAGGCTGCTGAACAACTTGCTGCTATGATGGGACTACAGGGAGGTTCTACAGGTTTTATAATCGGAGTTGTCTTGGCGATTGTGGTCGGGATAGTAATTATTGGAGGTATAAAACGCATCGCCTCTGTAACCGAAAAAATAGTTCCCTTTATGGCCTTGATATATATGATAGCTTGCCTTATTGTAATTTTTGCAAACTTCAGTTATATAGACGATGCCTTTGGGTTGATTTTTAAAGGGGCCTTTACGCCCGAAGCTGGTCTTGGAGGACTATTTGGTGTGTTAATTGTTGGGTTTCGAAGAGCAGTTTTCTCTAATGAAGCCGGAGCCGGTTCTGCGGCTATTGCGCACTCAGCGGTTAAAACAAAATACCCGGCTAGTGAAGGAATAGTTGCTTTGTTAGAACCCTTTATTGATACAGTGGTAATATGTACCATGACCGCCTTGGTAATTATCTTTTTTAACAGTGGAGGAGCATTTACCTATGGGGGAGATGGCCTTGGAAATGTAGTGGTCAATGGCGAAACTTTGGGGGGTGTAAATTTAACCTCCATGGCTTTTGAATCTGTAATTCCTTGGTTTCCTTACGTTCTCACTCTGGCCGTTGTTCTTTTTGCGGTTTCTACCATGATTTCCTGGTCTTATTACGGACTACAGTCCTGGAAATTTTTATTTGGAAGAAGTAGAATTGCCGATTTATGTTATAAGATTTTATTTATCGCTTTTATAATCATAGGTGCTTCTGCTTCCATGGGTGCAGTTTTTGCATTTTCTGATGCCATGATTTTGGCTCTGGTATTTCCAAATATGATAGGTTTATTAATTCTGTTCCCAAAGGTTAAAGAAGAATTATCGAAATATCTGGATGCAATAAAGGCTCTGAAGAACTAACTGAAAAGCAGAACTTATGAGACCCCCTAAACCGTTCACCAAACAAGAGCGAAGAGGGGTATTCTATTTATTGGTTCTTATTTTAATTTTTCAGGTAGTAAATTGGTCGTTGAGTTTTATTGAATTTGGTACTTCTACTGATTTATTCTCAGAAGACCTTGAGCTACATCGCAAACTTGAGGAGCACATTAATTCAAAAGAAAAAGATTCTAGAAAAATTCGATCTGGGTTTAACCCAAACTTTATCAGCGACTTCAAAGGGTATACTCTGGGAATGAGTAATGAGGAGATAGATCGCTTACATCAATTTAGAAAAGAAGATAAATGGATTAACTCTGCCGATGATTTTCAAAGGGTAACTGGGGTATCCGATTCACTGCTTCAATCAATGGCTTCGGATTTCAAATTTCCGGATTGGGTTGAGAAAACTAAGGTGGAGGTATATAGGGATAAAAAGCCGAAGGTTTTTAATGAAAAACTTTGGAAAGATATCAATTCAGCAACTGCAGAAGACCTGGAAACCATTTCTGGAATTGGCGGTGTCCTTTCGGACAGAATAATTCGGTTTAGAAATCGACTAGGAGGCTTCCGGCACCATAAACAGTTTTATCATATTTATGGTTTAAAGGAAGATGTGGTTGAAAGACTCCATTCTAAATTTAGGATAATAGAGAAATCAGACAGCATTCTTTTTAATGTTAATAACGCATCTGCTTACACAATAAGGGGCTTCGTGTACTTTAATCGGCAGCTAAGTAATTCCATTTTAAGATATAGAGATAGTGTAGGAATCATTAATTCATGGAAAGAACTAGAAGAAATAGACGGTTTTCCTCAGGATAAGATTGAGATAATTGAATTATATTTGTCGCTATAAAATTTCAGTAATGATAACAGACACTATGTCTAATATAAATTTTGATTATTCCGAGACGCAGATTCTTGTTGCACAGTCTGCTAAAGAATTCGCTGAACAATATATAAGGCCCCACATAATGGAGTGGGATGAAGCACAATACTTTCCTGTCGAAGTGATGCATGAAGCAGGTAAATTTGGATTTATGGGAATCCTGGTGCCAGAAATATATGGAGGTAGCGGACTCGGGTATCATGAATACATTGCAATAATAGAAGAAATTTCTAAGGTAGATCCGTCAATTGGGTTGTCCATTGCAGCACACAACTCTTTATGCACCAATCATATTCTGTGCTTTGGTGATGAGTTACAAAAACAGAAGTGGATTCCTAAACTAGCATCAGGAGAATGGATTGGAGCCTGGGGTCTTACCGAGCACAATACGGGATCAGACGCGGGAGGTATGAGTACCACTGCGGTAAAAGATGGTGATGAATGGGTTCTTAATGGAGCTAAAAACTTTATTACGCATGGAAAAAGCGGTGATATCGCTGTGGTTGTTGTAAGAACTGGAGAGAAGGGAGATAGTAGAGGGATGACAGCTTTTGTTATTGAAAAGGGTACTCCTGGGTTTAGTAGTGGAAAGAAGGAAGACAAATTGGGGATGCGAGCCAGTGAAACTGCTGAGCTAGTATTTCAGGATTGTAGGGTGCCAGATGCGAACAGACTAGGAGAAGTTGGTGAAGGCTTCATTCAATCCATGAAAATTTTAGATGGAGGTCGCATTTCTATAGGAGCACTTTCTCTAGGTATTGCCAAAGGGGCCTATGAAGCTTCTTTAAAATACGCTAAGGAACGTGTACAATTCGGAAAGCCCATAAGTTCTTTTCAGGGTATATCTTTTAAATTGGCAGATATGGCAACGGAGATAGAAGCCTCGGAATTGATGTTGCACAAGGCTGGATTCTTAAAAAATAATGGCCGTGAAATGAGTAAACTAAGTGCCATGTGTAAAATGTTTTCTTCTGAAGTCTGTGTTAAAATAGCTAATGATGCGGTTCAAATACATGGTGGATATGGCTATACCAAGGATTTTCCGGTGGAAAAGTTTTACCGGGATTCTAAACTATGTACCATAGGAGAAGGTACCACTGAAATCCAGAAGGTAGTAATTGCGAAGAATATTTTAAAATAAAATTGTCGTTTAATAGAATACTCGTATATTTGCAAACTCAAAATCATAAAAGAAAGGAGGTTGTAGCCTATGTTGATAATACCAGTAAAAGACGGAGAAAATATAGATAGAGCTTTAAAGCGCTTCAAGCGAAAGTTTGACAGAACAGGTACAATGCGTCAGCTTAGAAAGCGCCAGCAGTTTACAAAGCCTTCTGTTGAAAGAAGACAGCAAATTCAGAAAGCACAATATATTCAAGGGCTTAGAGATCAGGAAGAAATCTAAATCCCAATAGTAAAAATATTAAATCCCGCTTTGGTTAATCCATAGCGGGATTTTTTTTTATTGGCAACTAGTAGTAACTTAGTATTATGTCCTTAGTAGCCTTTGTTAACTATCTCAATCTGGAAAAAAAGTATTCCTCCCATACCATAGTTGCTTATAAGAGAGATATAGAAGATTTGATGGCCTTTTGCAAGGAAGAAATGCAAGAGGAAAACATTGATCAAATTCCATATTCCTATATACGGAATTGGATTATTGATTTAATTGACCGGAAAATATCCAATAGAAGTGTAAATCGTAAAGTGGCTTCGATCAAGGCATACTACAAATTCTTACTAAAAACAGCTGTAATAGATGTAAGTCCGCTCGCCAATCACAAGGCATTAAAAACCGAAAAGAAAGTGGAAGTTCCTTTTTCGGCTGAAGAAATGGAATGGTCTCTCGGGGACTCTTTTAAAGAAGACTTTGAGAGGGTCCGGGATAGACTTATTATAGACCTCTTCTATACCACAGGTATCCGTAGGGCGGAGTTAATTAATCTGAAGCTATCGGATATAGACTTGAATTTGTTTACGCTAAAGGTATTGGGTAAGAGAAATAAGGAAAGAATAGTTCCTCTTTTAGAATCTACAGTTTCGTTGATTACATCCTATTACAAGCAAAGAGATTCCTTAGAAAACATAAAAGATAGGGACTATGTCTTTCTGACGAAATCTGGGGTTAAAGTTTATGAAACACTTGTGTATAGAATAATTAATGGGTATTTTAGTAAGGTGTCCTCTAAAATGAAAAAGAGTCCACACGTTCTTAGGCATACCTTTGCTACGCATTTACTTAATCAAGGTGCGGATTTAAATTCAGTAAAGGAATTGTTAGGTCATTCAAGTTTGGCATCTACACAGGTTTACACTCATAATAGTATTGCTGAACTAAAAAAAGCACATGCTGCGCATCCTCGTAGAAAGGATTAAAAGAGGTGGCATTCTATAGTTTAACCTTAAATTTTAATGTATGAAGGTAAATACCCAGGCAGTCAATTTTAATGCGGATAGAAAACTTCTTGATTTTATTCAAAACCGATTAGATAAATTAGAAGTTTTTTATGATAGAATTATCAATTCTGATATTTATTTGAAGGTGGAAAATACAAGTGCAAAAGAAAATAAAATTGTTGAAATTAAGCTCCATATACCCAAGGATACCTTTGTTGTTAAAAAGCAATGCAAATCATTTGAAGAAGCTGTTGATTCTTGCTGCAGTTCTTTAGAACGTAAATTAGTTAAAAAGAAGAAAAAACCACGGTTTCAACCCTCTCTAAAATTTTTGTAAAATTGTTTTGAATAAAAAAATAATTATCTACATTTGCAGTCCGTTAGAAATAGCGGACTTTTTTATGCGTTAAACGGCTAAAAAAAGCCGATGTAGCTCAGCTGGCTAGAGCAGCTGATTTGTAATCAGCAGGTCGTGGGTTCGAGTCCCTCCATCGGCTCGAAAGTTCTTTAAAATAAAAGGGGGGAGATACTCAAGCGGCCAACGAGGACAGACTGTAAATCTGTTGGTTTTACCTTCGCAGGTTCGAATCCTGCTCTCCCCACATAAAATTTTTGGAGAGCAGATGTCAAAAGTTCACTTTTGAAAAACTGCGATTAAAAATTTTATGTTCGGGGTCACCCGAACAGGATGCACGACCGGTAGGGAGTGAATGCGTGCAGATTGAGGGTTGGGAACTCTTGATACTTTGAAATATTGGAATATTAAAATTGCGGGAGTAGCTCAGTT
>CAZWPZ010000295.1:0-7974 GCA_964636005.1 uncultured Eudoraea sp.
CATCCGCCAAATAGGAAGTGCAGTCCACAAAATGAGCATTACTAGCGAAATAATGAATCCTTGACTTGTACCAAAGAATTGTTTAAAAACTGCTCCGGTATAGCCCAATAGAGCAGAAATATCCAATTTCAAAAGAATCAGGGTTCGAGACAAGTCTATTGGATTAAACATGGTTGCAAACAGTGAAAAGTTGTCCAACGGATATTCCTTGAATATAATGAGGGACATAAGAAATATGCCATCATAGACTACGGCCATGAACAGCCATAGCAAGACGGAGTAGCCAAACCCTTTTATTTTGTTTTCATTGGAGAGGGCAATATTAAATGACAAGGCAGTAAATATGAATGTTAGAAAGGCGCCTGTTCCTAGAAGCAAGGAGAAATCAAATATAGCGCTACTCCGAAACAGACCGTAAAGGACAAATGGAATACCCAAACCCAGAACGAGACTTAAGGTAAGAGAACCTGCCACCCCTAAATACTGCCCCAAAAAGATAGAGGAACGTTTTACAGGCTGTGCTAGTAAGAGTTCTGTAAATTCTTTTGAATTATAATAATACATCACACCAAAAATGGTTCCGATCAAGGGGACCAGAACAATGATCACGTTCATTAAGGTGATAACGGCTTTGGATACATCGTTATTTAAAAAGAGCAACACAAATCCCAAAATCAGATAGAATAGAAAATAGACATAGCTCCATCTACTGCGTATAAGGTCGTAAAAACTATATTTTAATATTTTAAGCATTGGTTGGTGTAGTTGCTATAGCCGCGATGGCGTGTTCCAGATTCTTTTGATTTGTCTTTACCATCAGGGCCTCTTTTGTGCCCTTAAAATATATCTTCCCTTCTAATAGATAAATTATTTCATCTGCCATTTCAGAGACAAATTGCATAATATGAGACGTGATTAGGATGGTCTTCCCTTTTGCCTTTTCCTGCTTAATTCTTTCTTTTAAATGAATTAGAGCTCCGGGGTCCAGGCCTGTAGTAGGTTCATCCAGAATTAATAGAGGACTGTCGAACATAAAGGTCAAAACGAGATTGACTTTCTGTTTTGTGCCCCCTGAAAGCGTAGATAGCTTTTTATTTAGAAAGGGTTCTAACTTAAATAGTTCAATCAGTCGCTCTTCATCTGCGGGCATATTTCGGAGATCCTTTATCATCTTAATTAGTTCCTTTACTTTAAGGTTTCCAGGAAAATTTGCTATTTGAGGGAGGTAGTCTATTTCTTTACGATACTTCCAGTTTTTTTTAATAGGGATTCCCTGGACAGTAATATGGCCGTTGTTGGGTACTACCATACCCAAAATACTTTTAATGAGTGTCGTTTTACCAGAGCCATTGGGACCAAGAACAGCAAATATTCCGGGTTGCTCAATTTTCAGGCTTAGGGCAGAGAGTACCTCATTTTTTCCAAATTTTTTATACAGATTATCTACAAGGATCATGGTATTTGTTGCATTAAGGGACTAGAATCGAGCAGATTTTCCGGAGTGAATACAGGAGAAACTCTTTCAGAGAAATCGATAATATCCATAAACAAACTGCGCAAAAGAACTATGGTTTCCGGGGTTTTATTTACAATATAGGAAAAGAGTTTTACAGGTCGGTACGGAACATCGCCCATGCCATTTTTATCCAAATCATAACCAGTATAGCCACTCCAATAATTCTTGTCAAAAACATTGTCGTTCAATTTACTGTTGTAGGAAATATCAAAAGAGTTATAGAGAAAATTGTTTTGTGTAAAGGTGTTCGTATAACATGCACCAAGGATTTTTATAGCCCATCCATTTTGAATAAAACTATTGTTCTTGTAGGTAATACGATTAGAGCCTTCAATATTGATGCCTATGGTGTTTTCTTCAAAAGTATTACCGATAATTTCAGCATCGTTTATTTCCTTCAACAACATGCCGAACGATGCGGTTCCCCAATTCTTCCGGAACGTATTATCAATCATTTTTATGCGTTTGGAGAACATTACCGCAACACCGGCCCCATTATTCTCAAAAGTATTGTTGGTATAGATGTCGTCATTTGAAAACATAAAATGCAAACCGTAACGAAGATTATCCGTGCTTGTGTTGTCTTTAATAAGAATGTTGTCTGAAAACTCCAGATAGATACCATCGCGAACATGCTGTACGATATTCCTTTCTACCTCCACATTCTTACAATACCAAAGTTGAATACCATTTCCCGAATTGTATTCATCTACCGCATCCCCTATAATTTTATTGTGATATACCCTTCCGTTATTGGATTTTTCGAGATAGATTCCAAAAAATAACTTCTCCAAAACAACATTCCTGATCTCAAAATATTCACTTTTTACCACTCGGATGGCTGCGTAATCTGTGGTATAGCTTGTACCAACATTAATTAAAAACAAGCCGTCTACGGTTACATGGTCCGATACTATTCGGACTATTTCACCCTGATTTTCCCCGTCTATAACCGGAAAGTTTTCCCCAATAATAGTCAAGGGTTTATCTATTAAAATATTATACTCTTTATAGGTACCTTTTTTGACCCTTAAAGTATCATAAGGCGCCGCATTTTTTATTCCTGCTGAGACAGACTTAACTGGACAGTCTTTACATACAGTGATGGTTTTGGCCATTGCTACCTTGGGTAACGAATAGATAAAGAAAAAAAGAAATAGGTATACGCTTTTTTTCATAGAGTAGAATAATGGCTTAGGTTTAGAAACATTGGCTCGAAATAAGAGTATAATACTCGCATATACACATTACTACAGTTTTAAAAATACAATTTTGAGAACAATGTTCTTCACGTATCAAGAGCTTTTAATTCTTAAGGAGAAGTAGATAGAAACTCCTCTCTTGTAGCTTTGTCTTATTAGTTTAACGTACTATTAAAAATTTAGAATTTTCGAATGCCTTTACACTGTGTTCCGTTTTTTTTGGAAAATGCAAACTCTGCTGGGCTGTCAGACGATAGGAGTTTTCGTTAATTGCAAAACTTATTTCTCCTTCCAGAAGAATTAAATAGGCGTCTGTGGGAGAGCTGTGTTTTGGAAAGACAGCCCCTTTCTCTAAGCTAATACTTAGAATTTGAAAGGCTTCGTTTTTAGCAAGCTCCTTTATATGAAGCGCGTCAAAGGGTTGTATTTGTATCAAACTGTTAATTTCGCACATAGGTAATCCATTAGATTATTATTTAAAGCGTTCTCTTAATTGATCCCAGCTGAGAACTTCTCCATCATTTTCGGCCTGTGCCTTGTCTGCGGCTTCCTTGTTCTTAAAGGCGCTAAGAAATGCTCCCATCGGACTTGGAATATTTTCGCTGATTAAATAGGAGGCTTTGGTAGCATCCATAAAACTTCCGGGTTCGTTATAATCATTTGTCAGAAACCTGTCTATGGTTTGAACATCTACCTCCTTTAAATGATTCAGCATACATTCGGTAGCATCAAAGGAGTAGGTTCTTCCTTTTTTGGTCATAAACTGGGCGGCATGTTGTTTATCTACTATAGTCATTTTACAATAATGGCAGCCATCTTCCCCATAAACTACTGGCTTAGGTTTGTTGCTGCAGCTGCTTAAGACAAAGGAGAAAAGCAAAGCGATGTAGGTAGTGAGTTTCATAAACATTCTATTTATTAATTAAGTCGACTTTTTAGTAGCCTTCCACCCAACAAAAAATGCCAGTAAGGTAGTCATCATGCCAACAAACATCATCCATGCACCTGTAGAGGGTAGGGAGGTAACATCAAAATTAAGCATCTTGGCATGCCCAAAAAGGGGTGGCTTATAGGTCATTGGGGTGCCATCTGGGTTTACCAATTTCATAATTGCATTCGGATCCAAATTAGTTCCGTAATCTACCATCCACGCATTAAAATCGTACATTCCTAGTATGCCTAAAACACTCATCAGAATAAACCAACCAGCATACCACTTATAGCTAAGTTTTCCAATAAATCCTAAAATTCCAATAAGAACGCCCAAGGCAACCATGGCACCAATTACCAAGGGGAAGGTGCTAAACTCCCACATCTCTTCTGGTTTTGGCAATTTGCGCATGCCAATGTAGTGGTTTAAACCATCGATATTCTGAAGATCAAACTCATTCATATCCTGAAGACCATCGATATGAATATTCATACCTAAGGGTTCGGGATACTGTGGGGCTCCCAACATGATATTCCAAAGTGGAAAGTAAAACAATCCCAATAGAAATAAGGGGCCAATAATCATTAACAAACCTGCTTTTTTCATCCTTACTTATTTAATCTTGTGTCTAAAATAATGTTGTGGTTTGCTGCAGGACAGAGATTTGTCCTTAGATATTTTTTGAAAAGCGGGAAGGTCATAGACACAACCCGCTTTTCGCTAGCAAAAAAATGTTTTAGAAATATCCTTATTCTCCCAAAGTATAGGTGAGGGGAACATTGGATCCTGCTGGAGAAACCCTTACATATCCTTGCATTTCCTGGTGTAAGGCCGAACAGAAGTCCGTACAATAAAATGGCCATACTCCCGGTTTTTTGGGTTCCCAAAGCGATGTTTTTGTTTGTCCAGGCATAATTAATAACTCGGAGGTATTCTGACCAATCATTGCAAAACCATGGGGTACATCAAAATCTTGTTCATGATTTGTTATGTGGAAGTATACCTTGTCTCCAACTTTAATTCCCTCAATATTATCAGGCGTAAAGTGACTACGTATTGTAGACATATATACGTGCACCTCGTTTCCATCTCTTTCTACTTTTGCCTGATCAGGTGTTAACACTGCATATGGATGCTTGTTTTCGGATAATCGATAGATTTTTTTGGAGTTTGGCGCCAATAAATCGGCTGGGCAACCTGCTGCATAGTGTGGTTCCCCATGGGTTGGGAAATCATAGATTAACTCCATTTTTTCCCCAGAAATATCATAGATCTGTGCCGAGTGTTCCATTTCCGGACCTGTTGGCAAATACCGGTCCTTCGTAATCTTGTTCATTGCAACTACATACTTCCCAAAAGGTTTTCGGGAGTTACCACCAGGAATCATCAGGTGCCCTACGGAATAAAAGGTGGGTTGTCTGTCTAATACTTCCCATGTCCCTAATTTCCACTTTACTACCTCAGAGGAAATAAAGAAGGTGGTGTAGGCATTACCTTGACCGTCAAACTCTGTATGCAATGGGCCTAAGCCACCACTTTTAACCGTTCCTGCCAGAACATCTTCAAACTTTAAAATTGGAATGCCATATGCTTCTCCATCAAACTTTTCTCCTTCAATGGCTGCGATCATATTGTCAAAAGAGTGAATGGTAAGATCTGCCGAGAGTTTACCGTTGCCAATGATATACTGGCCAGAGGGATCTACATCACATCCGTGAGGAGATTTTGGTGTTGGTAAGAAATAGACAGCACCAGGTACTTGGGTTGGGTCTACCGTGATTACTTCTTTTTTCATGGTTGAGGTAGCCATATGGGTATGCTCATCGTAAATGTTGTGCGCGTAATCAGCAGACATCTTTGTGCCGCCACCGTTTTTCACATACTCTTCCACTTTTTTCCAGTTTACTGCGGCAATGAAATCCTTGTCGTTTTGCGAAGAGTTAACTTCCATCAAGGTATGGGCTTCTTCGGTGTTGTAGGTAGTAAAGAAGAACCATCCGTGTGACTTGCCTCTACCTGGATGCGAAAGGTCGTAATTAAATCCAGGCATCATCATCTGAAATTCCAGATTTAATCTACCATTGTCCGGTGCGATACTAATAAAGGAAAGCGCTCCTTTATAATTCCCTTTATATTCATTGATAGGCATGTCTCTTTGTGGTACTGGTACAGAAAACCGGGTTCCTGCAACTACATATTCTGTATTTTCCGTGATAAAGGAAGAACTGTGGTTACCTGCACTATTTGGTAATTCAATAATCTCTTCTGTTTCAAAGGTCTCCAGACTTACCCGGGCAATTCTTGGCGTATTATTACCATTAATAAAGATCCATCTACCATCCAATTCCCCATTGGTTTGAGAAATGTCAGGGTGGTGGGCATCATCCCAAGGTACAAATCCGAAAGATGTATTTAGCATGGGTTTGGTTTCTTCAGAATACCCATAACCCGAGGTTGGAAATTGTGAAAATACTGGAATCTCTTTAAAAAGACGACCTGAAGGTAGGCCATATACGGTTATATTTCCACTATATCCTCCCGATAGAAAGGCATAAAATTCGTCGTGTTCTCCTGGAGCTACATATGCCTTTTCTGCAGCGCTGGAAGAAAGAGCTCCGTTAGAACTCTTATTATTTCCCTGATTACCGCAACTTGCTAAAAATGCAGTTAAACCAAGGAGCATTAAAATGTAACTATACTTTCTCATCTCTTGAAGTTTATATTTATTCTATATGAATTGTTTATTGAGAAGCTGGTAATATTACTTTGTCTACAACATGTACAATGCCATTACCTGCGGGTATACTTGCTATTATCTTGGCACCACCTACGTAAACATCATCTCCTTTTACCTCCACAGTGGCATTGGTGTCATCGGCCTGACCTAACTTTTTAAACTTTTTTAGAAAGTCCTTAGAATAGTTTCCGGCAGTTACGTGATGTTTTAAAATCGTAGCTAAAGTTTCTATGTTTTCCGGTTTAAGTAAGTTCTCGACAGTTCCTTCTGGCAGGGCATCAAAGGCCGCATTGGTTGGTGCAAAGACCATAAGGGGTCCTGCATTTACCAGAGCATTTTCTAGGTTTGCTGCCTGGACGGCGGCAACCAGTGTGGTATGGTCCGGTGAACCAATGGCAATTTGTAATACATTAGGCGTGGAGCCATCGTCTTCAATAAAGGCCTGACCAGAGGTCTTGGCAGCTGCAGTATTGTCAGTGGCTGCAGGAGTCTCAGCACTGTCGGCTTTTCCTTCGTTTTTACAGCCTACAATAAAAAATAGTAGTAATAAAGTCCCAAAAATAAATTTCATGTTGGTTGTTTTCATAGGATTGTATTTATAAGGTTCTGAAGTATTCTAAAATGGATCTGGTTTCTTCCACTGTAAGATTCTGGTTTGCCATGGCGGCTCCATTGAACTCAATTAATAAATCTTTAGCACAGCGGTCTTGTTCGGTCATCAATTTCGGATCGAGTATCATATTCATTATCCACTCGGGACTTCTTCGCTCCATAATTCCTCTTGGGGAAGGTCCGATGAATCTTTTGTCTAACTTATGGCAGGCCATACAATTCGTTTTGAAAAGCGCCTCTCCTGCAGCTGCCATTTCTGTGTTTATTTCTGGGTCTAGTGTAATATCCTTGATCGGGCCTACACCTTTCTCATCGAGAGTTATACGCTGTGAAGCAGGTACCTCGTCTACAGCTGGAGTTTCTACAACCTTGTCTGCTTCCTTAGCACGATCTACACTAAAGCCATCTTTTTTTTCTTCTTTGCCACCGCATCCCAGGAGTAAAACAGCGAAAAGAATACTGTAAATTGATCTATTGATTTTCATACGAATGGTTTTAATTAATGTCAAAAATACTTTCATATTTTAGTTATAAATATGATATTTGTCATAAAAAGGATAAAAATATCTTTTTTACTTTTAGCTAATTAAAATACTCCTGATACCATGTTGTCCAATTCATCCAAATACGCCATAAAAGCTGTGCTTTTTTTAGCTATAAACTCGAGTGCAGACCAAAGGATAATGGTAAAGGATATTTATAAGGCCGTTAATGTGTCCGAAGCTTATCTAGCCAAATTATTACAAGAGTTAGCCCGACATAACGTTATAAGCTCCACAAGAGGTCCAAAAGGAGGTTTTTACCTTACGGAGAAAGAAAAAGAGCAGTCATTGCTCGAAATTATTAAGGTAATTGATGGCGAGAATCGAATGAATTCTTGTGTTTTGGGGGTGAGTGACTGCGATATGAATAATCCCTGCCTTCTGCACGATTTGGTGGCCTCCAGTAAAATGGATTTCTTGCGATCTTTTGAAAC
>CAZWPZ010000296.1:0-17558 GCA_964636005.1 uncultured Eudoraea sp.
AATTCTGCAGCGTTTGGGGGGATATGTCTGCTGTAGCACACTTTTACATTTACATCCTTGCTAAAACCTTCATTTACCACATCTTGCCAGTACAGGCTGTCATCCGATAGAAACTCCGGCAATCCCTGGGATTTTTTTAGTATGTCGAGCGACTTATGCAATTGAGGATTTCTAAGGTCTGCTCCAACCAACAATACTCGTTTCTTTAAACTTGCATAAGCCAGTGCCAGGTTAACTGCCACAAGGGATTTACCTTCTCCTTTTATTGCCGAATTTATATAGATAACCTGTCCCTTGTTTTTTTCTTTGGCTGGTAAATGGTAAGACACGCTGGTGCTTAGCATACGGAAGGACTCTGCGAGAATGGATCTATCGTGTAAACTGTTAATAGTCTTATCCTTTTTAAAGAAGGGTATTTCTCCCAGCAAACGAATCTTAGGGTTAAGTCGTTCTAAATCCCCTCGATTATGAATTTTAGTATCAAGGGAGAATTTTATATACAAAAAGAAAAAGGGCAGAACAAATCCTAGCACTAAGGATAAGGGATAGACGAGAATACTCTTTGGCGAAACAGGCTTAGAATCCGTTAGGCTATAGTCAACCACCTTAATAGAAGGCGTAGTTGTGGCCAGATTAATCGCTGCTTCCTCTCTTTTTTGAAGCAAAAGAAGGTAAAGCTGTTCCTTTATACTCTGTTGCCTCTCTATGGCCCGAAGCATCTTTTCTTGTTCCGGGAGTTCCGAAAAAACAGCGCCAGTTCTGCTGTATTCCTGACTTAGTTGTTTAAGAGAGGTCCGCAACTGTGCCTGATAAATATTAACCGATTTGATGATATTAACTTTCCCCCGTTCTAATTGACCGGAAATAGCTCTTAAACGTGGGTGGTTTATCCCAACATTTGGCAGCAGTTTGTCTCGCTCCAGAGCCAATTCATTATATCCTGCTACCAGGGCATTTAGGCTCTGATTTTCTAGCCCAATATCCGCAGGGAGCAGACTATATTCTGCCTGGTTAATTACGGTTGTTTTTAAGAGTTTGGAAAGAGAAATTTGATTTTCCAGTTGAGTTACCTCATCCTCCACTTCCGACTTTCGCTGTAGTGTAACACCAGCATCGGCTTCAATATAAGAGAGTCTGTTGCTTTGTTTAAAATCTTGTTTCCCTACCTCAATAGAATCTAATTCACTGGCCAGATCAACAAAGCGTTTGTCTATGACCTCCATAGTACGCCTCGAAACAAGTTGGCGGTCTAATATACCGTCTTGATTAAATTTTTCAATAAGCGTATTTAAAATAGCCTCCGACCGGGCAACACTTTCGCCTTTTATGGAAAGTGTTAGTATTTCGCTTCTTTTGTTTGTCGGTTTAATGTTTAATCCAAGTTCTAATCGTTTAACAGCATCCTTGAATGGTAAAATTACGATCTCGTATGTGAGGTTATTATATTCTTCTAACTTCACTCCGTCCACTATGGTCAAGAAAAAAGGTAGTTCATTGTCTTGAGCAGGCAATTCGTTTACATTGAACCGAAAAGAGTTGTCTTCTTCATCTATCAGCTCAAACTCGGGAAGTTGTATGGATACTCGATAGATGCTTTTTTTTACTAGACTGTCCTCCTGAATATTTTTAGCCACAATAAATGGAGCGTTCCATACTTCTGCAGTTTTAATGTTACCGACTTCATAGTAAGCGACATCTAAATTTAAGTCTTCTACCACCTGACTTAATAGTCGATACGATTTAAGAACTTCGATCTCATTATCCAAGTTGATTTTAGCGTTCCCTTTTAGCAGAGACATTGGATTATAAGATACATTCAGTTCTTTACTATCGTCTATTATTTTAATTCGTGCTACCGAATAATAAGTGGTAGGGGCATATCGCATAAATGCGTAACCAACTATTATAAAAAGAAGAACGGAACTAATGAATAATGGCCAAAAGCGCAAGTACTTCTGAACTCCTTCAATTAGCTGAGAAGTTTCATTCGAATCATCTAAACCAGTAAACAAAGGGGATTTCTCCATATTTAATATTATTCCTTAAGCACTTTAATTATTGGTTCACAACTTTTATAATAACAACAAGTCAAGCATCTTATTGCTCGAACTTATTCACTATCCTTTTATCTTTGTCCCTACGTAATACTTTTTAAAGCCATTTAACGCCCATAGGTTAACTAAATAGAGGGACTTTATAAAACTTAAGTTCTCTACCTCGCGATAAATTTTCCAAACATAGGGAATTAGTTTTAATTTACTTCTAGATATAGAATCCTTTCGCATTCTATAAATAGCTAACGGGTCTTTAATACCGTATGCATACGCAACCTTTTTTAAGATAGAAAGCCATAATCCCCAATCTTGTCTTTTATCTAAAGTAGGCATATACAACTTTCCAATCCTACGAATATCAATAAAAGCAGTTAAGCAAGAAATAGGACACGATCTTAAAACGTTTTCGTAATTCACCTTATCAGGAACAATAAAGTCATTTATTAAAGGAGCCAAATTCTCATCATATCGCTTATACGAGGAGAAAACAAACTCATATTGGTTATCCAAACAAAAACTTATGGATGTGTCAAGAAATTGAGGGAACCAAATATCATCACTATCCAAGAACGTAATGAAATGTCCCTGACTCTCCTTAATCCCTTTATTTCTTGAAACTCCAGGTCCAGACTTTTCATTATTTAGGATAAGCTTAAATCTTTTGTCACGGTCAAGATACTCCTTAATTATACGGACTGAGTCGTCTTCCGAGCAATCATCTATAAGAATCATTTCCCAATTCTTATAACTCTGTTCTAAGACAGATTTTATAGTTTCTCGAATAAACTTTTCAGAGTTGTAAACCGGGGTTATAATACTAATAAGATGATTCATATGCCTATATTATTTTATGGGCAGCGTCGAATATAAACATATTATCTAATTGATGTAAATGGTGCATAGAAATAAGTCCCTTTGAATTATCCGCCTCAAATATTCTATAATTCTCTTCTTCATATTTGTCTATGCTTAACTCCAGTACTTTATTAATATTTAAAGCTTTGCCATACACCCCATCTATATTTCGTTGAGAAGGTCTGTATACTTTCCCTTGATAATGAAAAATAGCACCTCCATTTCTTGCGACCCTAGAATCGATTATAACTGGGTTCTGTGCATGTGGCTCCAATACCTCTAGTTTGACCGAATCAACCCTGTAAATGTACAATTCAGTATTCAGAGGTAAACTTTCAATGGGTTTCTTATTCACAAAAAGCCAATTTTGATTGGAAAAATCTCTATAAAAAAAAGCATCGGCCACCATTTCACCTTCAAACGCCGTGGTGTATAACTCCCATGAATCCGGAAATCGCACACACTTATAGACTTCCAATCTCTTGTTTTCTACAGTCTCGGGCATTAAATATATTTCGCCATTATCTTCAAAAATAAATGGGTAAGACAAGTGGTAATCGCGTTCTAAAACATCCTGAACATTTATTAATTTTCCGTTCTCCAATAACCCACAAGAAATTTTACCTTTTTTGGCTTTATAACAATAGGTCTCAAAAAACACATAGGTATTCCTTTTATTTTTAAAAAGAAATGGATCTGCCCAAAATTCATTTTTGGGCAATTTCATGGGCTTTAATTTGAATAGGTCAGACTCCAGAAAACTCCCTTGTCCTATAAAAAGAGTCCAACACTGGTAATGCCAACCAAAAATTTTGACATAAATCGCTTCTGAGAATTTTTGAAATAGTCTGAAATAAAAACGAAGGCAATATCTAGAGACATCTATTAGTCCAATTCCATTCTGCTTAGATAATGATTCAGGAACATTAACCCTTTCATGAGAGCTTCTTTTGCTTAGATTCTCAAGCGTCTTCATAAAAAGCGAAACAGAACCTTCGAGAATGATATTATCGCTTCTTACCACTGACCAATGTGGATTAAAAAAAGCTCGATCCAAGACTATTTCCGTTCTCGAATTATACTGAGTTTGTTCTATGATTACCTCCAATGTGCTGCTCCTTTTCAACAACTCCCAAAAACTGTATGGTAATGAATTACCTAAGACATCCTTATTATGTCTCAGAGTAAGCATCCCAAAAGGAAATAATTGTACTATTTCTTCTTCTATTTTTTGACTACTCAGATTTACAAGAGCGTCCAAATGCGCATTTTTCAGGACCTCCATATCTTGATATTCTAAGTTCGGTGCACCTCTTAAGGAGTTCATTTTAAGAGAAGGTACGCCTTGTGCTTTTAACTCGTGGATTATTTTTGCCTTATTTACCGTCTCTGCAGGCTTAAAAAAGAAGTTTTTCTCAATCTTTATTTGCGTCTCCAAAAGAAAAGTTCCAATCTTACTGCCACATTTACTTTTAGGTGGCCTAAGATCCTGGATTACCAAACCAATCTCTAACCTAGAGTGCTTTCGTATAGCATCGATTATTCGAAGTTGCCAATTCGGCAAACTTTGAAATTCTTCAATTATCAATCCAATTCTCATTCTATAATTAGTCTATTATCGCCTCACTAGTAAGAAAAACTGTCCATATTGCTAATTCTCAATTGTTGATATGAAATTTTTAAGTTTACCATTCATTTTATGTAAGGTTTTGCTATAATAAATAGTAAAGTCAATGTCTGATTGGAAATAATTATATAGCTCCTTTTCCAAAATAGGCCCACGTCCAAGTTCTTCTTGTTCAATATTTATGGTAACCTGACCTTTTTCATTTTGTATTACCTGATAATTGAACAATATGTCTTGATTCATGGTCAAACCTTTAAAAAAATTGTTCAACAGAACACTTGGATACTCTTTTTTCTTTCCTACAATTTTCTTCCCAACTCTACCTTGTATTTCTAGGATGACTGGGTGTGACCGCCCACAGGGACACTTAAAACTTTTATCCGCTAATTCGATACTATCTCCAAGTCTATAGCGTATTATTGGAAACGATTTAGACAGTAAATTAGTCACTAATATCTCTCCGTTTTCTATTTCAACTATAACATTTTCGGAAGCCAAATGGATACTCCCCATGGGACATTCAAAACCAATTATACCAGATTCAGCCGAGCCATATTCGCTTATCATTTTCATACGAAAGGCCTTTCTAACTTCTTCCTGATAACTATCAAAAATCATTTCGGAAGTACCCTTAATTAGTTTCAAATTATGAGGCGCCTTCATTCCGGAACTGTTAATGCCCTTGGCAATCTCGTAAATTACAGAGGAATAGCCATGTAAATATTTTGCCCCTTTTAAATTGGAAGCAAAACTTTTCAAGCCACTTTTATTATATGTATACAACCTAAATCTATTTTGTAACCAATCCTGGAATTTTATTTTTATTATCCTTTTTGAATCCAATTTATATCCCCATAAATACCCATTTTTTTCCCAAGGTTGCACGTTATACCAAGAGTACCCTCTGTACATTGCAGCACGATTATGTGAATCCCATTCTTCATTTTTGTTAAACTTAATCACTTTCCCAGAGGTGCCAGAAGTACTTGCAAGAAACACTTTTCTAAAAGGAAAATTAGAATGAATTTTATCACTGTTCTCAATTAAGGTTTCCTTAGAAAATATAGGGAGATTCTTTAGTTGCTCAATGTCATTAAATTCAGATGGATTAAAACCATACTTGTCAAAAATATCTCGATAAAAAGGAGAGTATTTATATACAAACTCCAAAAACGCTTTACATTTCTTTCTTTGATATACCCGTAGTTCGTCTTCTGACCACTGATCGGACTCCTTCAGAAACGAAAGATACTCCTCCAAAGAAGGATTTCGCCATGACATACCAATTTTAAACAGAGCCTTCTTGAACATTTCAAATAATTCTAGTCAACATATAAATTCTCTTCCCAAAATATACCTGTATAAAGCTTATTCTACTAATAATTTCTTCCATAAAGGTTTAACCGTATTCCAATCGAACTGTTCCGCCTTTTTTCTTGCAGATTTAGACAGAGTATTTGCTAAATTTTTATCTGCAAGCAATTTCGAAATTTTATTCGCAAGGTCCGTACTATTTTCCGATTCCACATAAAGTACTTCCTGATGGTCTGTGACAAGGTCTGGAACACCACCAACGTTCGTTGTAATTACGCACATTCCCAGGGCCATGCCTTCGATAATACTTACTGGTGTGTTATCAATTAAGGGATTACTCACCATTATATCGAAATTTTGTGATTCTTCAATCCAAACGAGCTTCTCTTGTTTCGGTCGTAACTTTATTCTATCATCTAGTTCATATGTTTTTATATAGACTATAACTTCCTGATAATGTTCCTCGTCCTGGTTTCCCAATAAGGTTAATTCTACAAAGATTCCTCTATCTCTTAATATTTTAACGGCCTCAAGAGTCATTAATGGGTTATAGGCGGATTTAAATCCACGAATTCCTAAAATTCTAGGACGGATTTTTTTTCGCTCCAAATAAGGATACTGTTCCAACTCAATGATATTAGGAATCAATTGAATTTTAAAGCCCTCACCGTCAAAAAAATTTTTCAAATAGTAAGAAGGAGCTACAACATATTTTGCGCTATTAAACAAGACTTTAAATCTACTCTTACGCTTAGGATATACAAATGGGAGATTACCTCCGTGCAATACAAGAACATAGCGTTTTTTATAAACTCTTGATAAAAACCCAAGGATTTCAGCATACAGAAAAGCTGTAGTGGAATAGACATCAATTATAATAATATCAGCTCCCAAGCCATCTTTAAAAAATCCTTTTACCATATCGAATAAGCGAAGAAGTTTACTCTTTTTATCTGAATACGTCTTAATTTCCGTTATTTCTGCCAATAAGGGCTCCAAAGTTTCGATGGTCGATTTGGTACCAGAGAAATTAGATGTTTTATTCCCAAAATATGCGACTTTTTCTACATTTCTCATTAACAATACATCTGATTTTTAATGGTTACAATTAAATCTTTTTTATTCCAATTTTATATATTCCAATTTGTTTATTTTTTTCGGCCAAAACAGAAAAAAACCAAGAATAGTACCTATGTCGAATATTATATACCGAACATAAATAGCTACTAAATTTCCATTAATTCTTTTTCTCTTGTAAAAAAGTTTCAATAAAACAATTAATAGATATGAGACCAGTAAATAAGGGCTTTTTAAGACTATGGCCATCATAACAATAATTATAAGACTAAACATAGTTACTTCCCGAATTAATAGCTTATACATATATTTATTGAAGATATGACTCCTGTAGATTAAGGTTTTGTAATATAAAAAATCTCCATTTTTAACATCTTTCCACATCCTGTCATTTCTGTTGTATGATATAGTATGGTGAAGTGCCAATACTTCCTTTATTCTATAAAGTTTGTTACCATTTATAGACATTCTTAAACCAAGATCCCAATCCTCTGCTATTCTAAAATATCCACGCATACCGCCTATTTTATCCCATGCATCTTTTGTTGTTAAGAACAAACCACCAGTAATGATTTCATATTTATGTGCTTCGTAGTTATATTGTACTTTTGATTCTAAATACTCTTCGCATTTCGAATAAAATAGATTTTTGAAATTACCGGAAACGAATCTTTTAAGTAAGCCCTTTGTTTCGTCATATAGTATATTAAAAGTCTCTGGGATAATTTCCATATCCCCATCTATAAAAAAGAGAACATTTTTTGTGGATTCAAGGGCACCAACATTTCTGGCTATTGCAGCATTAGTAACTCCTGTAATATTAAATATTCGCACCTCTTGAAAGAGTTTTACTCTATCAAGGCTATCATCAATTGATTTTGAATCCACATATATTATTTCATAGTTTGTCAGTGAATTTTCTTTTATACAATTCAATATACTCTTAAGACATAAGGTAATTTTCCATCCTTCATTCTTACCTATTACTATAAAAGAAATACCATTATTCTCCATATCTAAATCTCAATAAAACGATAAGGGGAGCAGCCATTTTCACCTACGTAAATTCCATAACAGTATAAGATAACAAACACAACTAAAATCGAATTTGCTAAATATTCCTGTCTAGATTTATATAAATACTGAACAATAAATGCTAAAGTAAATGTACTAAAGAGCAAAAAGTAATAGTTAATTCTAGTCATAAACAGAATATGAGAAAAGGAATTATACAATATTATCCCAATAAGGGAAAGAGTAAAGTAAGGTAAGGTAGATGGATCCAGTTTAGTTATTTTGGTATAAAAAGACAATATGAAGAATCCAATTCCAACCCGAACTGCATATCCTAATGTAATTCCTCCTACCTCATCAGCGTTGTCCGTGAGTTCCGTTGCAAAATTACCATAATCAACCTCTGTATCAGAGAGAATGTCTGAAATTAATTGAAGGTCAATAATATCCTCAAAGGGTACGAAGTGAAGTATCAAACTAATTCCGAATGCTATGTACCAAAAAATAGAAGGAATATTTATTCTATGTATAAAAAAATAAAAAGGAAAAAATAAAAAGAGGCTTTTATGGACGAGACCTCCCGCTAATATTACCAGCAAAAAGGGAATAATTTTACGTTGGACGGCAAATTGAATTGCAACTGCCAATGCACTCATTGCCACAGCTTGTCTAATACCGTTAAATGAATAAAAGTAAAAACCATAGGTAATAAAAAAGAAAACTCCTAAATATAGAATAGGAGTATAATTTTTGTAACTATAAACAAATAGACCATAGGTTAATAACGCAGCAACCAAAAAAAACGACCATGCACCTAAATTTAAATAGTTCAAGAATTCTACAATAAGAACATATCCTGATTCTAAATCTAATGACGAGGGGTCGTCGACAATTGCTATTTCATCGTATAAGAAGGCATAGCTTTCATAGTCGGTACCCGTATTATATCGCAATCCAGATACAATTATCATGGTCAGAAGTCCAAATCCCGAAACAATTTTTCCATAAAATGGATTATAGACAGAACTTATAGAGGCCCCCTTTTTAATAAATATTACACTAAAAAAAAGCGTGATCAAATAGACTACAAAAGTGAATAAATCTGCCATATTACTAACTTTGACTTTTCAAAAAACCTACTCCATTAAATCTTTACTGATTTATCATTATTCCTTTTATTTTCTAGTTAACTCTAAATTTTTGAAACCAAGGCATTGGGTATATTTTATTGCTTAATACCCATATTACCACAAAATCAATAAAGGACACAATGGTGAATGCTTGAGCAGCACCTATTGCTCCTTTTTCTTTTACCAAAAAATAACACAACAATACATGTAATAGACCAATAATGGTAGTTACATAGCTCATATAGCTCGTTTTCTCTGAAAAAACAACATAATTTGCAAACAATTGATTTATTCCAAATAGTGCGAATCCAAAGGCAAACCACGACACGAAAATTCGAGATTCAACGAATTCTTCACCTATAAATACTTCGATTATATATGGGGATAACAGACTCAGTAATCCAGCGGCAAAAAAAAGAAACAGCATATATAAATAAGAGTATTTCACCTGTCGTTTTTTCTTTACTAGCGAAAAATTTGACAGTTGTTTGTATAAGTAAGGTGTATAGGCTTTATTAAAAGCTATGGTGATAACCAATATTACAGATGCTATCTGATAGCCAACAGTATATAGGCCAGTTGCCGAAGTTGAAACCAACATAGTTAAAAACAGTCTATCTACTCCTGTTCTAATCCAAACTCCTATTGCATGTGGTAGAAGAGGCACGCCAAACCCTAAAGCACTTTTTATATCAGCTTTGTCTAATTTGAAATTAATGTATTCTCTTTTAAAAAATAATCCAAAACTAATACAACCAAAAGTCAGAGCTGCTGTTGCTGACGCAATTAGCCTTCCCTCCCAATCCATATTATAGCCAACCACCAAAATAAGTGTAAGACCAAAATTCAATAAGGTTTGTAGAATTCTGTAAATTCCAACAGGAAAAGCTCTTTCTTCCGATTGCCACAAGATTATATTAATCGTAGTAAAAATGGTAAACAGCGTTACCAACACTGAAATTACAAGCCATTTTAATGGGAGTTTAATAGCTTCTACCAAAGAATCTTCAAAAAGGAAAGTAAAAATAAGAACAACAAACGAGGCGGCAGTAATAATTAATAGCACATTTGATATAAATATCCTTAATTCTTCTTTGTTCTTCTTAAAGAAATTAACTCCAATTGCAGTATGGGTTTCCAAAGAAATGAAAACTCCTAAAACGCCTACAAACACAGTAAACATAGATATCATCCCATAATCTGTGGGAGTTAAATATCTTGTTAGGATTGGCAGTAAAATAAACGGCACCAACTTATTAACTACATCAGTAACGGCATAGATTCCTATATTTCTTAGAAACTTGCTCTGAAGCTTTTTTATTATTCCCTCTAATGTCATATTGATTGTAATATAAATCGATATTCAACTATAGAAAATGGAATCTGGGACCAAATCACTTATCATCCACTAGAACAAAACACCTTAAAAAAAAGAATCTCAAAATCTCGGATTATTGCTAGGTATTAGTACACTATGCTGCCGCTTAGTAGCTCTATCCCCTACTTTACTAACTTATTTTTGTCCCCGATATAGTTACGGATAACCTTTAGCCGTTTCGAGTTCCTATGACTGGTCGTTTTCTTATAATTTACCTCATTCTCGGAAGCATTATATTCAGAAATAGTAGACAGTTTTCTAATATTCTTCTCTTCTATTGGTGCAGAATATGACTTTCCAGTACTTTTTATTGCAAATCGATTCTTAGGATTACTATCTCCTATCCTAACCAATAAATTGTCAGGAATATTTTTGTCATTTAATACGTCTAGTCGCTTACTTTTTACACCGCTCACTTTGAATATTATTACATAGATAATTGAAACCAAAAACAACATCGTTAACAGATGTAAATTTATTTCTAATTTTCTTAGCACTATGGCTAGTTGAATCACCAGAATATTTACTAGGGCCAATACAATAGTCGCCTGCTTATGCTCCATACCCTTATCAATTAAAATATGATGCATATGGTTCCTGTCCGGACTAAAAGGACTTCGGCCCTCCCGGGCCCGGATAATAAAAACTCTCAATGTATCCAACAGAGGAAAGGACAAGACCGCTAACAAAAAAATAGGTGCATTTTGTAAACTATCAATGCCATCCGCATGGTTTAACTGTAAAAAATAAATCCCTTGATAAGCCAATAAAAAGCCAAGAAACATAGAGCCGGAGTCGCCCATAAATAGCTTGCGCGATTTGGACAGATTAAAAAGTAAAAAACCAACTATAGCTCCTATGGCACTAAAAGAAATAAGTGCCAAATAGTAGTGCTGGTTTATTAAGGAAAATATTCCAAAGGAGAAACAGGATATTAAAGCAATGGTTCCTGCCAGACCATCAATCCCATCAATAAGATTAAAGGCATTGATAACCAAAATAAAAACAAAAAGAGTAAATACTACCGAGACTACATAGGGCAAAGTGCCTACGCCTAACAATCCCTCTAAACTGGTAATTCGAATATCTGTAACAAAAATTACCAGAGCAGAAACCCCAAGTTGCCCTAAAAACTTCTTCTTTGGAGCAAGGGCAATTAAATCATCCTTTATCCCTAAAAATAACAGAATCATGGTGGAGACCCCTAAACAAAGCAACTTAACCAATTCAGGTTTTTCTAAATCCCCTAAAACACCAAACAAAACTGCTGCAATAAAAAAGGCAACAAATAAACCTACTCCCCCCAAAGTAGGTGTTTTAAGCGTGTGACTACTCCTATCCTCTGGTTCATCCATTAAATTCTTGGTACGTACCGTGTATATAATGACCGGGTACATCCTAATCGCCAGTACAAATGCCAAGACAGCCGACAGGAAAGTGAGTAGGTATAGGTTGGTTGTTATCTCGTTAATCAAGTTTATTTAAAATTTAAGGCAAATTCTAAAACTATTCCGCATATACGTCCAACAAAGCCGGACTTCTGCTATTTTCTATTTTTTTATCACACAAACACTCTTCTGAGTGCTATTTGGAAAAATAATTCTTTTATAATCAACACCTTATATTTTTTCGATAAGCCCATAGCCAATTCCGATTAGGTGTTATTTCCGTGCTTAATCTCCTAAAAATTTCTTTCAATATTCCTCAAAATCTCCTTATTGCAAGAAACAAGCGTTCTGCTTTAAAAGCACAGGGTAAAACTATTAAAGCGGTAGTTTTAAATAGCACAAATAACCATCTTTTATACACAAGTTATCAAGAGTATCGGCAACTACCGATTCTTTGTAGGCAAATACCCGAAGACGGACAGAAGGTTTTTTTACCTAAATAAGGTGTTTGGGCAAGTCGCTAACCTTAGTACAACCTAATTGCTCCATTACTTGTTGTAGTTGTGTTTGAAGTAAAGAAATGGTATGATCCCCACCCTTCTTCCCAAGAGCAGAAACACCATACATAAAGGACCTTCCCATAAACGTAAAAGCAGCACCACTTGCTAGGGATCTGGCAATATCCGGTCCGGAGCGAATCCCACTATCCATCATTACCTTAATTTCCTCTCCGTATTTTTTTGCAATTCTCGTGAGAGGCTTTATGGTAGATTCCCCGGCATCCAGTTGTCTCCCTCCATGATTGGATACTATAATACCGTCCAAACCTAATTTTATAGCCTTCTCCGCATCCGCTTCTGTAGCAACACCTTTAAGTACAATTTTACCTTTCCACTTGTCACGGATTGGCGCTATTTTTTCTTCGTTCATCCTTTTGGAAAAGGTGGCATCCATAAAAAGGCCTAAATGTTTTAAATTTAAATTCTTTGGCATATAAGGCCTTAAGGTCTCAAAATTGGGTTGCCCATGAACCAAGGTCTCCCAGGCCCATTTCGGCCTCCCAAATATCTGAATGAAATTAGAGACCGTCATTTTCGGTGGCATGGATAAGCCGTTTTGTATTTCTTTAGCCCTGAACCCGAAGGTAGGCACATCGCAAAGCAAAACTAAAACAGGACAAGCCGCTGCTTCTGCCCTTTTTAAAATGTCATCTCGCACTTCATTTTCCGTAGGATGGTACAGCTGAAACCAGGCACGTCCTTCGGTTAATTCGGAAGCGCGCTCTATGCTCATGGTAGTAACGGTACTCAGAATAAATGGAATATTGTAGTCCAGAGATGCCTTCGCCAAAATTTCGGACGCCCCTGGCCACATTAATCCTTGTAAACCCACTGGGGCTATTCCAAAAGGTGCGTTATAGGTATGTCCAAAAAGCTCCGTTTCCAGAGAAAGGCCCGGATAGGCCGTCAAATAGTCTGGCCAAAGTTCAACATCCCTAATTTCCTTAGTATTTTTTCGAATATTCACTTCTTCGTTGCAGCCACCGTCCAAATAGTCAAAAGCAAAACCGGGTATTCGCCTTTTAGCTTTTTCACGCAGTGATTCTATCGAAGGATATCTTGAATCAAATGTAATCCGTTTGGCATTTCTCATAGTTCCGTTTACTTAGTCGCAAAGAGATAGAACATTGGTGTATTCTTTCTTCTATTTTATAAATCCTGTCTTAATTTTTTACTCCAAAATTGATACTTGTTCGATACCCATAAAAGGCAACTACCAAAAAGCACAGCAAAGGCAGTATAAAGGAAAAATTTACTTCGGGCACTCCCAAAATTCTGGTGTCATTGTAATTGGAACCTCCAATGTCCAGAATCAATCCTTGTAAAATGGGCATAAAGGCACCTCCCACTATTGCCATAACCAAAAATGCAGAAGCAGGTTTGGCGTCTTCTCCCAACCCTTCCAAAGCGATTCCATAAATGGTAGGAAACATCAACGACATACAGAATGAAATGGACACTAAACAATACAACCCTGCCTTTCCAACAATAAAAATAGTTCCCAAGGCAAATAAAACCGCTAAGAAAGACAACATCATTAAGAGTTTCCCAGCATCTATATAGTTTAAGAGATAGGTACACAAAAAGCGGCCCAATAAAAATATGGCCAAGGCCATATAAGCAAAGTTAACAGCTTCCTGGTTATTAATCCCAAGGTTTTCTGCATACTGATATATGTAGGTCCAACACATAATTTGTGCCCCTACATAAAACAATTGTGCCAGGACACCACCGTAAAACCGCTCTTTTTTAAATATACGTTGTATGGATTCTTTCATACTGGGTCCATTCACCTCTTTCTTCTCCGGCATTTTTACCAAAGCAATAAGAAGCATCATAAACAGCACAAAAAATCCAAGGGCAACGTATGGATCTCGAATCACCATTAAATCGGAGGTCTTAGTTGTAGCTTTGGCAGTTTCGGATAAGGTGTCGTAAATGGCTCTCCCACTTGCATCGAGGTTATCCGACTGAAGTGCTCCTAAGATAAACGTCTGGGCCACAAATAAACCAATAAGACAACCCAGTGGATTAAAGGCTTGGGCCAAATTAAGTCGCTGCGTTGCTGTCTCTTTAGCTCCCATGGATAAAATAAAGGGATTGGCTGTAGTTTCGAGAAAGGCCAAACCAAAGGTCAACACATATAAGGCCAAAAGAAAAAACATATAACTCTCCATAGAGGCTGCAGGATAAAATAACAAGGCCCCAATGGCGTAAAGCGCAAGTCCAACGAGTATTCCTACTTTATACGAGTATTTCTTAACCACAAAAGCAGCTGGTAGTGCCATGGTAAAATAACCACCATAGAAGGCAGCCTGCACCCAGGAAGCCTGGGTATTGTTTAATTCCAGTATTTTCTTAAAAGCGGACACCATAGGATTGGTGATGTCATTTGCAAATCCCCATAAGGCAAAAAGTGTGGTTATTAAAATAAAGGGAACCAGCAGCTCCTTGGTGACAATTGGTACTTTGGTTGGTTTTTTCATTGAAATGTATAATAAATTATAAGGCTCTGTCTAAATGGGTATAACCGCCATCGACATAGAGCATTTGTCCGGTAGTATGGCTGGATCTGGAAGATAATAAAAAGGCCACCGTATTGGCAATTTCCTCAGCAGTGGTCATTCTCTTTTCCAAAGGAATTCTCTCACATATTTCTTCCAGTCTTTTCTCTGGATCATCGAAAGTCTGAATCCATTTTGTATAAAGAGGCGTATAACACTCTGCCACAATTACCGCGTTTACTCGGATACCCAATGGCAGTAATTCTACAGCCCATTCTCTGGTTAGAGCATTTCTACCACCATTTGCTGCGGCGTACCCTGATGTACCTCCCTGGCCGGTTGTAGCTGTTTTGGATCCAATATTTACGATAGAACCCTTAGTCTTTTTTAAAAAAGGAAGGGCAAGATGTGCCATGGTATAGTAGTGGGTGAGATTGCGGTTGAGGGAACGAATAAAGTCCGAATAATTGCCATTTTCCAAACCAACTCCGTCATTTATCCCGGCATTATTCACCAATCCGTCTATTCTGCCAAATTTATTCACCACCTTGTCTATCGCATCTTTACATTGTTCCGGATCGGTTAGCTCTGCCATGGCGTAGTATGCTTCCCCTCCTTCTGCTTTTAGCTCCTCATATGCCTTTACGACATCCTTTTTAGTTCTGCCGACTATTACGGGAATCGCATCTTCTTCGCACAATACTTTACAGATTCCATATCCAATACCCTTGGAACCTCCTGTCACCACTATTACTTTCTGTTCTAATCTAAGGTTCATAAGGACATATTATTAGTGATATTGAAAGAACATAAAACAAGGTTTGTCTGGGGTAGAATTAGATGTTTCATAGGTATCTATAAATTATAAAAGCGTTTCGCATTCCATCCCATGATATCATCTTGTTCATTTTTGGATAAGGAAGAAATAAAATTCGCTACTATTTCGAACACTTGGTTATATTCTCCACCGAGTAAACACACTGGCCAGTCCGATCCATACATAAGCTTATCTGTTCCAAAGGCCTCAAGCACAACTTCCATAAAGGGGGTAAATTCTTCCGAGGTCCAACTAAAATCCTTTGTCTCTGTCACCATTCCTGAGAGCTTACAATATACATTTTCCGATTTACTTAACTCCCTTATATTCGAAGACCAGGCTTCACTAACTCCCTCCGATATTTTAGGTTTACCGATATGGTCTAGGACAAATTTTTGGTCCGGAAAGGCTCTTGCCAAAAGGACAGCTGAGGGCAGTTGGAAATCATAAACCAGTATATCGTAAGTGAGATCAAAGGCTGCCAGTTCCTTAATTCCGTTTTGAAATTCCTTACCCAGCATAAACTCTGGATTGGGTTCTTCCTGAACAATATGCCTAATACCTTTAAGCTTTTTATCGGGTGCAAAATAGGCAAGTCTTTCCGCACTATTGGGTGCCTGTAAATCTATCCAACCGACAACTCCTTTGATAAAGTCGTTATCGGAAGCACAGTCTAGCAAGAAAGCGGTTTCCTCTTCTGACTGATCGGCTTGCACAGCTACGCATCCATCAATACCTTGTTCCTCTAATAAGGGTAAAATTGTTTTTGGTAAATAATCCTTTTTTAAGACTTCCATGTCTTCCTGGATCCAAGGGTATGTTTTGGGGTCGTATTTCCATAAATGATGATGGCTATCAATTCTCATATTAAAAGGAATTAGGCAGTTTCTTTTTCTGTAAAAAGGGACTCGTAAATTGGTCTCAAATCTAATGCATCACCCATTTGAATTTGTAATTCCATTAAATCTAAAAACATTGTTTTTAAAAGGGAACTATTTGCCGGATCCATAGATAAATCCTGCAGTTCCAAAGGGTCTTTCTTCATATCAAATAATAGTACTTTGGAGATCTTGGGATAAACGATAAGCTTGTACTCATTTTTGCGAATCATTCTTTGAGACGCTTGTTCGTAGCAACCATAAATGGCATCATAGCCACCCTTTTGTGTTTTGGCAGTGGCCAAATCCAGAAGACTATTGAATTCCACATAGTCCGGCTTGTCTACTCCGGCTAATTCCAATGAGGTAGCCATGATATCCTGCAAATAAATATCCTTGTCTATTTTTTTATTAACGGGAATATCGGGCCCAAGCATCACAAATGGAACCCGTACGCTGTGATCGAACATATTTTGTTTTCCCAACAGACCATGTTCTCCAATGGCCAAACCGTGGTCCGAGGTAAAAAATATATAGGTATTTTCTCTTAGGCCAAAGGACTCCAAAGCGTCCATTATTTTACCGATTTGTTCATCTAAATGCGTAACCAAGGCATAGTATTCCTGCCTATTCACTTTTACCGCATAGGAGGTTCTGGGAAATGGTGCCAGACGCTCATCCCGCAAATCTTTTCCGGCACCCATAGCCTCGGCATATGGGTATTCTGAAACAAAGGATTTTGGTAGTTGAATACTATCCAAAGAATACGAATCTACAAACGACTTTGGTGCTTGCCTTGGATCATGCGGGGCATTAAAGGCAACATACATAAAGAATGGATTGGAACTCCCGGAGGCATGATTAATAAATTCTACGGCATCGTTTTTAACCAATTCGCTCCAGTGCTCTCCTCCTTCCCAATAGCCCCCAAATTCCTTTTTCCAGGGTTGCCACAAGGTATC
>CAZWPZ010000297.1:0-24416 GCA_964636005.1 uncultured Eudoraea sp.
GGGCAACCTCCTAAACCTTGAATCGCTCCATCAAATCTGCGACACCCTCCCTTGAACGCGGCGTCTACTTTTTCGTGCCATTTAGAAGGAGTAGTATGCAAATGTGCCCCAAATTCTATATCAGGGAATCTTGGAATTAAATTGCTGTACAAATAGTGTATGTCGCCGGGTGTAGAACTACCGATGGTATCCGACAAGGACAAAATGGTAACGCCTAGAGCTGCCAGTTTTTCTGTCCAGTCTGCAACTATATCCACATCCCACGGATCTCCATATGGATTTCCAAAACCCATAGATATATAGGTAACTACTTCTTTGTTTGTTTCCTCCGCCAATTCTAATATAGCCTTTAGGGTTTCGATGGATTCTGCAATTGTCTTATGGGTATTACGCATTTGAAAATTCTCCGAAATAGAAAATGGATACCCTAAAAAGTCTATTTCTTTAAAAACACTTGCTTCTTTCGCTCCTCTGTAATTTGCCACAATGGCCAATAATTTACTATTAGTTGCCGATAAATCCAGACCTTGTAAAACCTCAGCTGTATCGGCCATTTGTGGAATGGCTCTGGGCGATACAAAACTGCCAAAATCAATGGTGTGAAATCCACAGCTAAGCAACGCTTGTATATACCTGGTTTTATGTGCTGTAGGTATAAATTGTTTTATACCTTGCATAGCATCTCTAGGACATTCTACTATTTTTAGTTTTTCATTCATGAGAGCAACTGCTGTACTATCAAAATTAGACTTATTTATTGAAAAAAAATAAATATGCAGCTATTCCAAGGAAGACTGCTATCTGAAACCATTTTAAAATGGTACCAACACGGGTACCCTCTTTAAAATAAGAGATAATCTGACCCCCTAGCAAGGCAATCATCCCAAACACGCCAAAGGAAACAAGCATAAACAAGATACCCAAGACATAGAATTGAAAAACAGTATTTATTTCCTTACTAAAAAGGAATCCTGGAAAAAAAGCAAGGAAAAAAATGGCCACTTTAGGATTCAATACATTCATAATAAATCCTTGCCAGTACATTTCTTTTACACTTTTAGTATTTTCTGATGATTTAGAGAGAACCAAAGTGCTAGACGATTGATATGTCTTATATGCTAAAAAGACCAGATACAAGGCTCCGAATACCTTAATAATATAAAACAGTGTTTCATTCTCCTTGAGTACAACCGACATGCCAAAAGCTACAAAGGTTGTGTGTACTAGGCAGCCAGACATCAGGCCAGCGGTTGTGGCCAAACCATATTTCACGCCATTGGCAATGCTTTGAGTAAGCACAAAAATATTGTCTGGTCCGGGAGAAATTGCAAGGGCCGCTGTTGCCACTACAAAAGTTACTAGTGTATTATAGTCCAATGGTTTCTTCTAATTAGTGGGCCTTAATTTACAAAAGTTTCATCCTTTTGATTATCTTTCGAAAAAAGAAACTCATGAAAGTTATAATAGCGTTATTCATTTCCTTTTTAGCTGTAAACGCCTTTAGTTTTAATACCTCCAAAATGAGTGAAAACAAAGCAACCAACCCAAATAATATTTCTGTAAACGACAGTGTTTTAAGGCATGTGGTCTTGTTTAAGTTTAAAGACGGGACATCCTCGGAAGAACTTAAAACCATTGAAAATGCCTTTGGCAGCTTACCCGAACGAATTCCTGAGATAGTTGGTTATGAGTGGGGACTAAATAATAGTCCGGAAGGATTAAACAAAGATTTTACCCATTGCTTTTTTGTTAGTTTTGCTTCAGAAGAAGGTAGGGCAACCTATTTGCCACATCCTGCTCATAAAGAATTTGTAGATCTTGTAGGCCCCTACGTAGATGACGTTTTGGTGATCGACTATTGGGTCAAATAAAACAAATAGAATTTTCTTCAGCTCTTGGATTAAGACCTTTTTTTCTTTTAAGAGTTTTTCAGTATCGCCTGGTTTATCCGTTTTACTAAAGAGGGTCCCTCATAAACGAAACCGGTCCATAATTGTATCAGATCTGCCCCAGCTTCTAACTTTTCTATTGCATCTGCTTCAGAATGAATACCTCCTACACCTATTATCGGAAAGGCCTTATTACTCTTCTCCGCTAAAAATCTAATAACCTCTGTACTTCTTTTGGTAAGAGGCTTCCCACTTAGTCCGCCAGTTTCCTGTTTCAAACTTTCATCAGACTCCAACCCTTCTCTGGAAAGTGTTGTGTTAGAGGCAATAACACCGTCTATTTTTGTCACTTCTACAATTTCAATAATATCTAAAAGCTGGTCATTGGTCAAATCAGGAGCAATCTTTAACAAAATTGGTTTCTCCTTAGTAGCCTGTTGTCTAGAGACTTCACTATTTACTTTTTTCAGGGTATTTAAGAGTTGGGTTAGCGGTTCTTTATCTTGTAGTTCTCTGAGACCCGGGGTATTTGGTGAGCTCACATTTACGACAAAATAATCTACATGTTCATACAAGGCCCTAAAGCAGGTTACATAATCCTGTACTGCGTCGGCGTTGGGAGTTACTTTGTTCTTTCCAATATTCCCTCCTACTAAAACCCGATGCTCTTTCTTAAGATTCTTTACGGCTTCGGCTACCCCATGGTTATTAAAGCCCATCCTATTTATTATCGCTCTATCCTTTTTTAAGCGAAAAAGCCTTTTTTTGGGATTACCATCCTGAGGTTTAGGGGTAAGAGTACCTATTTCAATAAATCCAAAGCCAAAATCGGAAAGTTCATTGTACAATTGGGCGTTCTTGTCGAATCCTGCTGCCAAGCCTACCGGATTTTTGAATTTTAACCCAAAAACTTCCTTAGTCAACCTAGGGTCTTCTAAACAAAACATAGATCGGACAACTCCAGACAGACCAAGTCTTGAAATTAGTGCTATTGCGTTAAAAGAAATATGATGAACTCTCTCCGGGTCTAGTTTAAACAACAGAGGCCTTAGAAACGTTTTGTACATTGTTAAAAGTTTGGCCAAAAATACAAACAATTAGTCGTACTATCTTCATTGCAAATCAACATTAATGGGACTAGTCTTCGGGCAGTATTCCCAGCAATGGCGTCCGCATTACTTCGGCACATAAATCCGTGTAGAGTTTGTATTGTTTCCGATTAAAAGACTGCAAAAGTTTAATGTCATAGGCTTTAGAATTCGCCACCATTTTATGTTGTAAGACACGATATTTCTGAGCGAGCTCGGTTAATTCTTCTTGGGTTTGTTGTGGATGCGTTTTGAGTAATAAATCAATCTCTTCCTGTAGAACTTTATTGGCAATCGTTAATTCTTGTGACCAATTTTCCATTTGAACCTTTTGCGTATCATTCAATTGAAATACTTCTATTAAGGTGTTTTTATCTTTTCCATTAAGGTTTAACGTGCAATCTCCAACTTGCGAGTATCCTAAGCCTCCAAAAGATATACAGACACATAGGATTAGGAGCTTAACTAATTGTGGGTGCATATTTAGCATATTTAATAGTAAATTTAAGTATATTTCTTAATGAATAAGGCAAAGTCTCTTCAAGGGGGCTCCTCAAAAAAGGCTGCCTAATCAAAATTATTGAAAATTATGGAATCATGTCTTACAAGATTCACCCGCTATGCCAAGATAGATACGCAAAGTGATCCTTCTTCCGATACTACTCCAAGTACAAAAAAACAGTGGATTTTAGCAGAAATGCTATTTCAAGAATTAAGTGCTATGGGACTAGCAGAGGTTACAATCGACAAAAACAGTTATGTGATGGCTACTCTGCCGTCTAATCAGGATAAAAAAGTACCTACCATAGGTTTTATTGCTCACTTTGACACCACACCAGACTTTTCAGGGACTAATGTTCGACCAAGGCTTATACAAAATTACAATGGAGAAGATATTGTTCTAAATGAGAAAGAAAATATTGTCCTATCCCCTGCTTATTTCGAAGATCTCTTATTGTATAAAGGACAGGATTTAGTGGTAACCGATGGCACTACACTTTTAGGCGCTGATGACAAGGCGGGAATAACAGAGATTATGGCAGCCATGGAGTACCTTCTTGAGCATCCCGAAATAAAACATGGGGACATAAAAGTATGCTTTACACCAGATGAAGAAATTGGCAGAGGAGCACACAAATTTGATGTAAAAACCTTCAACTGTGATTGGGCTTATACTATGGATGGCAGTCAGATTGGAGAACTAGAATATGAGAATTTTAATGCCGCCAGTGCAAAAGTAACGGCCACAGGTAAAAGTGTGCATCCCGGGTATGCCAAAGGTAAAATGATTAATGCCATTTTACTAATACACGAATTTATTTCTCTCTTGCCCCCTAAAGAAGTACCACAGCATACAGAAGCCAGAGAGGGGTTTTATCATATACACGACATAAAAGGGGAGATAGAAAATGCGCAACTTGAATTAATTATTAGGGATCACGACAAAGCGTTATTTGAAAAGCGCAAGGCGTTTTTACGAGAACAAGTAGACAAAATAAATGCATTGTATGGCGATTGTTTAACTATTGAGATAAAGGATCAATATTACAATATGCGCGAGAAGGTGGAGCCTGTATTTCATATTGTTGAAATAGCAGAAGAAGCCATGAAAGCTCTGGATATATCACCTATCATAAAACCCATACGGGGTGGTACTGATGGTTCCCAACTGAGCTTTATGGGATTACCGTGTCCCAATATTTTTGCGGGTGGACATAATTTTCACGGTAAATACGAATATGTACCCGTACAAAGTATGGAGAAGGCGGTTCAGGTAATTGTAAAAATATGCCAGTTGGTTGGCTTAAAAGAAAAAGACTAAATGGAAAAAATTGAGGCCTATTTTTCTAGGGAAAGTCCGTTTAAAGAAGGAATCCAGAAATTACGCGAGATAATTCTTAGCACTGAACTAAATGAAAATTTAAAATGGGGTGCCCCGGTTTATACACTGGAGGGGAAAAACGTTTTGGGCATAATGGCCTTTAAAAATCATTTTGGAATTTGGTTCTTTCAGGGAGTATTTTTATCTGATCCAAAAAAGGTGCTGGAGAATGCGCAGGAAGGAAAAACGAAAGCAATGAGGCACTGGAAATTGAGATCCAATGATGAAATAAATGAGCGGGATATAATGCACTATGTACAAGAAGCTATCTCCAACCAAAAAAAAGGGCTGGTTGTTAAGCCCTCTAAGAAAGCATATACTGCGAATGCCCCTGAATTAAGCATCTATCTTGACGAACATCCAGCTATAAACCAAGCTTTTAAAGAGCTATCTAAATCCAAACAAAACGAATACCACGAATATATTGTTGAGGCAAAACAAGCCAAAACGAAGCAGGCAAGACTACTTAAAATTGCACCCCTAATCTCTGCGGGACAAGGACTTAACGATCTCTATAAATCTCGATAAGGAATCGGTCAATTAAGAGGGTAATTTCCAATTGTTATGGTAAGAAGCTTGCATAATTTCATTGGCTTCCTTACTGGTAAATAAACCGGTCTTTTCATCCCAATATACTCTATTCCCAGTCTTAAATGCCACATTACCCATATGACTCACCATGGCAGCATCGTAACCAACCTGTATAGGAGCGTTTAAGTTATTCATCTCTCTGGACTTTACAACCTCCAGGAAGTTCTGTGTATGCAGGTCCAATCCACTACCTTCATTAGGCTGTACAGGAACCGCTTCCATTTTAGGGGGTCTTTCTTTACCCCAACCGTTAAACTCGGTTTCCGGTATCACTTCCCATCCTTGTCTATCCAGTACCAGGGTACCATTATTTCCAATAAACGCAATACCGTGGTTTCGTCCGTAATTACCTCCATCGATCCCCGTGGCATGTTCCCATAACAAGGAAAAATCGTCGTACTCAAATACGGCTTGCAGCGTATCTGGCGTTTCAGAGGCATCATCTGGGTAAGCAAATTTTCCTCCCAAGGCCATAACCGACTTCGGTGTTCCTGCCTTCATCCCATATAGAGCATAGTCGATTAGGTGAACGCCCCAATCTGTCATCAGGCCTCCGGCATAATCCCAAAACCATCTAAAATTGAAATGATATCTATTTTTATTGAAAGCTCGTTCCGGTGCTGGTCCCAGCCACATGGAATAATCTACACCCTGAGGAGTTTTCTGATCCTGAAGAATTGGAACCGGATTCATCCATCCCTGATAGGCCCAAGCTTTGGCGAGTCTTATCTCTCCAAGTTTTCCAGAGTGAACAAAATTAATTGCGTCTACAAAGTGGGGTTGGCTGCGTTGCCACTGGCCTATCTGAACCACCCTATTACTCTTACCAACCACATCGAGCATTATTCTGCATTCCTGCATAGAATTAGCCAATGGTTTCTCGCAGTATACATCTTTTCCAGCCATCAAAGCATCCGCTAATTGCAAACAGTGCCAGTGGTCTGGTGTCCCTATTATCACAAAATCGATATCTTTATCAGCCAGTAAATTTCTGTAGTCCTTATACCATTTGGGCTTTTTAATTCCTGCTTTTTCGAGATCTGCTGTTCTTTTGGCTAGTACTTCATCATCAACATCACAAAGGGCTGCTACATTAACTTCACTCAACTTAATAAAAGAGGTTAGATTGCTGAAACCCATTCCGTTGCACCCAATGAGCCCCACATTTATTTGATCGTTCGGGCTTATATTTTTACGAAAGGTCGCCAACAATTCCATAGGAAACATAAAGGCAGCAGAAGAGCCCATAAATCCTAAGGAACTCTTTTTAATAAATTTTCTTCTGGTAAGATCCATAGTATAGTCGATTTGGTTATCAAGATAATTAATTTGACATAGATGCAAAAAAAAACATCCCTGATTTCAGAGATGTTTTTTATATAAAAGGTTTTCCCATTATTCCTTAGCCGGAGCATTTAACTTTTTGCTGAGCTCCATCGAAATCGCGGTGCGATCAAACTTTAATCTTCCTGCCATTGTTTCAATAATACAAGAAAAATCTTTGTCGTTTAAATCTACCACCTTTCCGTGTAGTCCGCTTTTAGTTATTATCTTATCTCCTTTTTTTAATTCTTGTGAAAACTTTTTCTCTTCCTTTTGTCTTTTCATCTGAGGACGAATCATAAACAAATACGCCACAGCAAAGATCAATATCATTGGAAGAAATTGTCCTATATCACCCATAACTATTTAAACTATAAAATTACTTAACCGGGCCTACAGCTGCTGGACCAGCATTTTTAGGGTTTACAAATGCTTTAATTCTTAAAAGCTCTTTTCCTTTTTCGGTATTAGCCATTACAGTAATGGTCTTGGTAACCTGGTTTTGACCCGTTCCATTAAACCTTACTAACAACTCTCCGTTTTCTCCTGGAGCGATTGGGTCTTTTGGTGGATTAGGTACTGTACATCCACAGCTACTTGTAGCACTTGTAATAATTAAAGGAGCATCTCCTGTATTGGTGAAAGTGAAAACAGTTTCCTGAGGAGTTCCCTGAGTAATGGTTCCAAAATCGTGTTCAATTTTTTCAAAACTCATCTGAGGGAGTTTTTTTGCCGCTATATCTCTTTCTGCAGCCACTTCAACATTTTCGGCATTGACTTTACTCGAGGCATTCTCCTTACAAGAAGTGAAAACAAAAACTCCTACTAACCCTAGGACGATAAATACTTTTCTCATTATTAATTAGTTTTTAAGATTTTCATGCAAAATTAAGCAATATTTATTTATAATAATCCCCTACCCATCTTTTTCAATTTTCCAGATTGTTGGAACTCTTTTACCATCTTATCCAGAATACCATTTATGAATATACTGCTCTTAGGAGTAGAGTACTCTTTGGCAATTTCCAGATACTCATTGATTGTCACTCTTTCTGGAATAGATGGAAAATGTAACAATTCGCAAATAGCCATTTTTAATAATATCCCATCAATTTCTGCAATTCTATCCTTATCCCAATTCGGAGTTTTACGTTGAATTTCCTGTTCAAACTCTTTGTTGTTTACCAGTGTTTTTACCAAAAGATCTTCCGCATAAAGAATGTCCTCTTTATCTTTTAGCAGTTCGGGTAAAAAATAAGAACTGTCGGCATTCGCCTTAATATTTTTTAAACTTTTTAAAACAAAAGTGTTTATAAGAGGGATATCATCTACCCAAGTAAGTCTATCGTCCTCAAAATATTCATAAATCTTCTCGTTAGGAGCTATTACTTCTTTAAAAAGCTGTACAATAAAACTCTTATCCTTCACGTAGTCTACCTCAGGAAGTGCCATATAGTCTTTAAAGAGATCACTTTCTTTAATGGCATTGTATACAATCTTTACATAATCTTCATGGATGTCCCATTGATTTAATTTTTTATTCTCTAGCAGATCCAGTAAATCTTCATTGTTCGCTAGTTGCCCAAGTACGCGATTATTCAAAAATCTTTTAGGGTCTACAACCGCATCGTCCTCGGTTGGGATATATTTTTTTGAAGATAATTTGAGAACGTTTTTCTCTCTCTTGTATAGTTCTATAAGGAGGCTTAACACTAACAAATAGAGTGTATACGTATTTGCAATACTTTCTTTTAGAAATTTCTTTTGGTTATCCAGGGATTCGTCCCGAGAGAGGGTTATGGCGTATAAACATTGCATAACTTTAACCCTGATTTGCCTTCTTGTAAGCATTTTAAAGAACCTTGCTAATTAATATTGCATTTAATGGAGGCAAAAATACTAATCTATTTCATAAACAAACCTATTATGCCATTTATCTTATAAATATTATAACATTTGATTTGTAAGCAATCGCCTATATTTGCCAAGCTTTAACCCTCAGTTGAACGCTCCTCTGTTAATGAAAGAATTACGCCATTTAAATAAATATTTTAAGAAGTACTGGTTTAAATTACTCATCGGAATTCTTATTACTATTACTGCACGTATATTTCAGTTAGTTATGCCCTCTTTTGTTAAAAAATCGATAGAGGTAGTAGAAAACTATACACGAAATGAACTCTCGGAGTCTTTAGCTAAGGACTTATTATTAGAATACATACTCATAATTGTCGGAGCTGCCTTACTATCTGGTTTCTTTACCTTTTTAATGCGTCAAACTATAATTAATGTTTCCAGGTATATTGAGTTTGACTTAAAAAATGAAGTTTTTGATCATTACCAGTTGTTAAATCTGAACTTTTATAAAAGAAACAGAACAGGGGATTTGATGAACAGAATTTCCGAAGATGTTGGCCAGGTTCGTTTATATGCCGGACCAGCAATTATGTATGGTATGCAGACACTTACACTTTTTGTTTGTCTCATACCATTAATGTTCATCAAAGCACCTACAATTGCTTTCTATTCTCTTTTGCCTTTACCAATACTTTCTGTCCTGATTTATCAAATAAGTAAAATTATTCACCGAAGGAGCACTAAGGTCCAAGAATACCTGTCGTCTCTCTCTACCTTTGCCCAAGAATCATTCTCCGGTGTTTCTGTAATAAAGGCCTACGGTTTAGAGCCACAGATTGACCAGGAAGTGCAGGTTCTTGCCAATGAAGGCAAAGACAAAAGTATGGATCTGGCTAAAGTAAATGCCTGGTTCTTTCCCTTGATGATACTCCTAATTGGAATCAGTAATATTTTCGTAATCTATATTGGGGGTAAACAATATATAAATGGAGAAATTGAATCGGTAGGAACTATTGCCGAGTTTATTTTATATGTAAATATGCTAACGTGGCCTGTGGCCATTGTTGGATGGTTAACATCCATTGTACAACGAGCAGAAGCTTCTCAAAGACGCATCAATGAATTTTTAAAGGAAGAACCCTCCATAAAAAACACTAGTCCAAAGCCTACACCGATAAAAGGGAAAATAGAATTCAGAAATGTAAGTTTTACTTACGAGGACACCAATATTACCGCTCTAAATAATATTTCCTTCGAAGTTCTAGAAGGAGAGACGGTGGCCATATTAGGAAAGACTGGGTCCGGTAAATCAACCATCTTAGATTTAGTAGCCAGATTATACGATGCTACAGAAGGAGAAATTCTATTAGACGATGTCCCCATAAAAGAGTTAAATCTAAATAGCCTGCGTTCTTCCATAGGCGCTGTCCCCCAAGATGCATTCTTATTTTCCGATACCATAGAAAACAATATAAAATTCGGTAAAGAAGAAGCTTCCGAAGAAGAAATAGTAGAGGTTGCAAGGCAAGCCGTAGTACACGATAATATTTTGTCGTTTTCTAAGGGGTATAAAACTATTTTAGGAGAAAGGGGCATAACGTTGAGTGGAGGACAAAAACAAAGAGTATCTATTGCCAGAGCCTTGTTAAAGGACCCAGAGGTGTACTTGTTTGACGATTGTTTGTCTGCTGTAGATACGGAAACGGAAGAAGAGATTCTAAATAATCTAAAAAAAGCAGTTCGTAAAAAAACAACCTTAATTGTTAGCCACAGAGTTTCTTCCGCTAAGAATGCAGACAAAATTATAGTACTGGAAGACGGCAAAATACTTGAGCAAGGCAGTCACAATGATTTGATATCAAAAAATGGCTATTACAAAGAGCTTTATTTCAATCAACTATCTACCAAAGAAAACGAGTAAAATGTTGCTGAATACGCTTTTTTTTTACATTTTTGATATTAAATAAGGGATAAACACTAACTACAATTTCAACTTATGGGTGATAAAGATTTAATGGATCAGGAAGAAATATTTTCAAAAGTTTTAAGAGCTGGCAGAAGGACTTATTTTTTTGATGTACGCAGCACTAAAGCAGGAGATTATTATTTAACTATTACAGAAAGTAAGAAGTTTACACATGATGATGGGTCTTTCCATTACAAAAAACACAAAATATATCTATACAAAGAAGACTTCCAGCCTTTTAAAGAGAACATGGAAGAAATGATGGATTATATCATTTCTGAAAAGGGTCATGAGGTAATCTCCGAAAGACATCAAAGAGACTTCAAAAAAGAAGAACCTAGCAGTAATGGGGAGGCTTCTTCGACAGACAGTTTTACTGATGTAAGTTTCGATGACATTTAAAAACAATTAGCAATTTTATAAAAACGATCTTTGCATGCAAGGATCGTTTTTTGTTTAGTTCACCATTTAAAATCCCCCTTTATGAAAAAATTTTTAGCCTTAGTCGTATTAGCGGTTTCTTTTGGTTATAGTCAGGAAGAACTTAAGCTCGATTATTATTTACCGCAAAATATATCCTATGACAAAAGTATTCCTACACCTAAAGAGGTTATTGGTCATGAAGTAGGAGAATGGCATATAACGCATGATAAACTGATGTTTTATATGCACCAATTAGCTTCCAAAAGCGATCGTATATCCATAGAAAACAGAGGGGAAACTTTTGAAGGCAGACCAATATTGCTTTTAACTATTACCTCACCAAAAAACCACCAAAATCTGGAAAGCATAAGAGAAAAGCATCTTGCTCTAACGGATAATAAGGTGGAAGACTTGGCTATCGAACAAATGCCTATAGTAGTGTATCAGGGATTTTCAATTCATGGCAATGAAGCAAGTGGATCAAATGCAGGCTTGCTATACGCTTACTATCTGGCAGCAGCTCAGGGAGCGGAAATTGAAGCAATGTTAGAATCTACTGTTATCCTGATGGATCCTAGCTTTAATCCTGACGGATTGCAACGCTTTGCCTACTGGGCAAATACCAATAAAAGTATTAACCTCAATGCGGATCCTAATGACAGAGAATATCATGAGGTTTGGCCAGGCGGTAGAACCAATCACTATTGGTTTGATATGAACAGAGACTGGTTACCGGTACAACTTCCCGAAAGTCGGGCCCGTATTAAAACGTTTCATAAATGGATGCCAAATATTCTTACGGATCATCATGAAATGGGTACTAATTCTACCTTTTTCTTTCAACCGGGTGAACCAAGTAGGGTGCACCCCTTAACCCCAAAAATAAATCAGGAATTAACAAAAGAAATTGGAAGTTACCACGCAAAAGCCTTGGATAAAATTGGTTCCCTTTACTATTCTGAAGAGCGCTATGACGATTACTACTATGGAAAAGGCTCTACCTTTCCTGATGTTAACGGGAGTATCGGTATTCTTTTTGAACAAGCAAGTTCCAGAGGACATGTTCAAGAAACCGAAAATGGAATTCTAACTTTTCCCTTTACTATTAGAAATCAATTTACTACCGCCTTATCTACCATCGCTGCGGCAAAAGGAATGCGTATTAAGATACTTAAGTACCAACAAGACTATTATAATGATCTGAAAAAGGAAGCAAGTAATAGTAAAACAGAGACGATTATTTTTGGTGATAGTAAAGATGCTTCCAAGGCATATCATTTGGCAGAGATACTGGACCGGCAAAACATAGAATACCAAGTACTAAAAGAAGATAAAACCATAAAAGGTACCCTGTATAAAAAAGACCACAGCTATGTAGTTCCTTTAAATCAAAAGAACCCAAGACTGGTCAAAGCCATGTTTGAAAAAAGAACCACCTTTACAGATAGTTTATTCTACGATATTTCTGCCTGGACTTTTCCATTGGCTTTTAATGTAGATTACACATATACTTCTGGTATTTCTGCAAACGCCCTGTCTTCGGAAGAATTAAAAAAACCATCGGCCGAGGTTACTAAAAAAAGTAGTTATGCTTATTTGTTTGAATGGCATGAATATTACAGCCCGAAAGTACTCAACAAGCTACTGACAAAAGGATTGAGAGCCAAGGTTGCCAAAAGTCCGTTTACCTTAGAATCGGTGGAATACGACTATGGCACTATCATGATCCCAGTACAAAATCAAAATCTAAATGAGGATGAACTGTATGTCTTTTTACAAGATTTAGCTAAAAATAATGGTGTGCCAATACATGGTGTTGACACAGGACTAACCAAAGGAATCGACCTGGGGAGTAATGATTTTGACCCAATAAAGCCGCAGAAGGTAGCCCTTATTGTAGGTAATGGAATCAGACCCTACGACGCTGGGGAAATATGGCATCTTTTTGACACCCGTTATGACATGAAAATTACTAAAATAGATAAGTCCTACCTCGCAGGTCTGGATCTCAGTAGTTATACGGATATTATCTTGCCTCGTCATTATGGCAAGGGTAGTTTAGACACTGCTGCAACCAAAAAGTTAGAAGAATGGGTTCAAGCTGGTGGTACCCTAATAGGATACGGAAATACTGCTCACTGGATGAACAGCAATGGATTAATGCCCATAGAATTTAGAAAAGACACCCTTGTCGCTAAAAATATTTCTTTTGGTCAAAAACAAGATTTCTTAGGTGCTCAGGTGACTGGTGGAGCGATATTTGAGGCGCGTCAAGACAGATCACATCCTATCAACTACGGGTATAAAAACAAGACGATATCCCTTTTTAGAAACACCAATGTATATCTAGAAAAAGACAAGGAGAGCTACAACAATCCCATTACATATTCTGATGATCCTCTGTTGAGTGGTTATATTTCGGAAGAAAATTTAGAATTGATTAAAAATAGTGTCCCGTTTAAAGTTCATAAAAAAGGTAGCGGAAAAGTGATCCTGTTTACAGATAATACCAACTTTAGAGCTTTTTGGTATGGTACCAATAAATTACTGATGAATGCTATATTCTTTGGGCCTATAATGTAATTACTGGCGTTTAGAATAGTGAAAAGCGTATTGCGATATAGTTTCTGTATTTGTATTTTTACTTATTCAGTAAAATTAAAAGTTTACCATTATGGCGGATACGGCTAGTACCATGCTTCCTTTAGGATCAAAAGCTCCTGATTTCACCTTATTAGATACGATATCTAATAGCCATTTAAATCTTGAACAACTCAAAGGAGACAAGGGAACTCTTATAATGTTCATCTGTAACCATTGCCCTTTTGTAAAGCATGTAAATCCTACTTTAGTGAAACTAGGTAAAAAGTATCCTGCTTTAGGAATTAACTTCGTTGCAATTTCCAGTAATGATGTTATCAATTATCCCCAGGATTCCCCGGAATTAATGAAAGAAACTGCCGAAGAAGAAAATTACCCCTTCCCGTATTTGTACGATGAAACCCAAGATATTGCTAAAGCCTATGAGGCAGCCTGTACCCCAGACTTTTTTCTATTTGATAACGGATTAGAACTAGTGTATAGAGGTCAGTTAGACGATTCAAGACCTGGGAATGGCATCCCAGTAACTGGTAGTGACTTAAGGGAAGCCATGGACGCTCTACTAGAGAATAAGAGAATTAACCCTAATCAAAAACCTTCCATAGGCTGTAATATAAAGTGGAAAAAGTAATACTACCATCCTTTTTTTTCAAGGATATTTACAATATGTTGGGTATGATGCCTGCCATGCCAGGAATACCTACCTATATTTTCTTCTAAGGATGTAAAGGAATTGGTTTCGGGATGAATAAAACCTCTTTTTAAATCTTCTTGGCTCAACCCTCTTAAGAGATATACAAGCTTAAAGTGAATTGCTTGTAAATGATCTAAGGACATGGCTATTGGCGCTTGTAAAGAATCGTGAAGACGTGCCCATTTCTCTTGGTCGTATACTTTAATTACGGGAGTTTCTTCCGTAAGTGCCCATTTAAACCGAATATAACTATTGTGATGGCTGTCTGCTATATGATGTATCAATTGCCTGATGGTCCATCCTCCAGGCCGGTACGGTTCTGCCAACTGCTCATCGTTTAAGGATTCTACTAAATTTCTGACAATCGCTGGCAAATTCTCTAAATCCGTTATCCATTGATCAATTTGTTCCCGACTTATAGTATCTGGTACATGAAACAACCCTATTGGGTATTTCAATTCTTCCAATGATGCTTTATCCATGAGTTAAAATTAGAGAATAAGTATAATATTAATTGGGTTTCTGGCAATTAATTTTTACCGTTAAACTTTAATAGTTTTTTAACCAAAGTTTGATTTTTATCCTAAGATTAAGCTTTACTTTTAGATATGTTTGAAATTAGTTTAAAAATATAAGAAAATGGCAACAATTAGATTAGGAGACAGCGCTCCGAATTTTACAGCAGACAGTTCTATTGGAGAAATAAATTTTTACGACTATCTAGGAGATGGTTGGGGAATATTATTTTCTCATCCAGCGGACTTCACACCAGTTTGCACCACTGAATTGGGCACCGCTGCAAAGTTTAAAGAGGAATTTGATAAACGAAATGTAAAGATGATTGCTTTAAGTGTAGATGGAAAAGCCTCACATAACGAATGGATAAAGGATATAAATGAAACACAACACACCACGGTTAACTTTCCTATAATTGCGGATGAAGATAAAAAAGTATCCAATCTTTACGATATGATTCATCCAAATGCGGATAATAATCTAACCGTCAGATCTGTGTACATCATAGCGCCGGATAAAACCGTAAAGCTAATTATTACCTATCCTGCCTCTACGGGTAGAAATTTTCACGAATTGCTACGTGTAATTGATTCACTGCAACTCACCGCATACCACAAGGTTGCAACACCTGCGAATTGGGAACACGGTCAGGATGTAGTAGTTAGTCCGGCCATACCAACGGAAGAAGCTAAGGGTATTTTCACAAAAGGAGTAGAGGAAATCAAACCATATTTACGAATGACTCCCGATCCTACGGCTTAAGACACTTAAGTTCAACTATAAAAAAAGCACTTCTTTTAGAGTAAGAAGTGCTTTTTTAGTATAACTCCGCGCTCTTTATTTTACGCCCATCAGCTCCACATCGAACAACAATGTGGCATTTGGTGGTATAACACCTCCCGCTCCGGCACTACCATAAGCCAATTCCGAGGGTATAACAAATCTTGCCTTATCCCCAACTTTTAAAAGGCCTATACCTTCATCCCAACCTGGTATAACTTGTCCAACACCTAATTGAAAATCTATTGGTTCATTGCGTTTAAAAGAAGAATCAAAAACTTGGCCATCCAATAAGGCACCTTCGTAATGTACGGAAACAGTTTTACCCCTTTCCGCTTTCTCACCTTTTCCTTCTTCTAATATTTTATAACGTAATCCGCTTGTGGTTTCCTCAAAACCTGCTGCAACTTTATCCAGTGCTTCCTTTGCCCTTTTTCTTTCTTCTTGCAAGCGTGCTTCTTTAGCGCTTTCAAAATTCTTAAAAGCAGCAAGGGCATCCCATGACTCTGCATCTTCCCCTACTCTCACAATCTCCAGTTTGTCGATTTTATCGCCTTGTGCAATCGTATCCACCACTTCCTGACCAGAGACTACCTTTCCAAACACCGTATGCTTGTTATCTAACCATGGTGTGGCGACATGCGTTATGAAAAACTGACTTCCATTAGTGCCAGGACCCGCGTTAGCCATAGAAAGCACGCCAGGTTCTGCATGTTTTAACTCAGGATGAAACTCATCATCGAATTTATATCCTGGATCACCCGTTCCTGTGCCTAAAGGACATCCTCCTTGTATCATAAAGTCTGGGATTACTCTATGAAAATTTAAACCATCGTAATAAGGCTCTCCTGCAGATTTTGCAGAGTTGTCTCGTTTTCCTTCCGCCAAGGAGACAAAATTACCAACGGTTCCTGGTGTTTTGTCATAGGTAAGATTTACCAGTATTTCTCCCTTTGATGTAATGAATTTAGCATAAATTCCGTCTTGCATATCACATTTTTTTAATGAGTTGCAAAGGTAGGTAATTTATGCTACTTTTTAGAAGCTAGTTAGGAGATTAAACACCAAAGCAGTAGGACCTATAATCCTTATTTCCCGCTTGGTCCAACCGTTCCTTGTATTCCATAGGTATCAAATAAATAGACCAATGAAGCCATAGAAGCTGCACCTAATTGGAGTTCTCTTTTATTGACATGCTCAAAAGTGTCGTTCTCGGCATGATGATGGTCAAAATAACGCTGTGTGTCTGGTCGGAGACCTGCGAGTACGGTTTTATTGTTTTTAAGCGTACGCACATCCGGACCCCCATTTCCTTTTTCAAACAAATGGATTAGATAAGGTTCGAATAATGGCTTCCATGCCAGAATTTTCTGAAATTGAGTTTCCGAACAGTCAAAGGAAAAACCTCGAGGAGTAAAACCACCTGCATCGCTTTCCAAAGCGAGAATGTGATTTTCATTGGATGCCAGCACTTTTTCTGCGTAGGCTTTGGCTCCCCTCAAACCATTTTCCTCATTCATAAACAATACCACTCGTATAGTCCTTTTTGGTTTATAACCGGTTTTCTTAAAAAGCCGAAGAACCTCCATACTTTGAACACATCCAGCCCCATCGTCATGAGACCCATCACCCAGATCCCATGAGTCTAAGTGACCTCCCACAACAATAACTTCCTCCGGGAATTCACTTCCCTTGATTTCACCGATAACATTATAGGAGGTAACATCTGGTAATTGTCTGCAGTTTTGCTTAAAATAGAACTGGATATTCGGATTGAGCGTTAAGGTAGTGCTTAGCAGCTCAGCCGCATTGGTACTTATAGCCGCAGCCGGAATTCTATCTTTTAACTCCAAATCGCCATAACTCATAGCACCTGTATGGGGATAATCATCTAACCTGAGGTTCAGTGAGCGCACAATTATCCCCACTGCACCATAGGCAGCTGCTTCCTCGGCGCCGGAATATCGTTGATCAACACAGCCACTATATGCTGAGAAAGTATTAATCAGTGTAGGGTCCATTGGTTCATTAAAGAACACAATTTTTCCTTCAATCTTTGTCCTACCTAATTTTTTTAATCCATCTATTCCTTTTACTTCTACAATATTGGCTTTAATACCCGAAGCGGGAGTCGCAATAGAACCCCCTAAAGCCGTGATAGGAACATTATTGGTAAAACCCGGACTGGTCTCGATATATGCAAATTCTGGTGTACCTCTCACCCATTTGGGAACTTGTACTTCCTGTAGCCACACTTTATCTAAACCGAGCGATTCTAATTGCTCTTTGGTATACGCAATGGCCTGTTCCGCCTGAACCGACCCTGAGAGTCTCCCGCCAATTTGATTGGACAAGTGATTTAACCAATCGTAGGCTTTAGCATCGGATAAGGATGTATCAAAAAGGGCTTTTAATTGTTCAGCGTCTCTATTTTGAGACCAACAAAACGCAGTTGCCAGAAAAAACAATAAACAGATTTTTTTCATGCCTCTTTTTCTAATTGAGTTTTATACAGTTCAATATTAGCCTTTATTTCGTCATCAAGCTCTGGTTCAGCGATATCTTTAAGACTTTTTAACGATTGTAACAAAATATCTGCCACAAGAAGCCTGGCTCCTTTCTTATTATCGGCTGGTATAACAAACCATGGAGCATCCGGTTTACTGGTTTTGGATATTGCTTCTTCATAGCATTCCTGGTAGGTATCCCAAAGTTTTCGTTCTTTCAGGTCTCCCGGAGAAAATTTCCAGTTCTTTTCTTTTAGTCTTAGTCGTCTTAAAAGCCTTTGCCGTTGTTCTTCTTTAGACAGATGAAGGAAAAACTTAAATAGTATGGTCCCATTTTCAACTAAGTGTTTTTCAAAATTGTTAATCTGTTCGTAACGTGTTTGCCAAAACTTTTCGTCAATGTCATCTACAGTATCAATACCAGGGATATTCTCTCCTAAAATATATTCAGGATGAACTTTAGTTACCAAAACGTTTTCATAATGGGTACGATTAAAAATCCCGAACTTGCCTTTGGCTGGCAATGCCAAATAATGACGCCACAAATAGTCATGACTTTTCTCTAAGGGCGTTGGGACTTTGAAGCTATGAACAACCACCCCTCGAACGTTGAATTCTTTAAAAACTTCTCGTACCAGACTGTCTTTTCCGGCGGTATCCATTCCCTGTAAACAAATAAGCACGGCGTACTGACCATGTGCATACATGGTATTTTGAAAGTCGCTCAATTCCTTCCGGCGTTTGGAGAGCTCCTTTTTTAATTCTTTATCCGTTAACCCAAAATTTTCAAGTGTATTCTTACCTTGAAGCTTAAAGGGAGTCTTAGCCTTGTATGTTTCTATATTAATTTTCTCCATAGCATTAAGATAAATATTTGGTAACTAATTAAAGGATAATAATAGTCAATTATACCCAAATCAATATAATGAATTGAAAGTCAAGTGTGCAGAACATCGAAAAAACTTACAACATAGCGGATTTTTCGCTAATTTAAGGGTCCCTAAGCTGAAAATTAACCTACTAATGATGTTATGAGTCTTGTATCCTACTTGCTTATCACCATTACCTTTGCGCTAAACCATACGCAGGAGCAGCAATGCGACTATGCGCGCTCTAATCTCGAATATATTTCATCTCAGACAATTTTGGCTATCAAAGCAGAGAAGGTAGAAATCTCTAAGTATTATGCATATAGGGCACTGAATGCTTTTGAAAAGTCCAAAGAGCAATTAAAAGCTTGTGCATGTGAGTACACAAACGACTTTTTAATGGACGGAGCAGAGGACATCAAAAAAGCAACAAGAGTAGTTTCCCTCAATGGCACGAGAATATTTTTAAAAAGAGCTTTGGAAAATATTGAAGAAAGCATAGAAACTTTAGTGGAACACAAACAACATGCACACAGTAAATACGGTAATAGCCTTTTGGCAATAAACACTTTGGCAGAATCAAAAAAAAAGAAGCATGCCACACTACCGTCCAAACGAGACATTGAAAAGAAAATTGATAATTCCCTTAAAAAATTTCAACTTTCCTTAGCTAAGGTGATAGACGAAATTGATTGCGAAGAATCTTATGAATTCACTCGAAACATCTATGAATTTTCAGAGAAAGAACTACTAAAAAACGGTATATCAGAAACCAAGAAATACTATCACCTCCGAACGAAACAAATAGCGGCTGAAGCCTTAAAAAAGTTGGATACCTGTTCAAAATCGTCCATTTAAAATGGAGATAAGTAGTAGAAAGACACTATTTACTCGCAAATAGTTTTACATCTGCTTCTGAAACCTCTTCCCCTCCAAGGATGATAAGTCTTTCAACTACATTACGAAGTTCGCGAATATTCCCAGTCCAATCATAGCCCTTTAATAATTCGATTGCTTTTTTATTAAAATGCTTTACTCCCACTCCTTGTTCCTGAGCAATTTGTTTAGAAAAATGGGCAATTAGATCCGGAATGTCCTTTCTGCGATCATTCAGAGCAGGAACGTGGATAAGAATTACAGCCAGGCGATGGTATAAATCTTCTCGGAACTTACCCTCTTCAATCTCTTTTATCAAGTCTTTATTGGTGGCAGCGATGACTCGCACATCCACTTTTATATCCTTATCAGAACCTACCCTGGTAATTTTATTTTCCTGCAGTGCTCTAAGAACCTTAGCCTGTGCAGAGAGACTCATATCCCCAATCTCATCGAGAAAAATAGTTCCTTTATTCGCGGTTTCAAATTTCCCTGCTCTGTCCTTTACTGCAGATGTAAACGCCCCTTTTACGTGCCCGAACAGTTCACTTTCAATTAATTCGGACGGAATGGCAGCGCAATTCACTTCGATAAAGGAAGAGGCACTTCTTTCACTTTTTTCATGTAGCCAATGCGCCACTAATTCTTTCCCTGTTCCATTAGAACCTGTAATTAAGACACGGGCATCCGTAGGTGCCACCTTTTCAATCATTTCCTTAATGACCGTAATTTCGGGACTACTACCTACCATCTCAAAGCTCTTACTTACCTTCTTCTTGAGAATCTTATTTTCTACGACCAATTCTTTTTTCTGGAGCGCATTTCTAACCGTGGTAAGCAATCTATTTAGATCCGGCGGCTTGGAAATATAGTCAAACGCGCCCAACCGCATGGTATTCACAGCAGTATCCAGATCTCCATGGCCGGAGATCATTATAAATGGTATTTCTGGTTTTATTTTTTTCGCATTTTGCAGCACCTCTACCCCATCCATTTTTGGCATCTTAATATCACATAGAGCTAGGTCGTAATCCTTATTTTTGATCATATCAATTCCCACCAGGCCATTTTCTGCTTCCTCTACCTCGTATGCCTTACTCTCTTCCGTGAGTATTTTTACCAATACACGTCTTATTGCCGCTTCGTCTTCTATTACTAAAATTTTGGACATATTCTTTATTTAAATATCATTTTGCAAATACAATGCCAACCTCTGTTTGCTGCTCTTGCCCCTTATTCTTCCCATTTTACAAATTCTTGCTCTACGCCCTGTAAAGCGATAAAACGCAAAAAAATCACAACTATTTCTTTGGGTAAAAATGCACATCCCTTTGTGGAAAAGGAATCGTAATAGACGCCTCTCGAAAATGACGATCTATAGCATATCGAACCCTACTTTTTACACGTAAAGATTGAAAACTATCCTTTATATAAAAATGAAGAGAAAAAAGAAGTGCCGAATCACCAAAGTCATCAAATAATACAAAAGGAGCAGGATTCTTAAGAGCTTCCTGTTCTTCACTTATACACTTCAGAAGGATTGCCGTAACTTTTTCAGTATCACTACCATAAGCCACACCCACTTTTACTTCTTCTCTGGTAGTTTTGTGATTTTGAGTGTGGTTGTAAATGACATCACTCATAAATTTATGATTCGGCATGATGATTACCTTATCATCCCGTGTGATGGCCAGTGTGGTTCTTAATTTTATCTCTACTACCTTTCCAACCTTCCCATCAACCTCCACAACATCCCCAACCTGCAAGGACTTATCCACAATAATAAACACCCCACCAATAATGTCCTGAAACAATTCTTGAAGTGCCAGCCCCAAACCAACAAAAAGGACCGCAGAAGCTGTTATTAACACCGTGATATTAATACCAGCGGCGCTCATGGTAATGAGGATTACCGTGATATAAACCACGTACTTTATAAACTTAAAAATGCTGACAAACTTAAGTTTATCTTCCCCCTCCATTTTTCTTGTTATAAAGTTTCGAATGGACTTTAAAACAAAACTTGTCAGTAAAAATGCAAGAGTCAGTATTAATAAAAGACCAACGGTAATATGTATTGATTTTTCACCTTCCCCCAGGTGCAGGCCCCAATTGAGGAATTCTTTTACGGACTCGAAAAATTCAGATAGGAGTCCCAGCCTTAGACTTATGCTATATACTATGCTCTGTATCAATATCGTAGCCATTTATAAAGTTCCTTATACGTGGGTTTCTTACCATACATTAAAATCCCAACCCTATATATTTTCGCTGCCATCCACACAATAGTTATAAAGGTAAGAACCAAAAGTAGTACAGAAACGAACACCTGCCACAAAGGTACGCCCCCTTCTCCGATTCCTCCTGGCAGTCGCATAAGCATAACAATTGGTGAGGTAAGCGGAAATAAAGAAAATCCAACTGCAATAGGCCCGTGTGGGTTACTAAAAACAGAGAAGAACCCGACATAAATTGCTAGCATTAGCGGTAAAATAATTGGAAAGATAAACTGTTGTGTGTCTGTCTCATTGTCTACGGCCGCTCCAATTGCCGCATAAATAGAACTATAAATTAAGTATCCCAAAATAAAATATACCAGGAAAAGAGAAATTAGCAGAAACCAAGGAATCTGAAGAAACTCCATGGCGTATAGTTGTAAGACATCTTTTGGCACTTCCGTTGGTGCTACCGTAGACATAGGACCTGGTAAATTGGAACCAGAACTAAAACCAGTCAGGTCAATACCAAAAACCATAAATACAGCAAATAGTAACAGGGAGGCAGAAATAATCCAAATTACAAATTGGGTAATTCCTGCTAAGGTCGTACCAAGAATTTTACCCAACATTAATTGAAAGGGCTTTACGGAAGAAATGATGACCTCTATTATTCTACTGGTTTTTTCTTCAATAACGCTACGCATTACAAAACCCCCGTAAATAATGATGAACATCATTATTAAATAGCCGAATCCACCACCAATTATCGCCTTAAGCTCATTCACACCTTTTATGTTCTGCTTACCAGAGAAGGTTGCGATCTTTATCTCAAACGGACTGTTCAGGGTATCGAACTCTTCCGGAGAAACGCCTATGGTAAGCAATTTCCTTTGTCTTAGTCGTTCCTGAAAAATATCTTCTAGAGGTTCAATAACATTGGTACTCGGCGGTTCTTTGGAATAAAAATAGGACTCCTCAATAACATCCTCCAAATTAGGTCTATTTGGTATATGCAAAAGACCACTTATCCCTAATTGCAAGGTGGAATCCTTCGCCTGATCCAGGCTTATATCTTCGAAAAAGATATACGAAGTCCTTTCGGTAATATTAAAATCAGTTGAGAAATAATCACTTTCATTAAGGACACCAATTATCTTTTTATCACCGTCATTCACCTTCGATAAATATGCAATCAAAGCAATCATTCCTACCATTAAAATAGGACTTAAAAATGTCATGATCACGAACGACTTATTTCTGACCTTTGCCAAGTATTCCCGTCTAATTATTAAAGGTAATTTACTTGTTCCCATTTTTGTCCTCTACCGTTTTAATAAAAATATCATTTGCTGAAGGTACTGTTTCGATAAAACTATTTACAATAGCAGATGCGCTCAATTGTGCTAAAAACTCTTTTGTGTCGTCTGAAGGTAACCTTACTTTAAAATGGCTTAAGCCACTAGAGTCATCATAGACTTCATTTTGTATGGTATATTCCGCTTTTAGTTTTTCAAAACTCAAAGCACGCTGCTCAAAATTTGCAGCTACTTCGAAGGTATGGTTTTTATACTGTTTCTTTATATCACTTAATTTACCATCCAGAATCTTTTCGGAATTATGCAGAAGCGCTATGTATTCACAAAGTTCTTCTACAGATTCCATTCTATGGGTAGAAAAAATGATAGAAGTTCCTTCATTTTTCAGGCTAAGTATTTCGTCCTTTATTATGTTGGCATTAATGGGATCAAAACCACTAAATGGTTCATCAAAAATTAACAATTTTGGCTTGTGCAAAACAGTTACTATGAACTGGATTTTTTGTGCCATCCCTTTGGAGAGTTCCTGAACTTTTCTATTCCACCAATCTCCAATCTGCAGCCTGTCAAACCAATATTTTAGTCTTTTTTTAGCCTCTGCCTTGCTCAGTCCTTTAAGCTGTGCTAAATAGAGTGCCTGCTCCCCTACTTTCATGCTTTTATACAAACCTCTCTCCTCAGGCAAATATCCAATTAAACTAATATCGCTAGGTTGTAATGGATTACCGTTAAATAAAATCTTACCAGAATCCGGAAAGGTTATCTGATTTATAATTCGAATAAGGGTTGTTTTTCCAGCTCCGTTGGGTCCAAGAAGACCATAAATGCAATTTTCTGGAATGGATAAAGACACCTTATCCAACGCATATTGATTTCCAAACTTTTTGGTTACTTCGTGGGCCTCCAGTATATTATTCATTTAAACGTAAATTTTGAACCTCAACACTGGTTGTTCCAGATCTCGTAGAGGCGAATTGAGATTCAAGATAGCTACACAAGAATTGCTTATACATACCTTT
>CAZWPZ010000298.1:0-5409 GCA_964636005.1 uncultured Eudoraea sp.
ACCAGTTCATCCGACAAATACACAGGTACCTTCTCACCGTTTTGCAATTCATTCAGATAGAGACCGTATTCTGATTTTCCAGCAGTGACAGCCGGTAAAATGAGAATGGAATTCTGTTTTGGATGTAGAATGGGTTTGCCATTCTCGAACTCCTTTTTATTCGGGTAATTTGTTAGATAAAAACGCAAAGAGCTGATCTCTACATTGGCATCAGCCGCTTCTTGCTCTATATAGGCCAGATAGTCCTTGATGGTTTGGTAATCGTAGTGAATATACCTGGCAACGATAAACGAATCCTGTTCTTGGTTTCCCTGATTGGCCTTATCTTCCATGAGCCTATCCTCGTATTGTTGGATTATAGGAACTCTTCTTTCGGAATAATTACTATACATGCTCTGAGCATTCTTTAAACTAACGATCTTTTCCGGTTTTGTTATTCTTTCGGAACTTGTTGTAGGTTGCGTCTCTTCGGTATTAGCTTGTTGTTTACAACTTGAAATTAAGACCGTCAAGGTGACAATAGCAATACTTAAGAAGACTGGTTTTTTGAATAGTTTTTGCATGGCAACTAGTGTTTAGTAGTGTGTTAATATGTTATGGGGAAGCTTTGGTATATCTTAAATGTAGTACTATTTCCAATTAAATGTAAATAAATACTTAAGAATTCGATATAATACCTACCGAAAACAAAAAACCCAATGACTACTATCATTGGGTTTTATTTATGGTGTAAGGAGGGAATTACTGACTCATGGTCATTAAAAACTCCGCATTATTTTTGGTCTGTTTTACCCGCTGTTCCATAAACTCCATGGCTTCAACAGGATTCATATCTGCTAAATACTTACGCATTATCCACATACGTTGAATAGTATTCTCATCCAATAGGAGATCGTCTCTTCTGGTAGAAGAAGAAATTAGATCTATTGCAGGGAATATTCTACGGTTGCTGATTCTTCTATCCAATTGAAGTTCCATATTTCCAGTACCCTTAAATTCTTCAAAGATAACTTCATCCATTTTTGAGCCGGTCTCTGTCAGTGCAGTCGCAATAATGGACAAGGAACCACCATTTTCAATATTCCTGGCTGCCCCGAAAAATCTTTTAGGTTTGTGTAAGGCATTCGCGTCTACACCACCACTTAAAACCTTGCCGGATGCTGGCTGTACCGTATTGTATGCTCTGGCAAGTCTAGTAATAGAGTCTAAGAGAATTACCACATCATGGCCACATTCTACTAGTCTCTTTGCTTTTTCCAATACAATGTTCGCCACACGTACATGTTCGGTAGCTTCTTTGTCGAACGTAGAGGCAACTACTTCCCCGCTAACATTTCTTTGCATATCGGTAACCTCTTCTGGTCGTTCATCAATCAGTAAGATAATTTGATAAACTTCAGGATGGTTGGCAGCGATTGCATTGGCAATATCCTTTAGGAGCATAGTTTTTCCCGTTTTTGGCTGGGAAACGATCATCCCTCTTTGTCCCTTTCCAATTGGGGAAAACAGATCGATAATTCTTGTAGACAAATTGCTTTGTCGTTCTGCTAGTTTAAATTTTTCCTGAGGAAAAAGGGGCGTCAAATGTTCAAAAGAAACACGGTCCCTAACCACCTGAGGGTCTAAACCATTTATCTTGTTTACCTTAATTAATGGGAAGTATTTTTCACCTTCTTTTGGAGGTCTTACATTGCCCAGTACGGTATCCCCTGTTTTTAATCCAAAAAGCCTTATTTGGGATTGGGACACATAAATATCATCTGGAGAAGACAAATAATTGTAATCCGAAGATCGCAAAAAGCCATAGCCATCTCCCATGATGTCTAGCACGCCTTCACTCTCAATAATACTATCGAACTCATACTCTGGTTGCTTGTATTTATTGCGAAGGTCTTTGTCAAAATTGCTATTGTGTTTGTCTTGCCCACTTTTATGATGTGGCTTTTTGTTGGACTTTCCTTTGTTGTTGTGGTTGTTGTTGGGGTTAGTGTTCTGGTTGTTATTTCTATTGTGTTGACCAGAGTTTTGTGTATTGTCTTTTTTCCCTTGTTGCGCATTATTGTTTTGACGAGAATTGGCTCTTTTTGGTTCTGACCGATTGCTCGACTCCGACAGGGCTGCTTTTTGCTCCGTAGATGGGGTTTCTTCCTTTTTTGCTTTTGTGCGAACGGGTCTTTCTTGCTTTGCTGAACTCGTTACTGCAGTTGCTTTGGTTTTTTCTTGAACCACTTTAGGGTTACTTGCTTGAAAATCTAATATTTGGTATACTAAATCAAGCTTTTTTAGGGATTTAAACTTAGGAACGTTTAGGTTCTTAGCAATATCCTGAAGTTCAGGAAGCTTCTTGGCTTTTAAATCTGAAATCTCAAACATTGAGTATATAATAAATTAATTGTGTATAAAAATGAAGTGTATTGTTATTTTGGGTATTACTTGGGAATGATCTCCCCTAGGGTAAGTGCTATAACATATAACGACACAATATTACAAATTATTTTAAACATTTCGAGGGATATTAGAGTTTTATTTGTGTTCTTCAATAGCGCTACACGAGCTTAACCCGCTCAATAATAGCATATTCTGAAAATGAGGGGCATATTAAATAGAACTGGACCACAAATTTTAATTTAAAATCTTATGGATTTTTACTAAAACCCACGTACTTTTGCCAAGCTTATTCAGATGTTGATGATTCAAAGAATCCAAACTATTTATTTGTTACTAGTGGCTCTTGTTTCAGGACTCTTGCCTGTATTTTTTAGTTTATGGGTGAATGCTGAAGGTTCCGAAGTCTATGCTTATGAGGATAGTCTGTTAACCATCGTTTTTCTGAGTTCAGCTGCATTAGCTGTTGTAAGTATATTTTTATTTAAAAACAGGAAGAATCAGTTTGTGATAAACAGATTGAATATAATATTGAATCTTTTTTTACTAGGATTTTTCGTTTACCGGTCGCTAAATCTATCCGGAGAAACAGTCGTTTCAGAGAAGGGTATTGGGATGTTGACTCCTGTATTTTCTATCGTTTTTTTAGTCCTAGCCAATAGGGCCATTAAGAAGGATGAAGATCTTGTAAAATCTGTTGACCGCTTACGTTAAACCTAACATCTTAGTAGTATTAGTGCGTTAAACCCGGGAGTTGTTTCCCGGGTTTTTTGCTTTTAAGAACGTGTTTTTTTATGTTTCACAGGCCTTAGCTATCTTTTACCCAACTCTATGACCTCAAGATTTTTTATATCCTTGTCCTCTATATAAAAACGTAACATGGTACGCATTTGATGAAAACCTTTTTTACCGCAGGCTCCAGGATTCATATGGAGTAAATTGAGTTTTTTGTCCCACATTACTTTTAAAATATGGGAGTGTCCAGAAATAAATAACTTAGGCGTTCTCTTTACTATCTCACTTTTAATCCGAGGACTGTATCGATTGGGATATCCCCCGATATGGGTCATCCAAACGGATACGTTCTCACATAAAAATTTTTGATCTAAAGGATATTCTTTGCGAATCGTATGGTCGTCTATATTACCATAAACTGCTCGAAACGGTTTTAAGGCCGATAGTGTATCTGCTACTTCTATGGTGCCTAAATCTCCCGCGTGCCATACCTCGTCTGCTTCTTTAACGTATTTGATGATAGTATCATCTAAATGTCCATGCGTATCGGATAACAATAGAATTTTTGTCATAAATGCTGTTCTCTGATTAAAGGTAGACGAATGCAACTGCCATAAATTACTTAGTAACCAAAAGCACTTCTATATAAATCTGATTTTCGATGCTAACTAACTTGTCTATCTTTGATGTTTCAAAAATAGATTAATAGGGTGAGATATTTTATAGCTTTTAAATACTTTGGGAAGGCCTATCACGGTTGGCAAAGGCAACCTAATGCAATCACCGTTCAGGAAGTCTTAGAAAATGTTTTAAGTACCATATTAGGAAAAAAAATAGTTTTGGTTGGCGCTGGAAGGACCGATGCTGGAGTCCATGCCAAACAAATGTTTGCTCATTTTGACTTGTCTAAGGAACTGCCAGAAACAGATCTGATACACAGAATTAACGCTTTCCTTCCTGAAGATATCTCCGTTCGTTCCCTGCATAAAGTACCGAATACAGCGCATGCTCGTTTTGATGCAATAAGCAGAACCTACGCCTATTGGATTGTTAGAAAAAAGGATCCCTTTTTAACAGAATATGCGCATTATATAAATCAGTCTTTAGATGTCCCTGCAATGAATAAAGCAGCCTCCTATCTCATAGGATTAAAGGACTTTCAGTGTTTTTCCAAATCCCATACCGATGTAAAAACCTATAATTGTGACCTTACCGAGGCAATTTGGGAAGAGACGGAAGACAAGTTGGTTTTTACCATAAAGGCAGACCGGTTTTTAAGAAACATGGTGAGAGCAATTGTTGGAACCCTTTTGGATGTCGGAAGGGGTAAACTGAAACCAGAAGATGTTAAGACTATTATAAAAAGCAAAGATAGGGGACAAGCTGGGGCTTCTGTGCCTGCAAAAGGGTTATATTTGACAAAAATAGAGTACCCGGAAAACATTCTCAGCTTCCATGGATAAAGATACCGGTAAAGCCTTTGATTTTAGACTGTTTAAACGTGTCATGGCCCATACAAGGCCGTACATGCTTACCTTTGTATTGGTAGCGCTTACGGCAATTTTGTTAACCACATTTGCAGTACTAACCCCTTATATTTTACGAGATATTATAGACAAGGCAGTAGCGAATAGCGATGCTGAATTGTTATGGCAACTGTCGTTGGCTATGTTAGTTGTGCTTTTTGGGCAGGTTATATGCCAGCTTCTGTTTAATTACTATGCCAATTGGTTAGGTGAATCTGTTATACGGGACATTAGGATCAAATTATTTCGGAAAATGGTGGGCTTTAAAATGCAGTATTTCGATACTTCGTCTATAGGAGTTTTGGTAACCAGAGCCGTAGCCGATATGCAACGTATTGGTGAAATTTTTAGTCAGGGATTTTTTGTGATAGTGGCAGATTTACTAAAGATGCTGGCAGCGGCTTCCATGATGCTCTATATGAATTGGAAACTATCCCTTATTGTATTTGCTGTCCTTCCTGTAATTTTATACGCCACCCGTTTGTTCCAACAGGCAATGAAGGTTGCATTTATTGAGGTTAGAGCGCAGGTATCCAGTCTTAACTCCTTTGTTCAGGAACGCATTACTGGAATGAAGATTGTACAGTTATTTACGCGTGAAAAAATTGAAAGTGAAAAGTTTCGGATAATCAATGAGAAACATCAGAACGCTTGGTTAAAAACAGTTTGGTATAACTCTTTTTTCTTCCCGGTTGCGGAGATTGTTACTTCTATTGCTATTGGCTTGGTGGTTTGGTACGGAGGATTACAGAACATAATGAGT
>CAZWPZ010000299.1:0-19139 GCA_964636005.1 uncultured Eudoraea sp.
ATATCTACCCAATTTTCTGAAGTAGCCTCCGAAGCATTTACCCTAACTATTTTCTGCTGGGGGTCCTTATAGTTGGTTACCAAAGACAGTTTATCTTCATCATTGTCTATTAAATAAGTCTCCGATTCTTCATGGGGAAGAATGGAGACCAGGGGACTGTCCTTAACTCGCAAATCTTTTAAGAAAAGCTTGTTGCCAGCTGTGGAGTTGGCAGCGGAGATTAAAAGATATCTATCATCTTCCGTAACAGAGGCCTGGACATAGCGATGTTTCTCCTCTTCTGTAGCACCAAAAATTACAAGATCTGCCGACTGAGGAGTCCCTAGCTTATGATAATATAACTTATGTTGATCCGTCTTCGCGGAAAGCTCACTACCATCAGGTTTGTCATAACTAGAGTAAAAAAAGCCTTTTTTGCCAAACCAAGAAACACTGCCAAATTTTACATCTTTGATAGTGTCTTCTTGTATTTGGAGTTCTTCGGTATCGATAACAATTATCTTTCGCCAATCACTTCCACCCTCTGATATAGAATAGGCTAATAAAGAGCCATCTTGTGTAAAACTGGCACCCATCAAGGAGGTAGTACCATCTTTAGAAAATGTATTTGGGTCTAAAAAGACTTCGGCTTCTTGCCCTTCTTTGGATCGATATAAAACATATTGATTTTGCAGGCCATCGTTCTTATAAAAATAAGTATAGTCACCTTCTTTAAAGGGAGAACTAATTTTTTCATAATCCCAAAGAATTTCTAAACGCTTTTTTAAATTCTGTCTAAAAGGGATATTATCTAAATAAGCCTGAGTCGTTTTATTTTGTCTAATTACCCAATCTTTAGTTTCCTCACTTCTATCATCCTCTAACCATCGAAAGGGGTCCTTAATAGTTTCTCCAAAATAGTTATCCGTTACTTCAACTTTTTTCGACTCTGGATAATTCACTTGAATATTATTTGATCTTTCCTGCTCGCTGCAGCCTAGTATGAAAAGCACAATGGCAAACGCGTAACTATATAATTTCATAGTAGCTTTAACTTATAAGAAGTTAAAGCTACTATAAAAACACCTTTCAGCTAAGATCCGTATTAAGGTTTTAACAAAATTTAAGTTATTTCTAGTTCAGCAGTCCGTTTTCACGTAAATATTCAGCGATCTGTATGGCGTTTGTAGCAGCACCTTTTCTCAAGTTGTCCGCCACAATCCACATGTTCAATGTGTTTTCTTGGGTTTCATCCCTTCTAATTCTTCCTACAAATACTTCATCTTTGTTATGCGCATAAACCGGCATAGGATAGGTATTCGTATCAGGATTGTCTTGTACAATAACTCCGGGAGTATTTTGCAGAAGGGTCCGAACATCTTCCAATTCAAATTCGTTTTCAAAAGCAACATTTACTGCCTCGGAATGCCCTCCAGAGGTAGGGATTCTAACTGCAGTAGCGGTAATTGAGAAGGAACTATCATTTAAGATTTTCTGAGGTTCTCTCGCCAATTTCATCTCTTCTTTGGTATAGCCATTTTCAGTGAAAACATCGCAATGAGGTAAGGCATTTCTATTAATGGCATATGGATATGCCATTTCACCTTCAATACCTGCCATTTCATTTTCCAATTGTCTTACGGCCTTAACGCCTGTTCCAGAAACAGATTGATAGGTAGAAACTACCACCCTTTTCATCTTATACTTTTTATGAAGTGGTGCAAGCACCATAACTAATTGAATTGTAGAACAATTCGGGTTCGCTATGATTTTATCATTTGCATCTAATTGAGAGGCATTTATTTCCGGGACCACTAATTTCTTCGTTGGGTCCATTCGCCAAGCAGAAGAATTGTCAATTACCGTCGTGCCGACTTCCTCAAATTTTGGAGCCCAATCCAAAGATGTACCACCCCCTGCTGAAAAAATTGCCAGATCCGGTTTCTTCTCAACGGCATCTTGTAATCCAATAATGGTATGCATTTTTCCATCAAATTCCAGTTGCTTACCAACAGATCTCTCTGAGGCAACAAGCCAAATTTCACTGTATGGAAACTGTCTTTCAGATAGTATTTGGAGCATTACTTCACCGACCATGCCTGTAGCTCCAACGATAGCTATTTTCATATTTTATAAATTAGAAAACAAAGGTATTCTAACCTATACTTTGGCGCAAATATTATTGCTAAAATTATTACAATATAACATTTTGTTTTAAATATAACACTTGCTATATGTATTTAGCCATTGCTCAATCTGCTCAGTCTTTTTTAAGGAGATCTCTAATCTCAGCTAACAATTCTTCTTGCGACGGGCCTTTAGGTTTTGGTGGAGCCGGTGGTGTTTTGGTCTTGTTATAGGCCTTTACAATGATAAACATTACTAGACCAACAACAATGAGATTAACAATAGTATTTACCCAGGCTCCCCATCGAATAGCATTTTCCGCTACATATCCGGCTTCTCCCTTTACCCCTGAGGCTTCTGTTAGTATTATTTTCAAATCGGCAAAATCAACTCCTCCTGAAAAGTGGCCAACGATAGGCATAATAATGTCAGACACAAAGCCATTAATTACCAGGCCCATGGCTCCCGCCATGATTACAGCGACAGCAAATTCCACGACATTTCCTGTCATGATAAAGTTTTTAAATTCTTTAAGCATCATATAGTTTTTATGGTTATTAAAATCATCTTTTAAAGTTATGAAAATTTAGGAAAACCCTGCTTTAAATAAGTGCTTAATCAACAATGAAGGTCCTTGTTACTCGCTGTGAAATACCACATAAAAGCTCATAAGAAATGGTATTCGCTGTTTTCGCGAAGTCTTCGGCAGACTTCTGTTTCCCAAAAATGATGACCGTATCTCCTTCTTTACACGGTATGTTGGTAATATCTACCATAATCATATCCATACATACATTGCCTACAATAGGAGCATCTTTACCGTTTATAGTTACAGTCGTTTTGCCATTCCCATACTGTCTGCCAATACCGTCTGCATGCCCAATGGGGAGGGTCGCAATTATTGTAGCCTCGGTACATCGAAATGCTCTATTATAACCCACGGTTTCATTTGGTTTTACATGGAGTATTTGCGAGATCGTTGTTTTTAATGTAGCTACTATCTTCAACTCCTTATCGTACCTCCTTTCATTTCCATAACCATATAAACCTATCCCGCTTCGAACCATATCAAATTGGGCATCAGCATAATTAAAAATGCCTGAAGTATTAAGTATATGTATAAGGGGTTGATATAACAATTCTTTGCAAAGTAAATCTGCCTGCTCTTCGAATAAACGTATTTGATTTAAAGTAAACTCCTTTTCTGTTACATCATCTGAAGCGGCCAAATGAGAGAAAATAGATACAATGTGTACCGCCTTACTATTGCCAACCATATCCCGAATAGATGCAATATCTTTTTTTGCCAAACCAATACGGTTAAGTCCTGTATTAAATTTTAGATGTATGGGGTAATTGCTCTGTTTTAGATTCTCTGCAGCCTTAATAAATTCTTGTAAAACCCTTAAAGAGTAAATATTTGGTTCTAAGCAATTCTCAATTAATAAGGGATACGCTTTAGGTTGGGCGTGAAAAACTAGAATAGGAATCTTAATTCCGGCTTTTCTCAAATGCACTCCTTCGTATGTATAGGCCACTGCTAAATAATCTGCTCCTAGTTTCTCCAGCTTTTTAGCAATTTCAACACTATCGCTTCCATAGGCATATGCCTTTACCACTCCTAGAAATTTAGTTTTTGCCTTAAGCTTGGAGCGTAAGCAGTGATAATTGTGTTCTAATGCCCGTAGATCTATTTCTAAAAGGGTTTCTGAAAAATCAGACATCTAATCCGTCTTTGGGATTCTTGACCTCTTCGGCCTTGACATCCATTTTATAAATTTTTTCTTTTAACATGGCTTTGTAAAATGCTGCCCTGCTCAAAGGTTCATAGGCCTCTGTCTCCCCGAGCATTACCAATTTATTATTGTCCGATTTTCTAAAGCTATAGTTGGCTAAATTGCCTGTTCTTGTACATATGGCATGTACTTTCGTTACATATTCTGCAGTGGCCATTAATGCTGGCATGGGACCAAAAGGGTTTCCTTTAAAATCCATATCAAGACCTGCAACAACAACCCTTATACCCATATTTGCCAGATCGTTGCAAACCGTAACTATTTCGTCATCGAAAAACTGAGCTTCATCAATCCCTACTACATCACAGTTATCAGCGAGTAGTCTGATGTTTGCTGCGGCCGGCACCGGGGTGGACCTTATTTCATTTTCATCATGTGAAATAACCTTATCCGTATGATATCTCGTATCTAATAAAGGCTTAAAAATTTCTACTTTGAGTTTAGCAAATTGTGCTCTTTTCAGACGACGAATTAATTCTTCAGTTTTCCCTGAAAACATACTTCCGGATATGACCTCTATCCAACCGAATTGTTCTTTATGATTAACAGTGTTTTCGAGAAACATTTTGTAATTTTAAACCAAAGTAAAGTACCTTTCTACTTTGATGCTATTCCAATATAAAAGTATTAAAAAAGATAGACCTTTACTCTTTACTGTAAACAAAAAGAAATGAAGAGAAAACTGAAAGAGGAACTGGTAAAACTGTCAACAGAGATTATTACCTCTCAAAATGCTGAAAATATTCCTCATTTATATGAAGCTGCTAAGAATCTTTATGAAAAGTTAGCGGTTCTTAAGTTTATAGAGGAAAAACTGAATGATATAGAAATCGATGTATCAAAAAACGTTATTGCGGCAAAATTTGAAAAGATGGCTAATGCAGTAATGAATGAGAATAAATTGGTGCCAGAAAACAACCCCCATGAGGAAGATATAATCACCCAGGGAATTGATACTATTAAGGGGATGGTCTCTGAAATGCCGAATAACGAGGAAGTAGATAGACTGTTTGCTGAATTTGTTGCAAAAACGGAAAAAACCGAACAAGTTGTAACTCCCGAGGAAATAAAACCTTTGGAAAGAGTCCAATCCGGTAGTTCTTCAAAATCCTTAAACGACAAACTGGTAAAACGGGAAATCGAGGTGGGCCTCAATGACCGATTGGCATTTGTAAAGCATCTCTTTAACGATAGTACTGAAGACTTTAATAGAGTTATTTCTCAGCTCAACACCATAGATTCCGAAGAACGGGCAAATGCCTTTATTCAAAACATGGTAAAGCCAGACTATCAAGGATGGGTGGGTAAAGAAGAATATGAAGTTCGATTTATAAATCTTATTGGGCGCAGGTTTTCATAAGGCTACTATTGGCTTCGGCATTCACTAGATTGTCTATTAATGTTGTGCTGAAGACAAAAGATTTAAGGGAGAATCTTTCCGTTTATCCCATTATAAAATCAGATATATGTATGGTAAATTATTTTTGGTACCTACTCCCATAGGGAATTTGGAGGATATGACGTTTCGGGCAATCAAAGTTTTGCAAGAAGCCGATTTAATACTGGCTGAGGATACAAGAACCAGTAAAAAGCTATTATCTCATTATCAAATAGAGACCCCCATGCAGAGCTACCATATGTTTAATGAGCATAAGTCTCTCGAGGCAATTCTATCGAATCTCAAGGCTGGAAGTACTTTGGCAATGATTTCGGATGCGGGAACACCATCTATTTCCGACCCTGGGTTTTTGCTCACAAGGGCTTGTCTCCAGGAGGGAATAGAAGTAGAGTGCCTGCCAGGTGCTACTGCCTTTGTGCCAGCTTTGGTTAACAGTGGTCTACCTAGTGATCGGTTTGTGTTTGAAGGTTTTCTACCCGTTAAGAAAGGCAGGCAGACTAGGCTTAAGCAATTGGCAATGGAGACAAGAACGTTGATAATCTATGAATCTCCCCATAAATTGGTAAAAACGCTTACACAATTTCAGGATTATTTTGGTAAGGACCGACGCATTTCCATCTCAAGGGAAATAAGTAAGTTATATGAGGAAACCATTAGGGGAACCATTTCAGAGGTTCTGGATCACTTTAAAAATGTTGCGCCCAAAGGGGAATTTGTACTAATTATTAGCGGATTTAAAGAGGCCAAGAAATAGGCTTATTTCTTAATTCTATAAAAATTAGTTTTTTCCGTGTTTTCCTTCTTCCCAACCGTTTTTGCTCAGGTAGAGATTTCCGCTTTCCACAGCACCTTCTTCAATAGTAGTGCCCATAGAATCGTTCCATCTGTTTAAATAGCCAAAGAGAGAAATAACACCAAGCATTTCTACTATTTCTCCTTCATTCCAAAAAGAATACAAACGTTCCTTTATAGTATCATCAACGGCATTAGGAATTTGGGAAGCGGCAAGGGAGAAATCCAAGGCAGCTCTCTCTGCTTCAGAAAATGCAGGATGGGATTTATATTCCCAGATATTATCTAGCTGTTCCTGTTCCGCACCGTATCGTTCTGCTGCTCTTATAGCATGAGCCTGACAATACCTGCAACCTGTAGCATTACTACTCACCCATGCAATCATACGTTTTAGTGCAGAAGTAACCCTTCCATGATTGGCCATAACCGCCTTATTGAGGTTAATAAAAGCCTTTGAAATATCCGGTCTGTGTTGCATAGTTAATACGGAGTTGGGACAAAACCCAAGGGTCTCGTTAAAGAATTCTGCCAAAGCTTTAGTTTCCGGATCATGGTTGGCATCTAGTGGTTGTACAAGTGGCATAGTGATTGTATTTTTATCCCGTACAAGAAACAAAAAAATATGAGTACTACAAATGTAATTACTACGAAATGGCTTGGCAATATGTCCTTTGAAAGTGATAATCCTTCAGGTCTAGATTTAAAAATTGATGCAAGTGAAGAAGATGGTGGGGAAGGTGCTGGATATCGGCCAAAGGCATTAATGCTGTCTGCACTTGCGGGATGTTCCGGACTTGACGTGGCCATGCTTATTAAGAAGATGAAATTAAAGGTAGCGGCTTTTCATATAGAAACCGCAGCAAAACTCACGGATGAGCACCCAAAATACTACAACCATGTTGAAGTCACCTATTTTTTCAAAGGTTCCGACTTAGATGAAAAGAAACTAAAAAGAGCAGTAGATTTATCTGTTGAGAAGTATTGTGGGGTCATGGAAATGTTTAGACAATTTGCTACCGTCGAAATTAAGACAAGCTTTGAGTATACGAACTAGACCGATAAACGATTTTGGTTAAAAGTGCACCATTTCTTCATGGAGAAGAATTACTTTAATTAAAACAAAAGAAAGCATGAGGTGGACGTTGAAACCAAAACCTAATAAAGATGTAGTTGATAAGATTGCAAATGAATTAGGAGTACAACCATTAATAGCCACTTTATTAGCCCAAAGAGGGATAACTTCATTTATTCAGGCGAAGAAGTTTTTTCGTCCGCAATTATCCGATTTACATGACCCATATAAGATGAAAGATATGGCGCAGGCTGTCGATCGGATAGAGAGGGCAATTGAGCAAGGAGAAAATATTTTAGTGTTTGGAGATTACGATGTGGATGGCACGACTTCGGTTGCTTTAATGTCTTCCTATTTAATGCAGTTGTATCCGCACATTGCTACTTACATTCCGGATAGATATTCAGAAGGCTATGGAATTTCCTTAAAGGGGATAGATTATGCGCATGACAATGATATTACCCTAGTAATAGCCCTTGATTGTGGTATTAAGGCGATACATCAAATTGAGTACGCAAAATCTAAAGGGATCGACTTTATTATTTGTGACCATCACAGACCAGGTACGAAGCTTCCCAATGCTGTTGCTATTTTAGATCCCAAAAGACAAGATTGTAATTACCCATATGATGAACTTTGTGGATGTGGTGTAGGCTTTAAACTTATTCAAGCGCTTCATTCCAAAAAAGGACAACCCTTTCATGATCTAATACCTTATCTCGACTTAGTAACCACTGCGATTGCTGCAGATATTGTTCCTATTACAGGAGAGAATAGAGTCCTGGCCTTCTATGGGCTTAAAGTGATAAATAGTAATCCCCGGGCAGGCTTAAGGGCCATATTAAATCAGAAGAAGAAAACAGAATTTACAGTTTCGGATGTAGTTTTTTTTATAGCGCCTCGAATTAATGCCGCAGGACGCATGAAACATGCTATGCATGCGGTTAATTTGTTGGTAGAACAAGATAATACAGTCGCACAGCTTATGGCAGCTGAAATTGAAGAATATAACCTTAAACGCAAGGGTCTTGATCAGAAGATTACAGAAGAAGCACTGTCATTGATAGAATACAATAAGGAACAAGATAGGTTTACTTCTGTGGTGTACAAAGATTCGTGGCACAAAGGAGTTATAGGAATTGTAGCCTCCAGGTTAACAGAATCATATTACCGACCTACTTTAGTTTTTACAAAAAGTGGCAGCAAATTAGCTGCCTCTGCCAGATCCGTTAAAGGTTTTGACGTTTACAATGCCTTAGAGCAATGTACAGATTATATTGAACAGTTTGGAGGACATAAATACGCTGCCGGGTTAACTTTATTAGAGGATCAATTCGATGGGTTTAAAGCTCGTTTTGAAAAAGTTGTAGCAGATACCATAAATCCTGAATTATTAGTTCCGGAGATTCAGGTAGACTCCGAAATTCGACTAGACGAAATAAATCCAAAATTGATTAGAATATTAAAGCAATTTGCGCCTTTTGGCCCCGGGAATAAAAGTCCTTTATTCATGAGTGATGATCTGAAAGATACCGGATATGCACGAACAGTAGGAGAAGAACAAAAGCATTTAAAGCTATCCGTAAAACAATATGGGTCTACATTCTTTCCAGCTATAGGATTCAATTTAGGAAGTAAAATGCAGGATATTAGCAAGCAAAAGAGTTTTAGTGCCGTATATTCTATTGAGGAGAATGAATGGAATGGAACTATTGAGTTACAGCTAAATCTTCGAGATATAAAATAGATTCTTAAACGTCGTACTTCTCGAGTAACACATCTTTTCCATCAAAGACGCCATACGTAAAATAATTTATCCAATCTCCTAGGTTTACATAAGTTGAATCTTTACCAAGGCTAATTTGTAGAGGCAAATGTCTATGTCCAAAGATAAAAAAATCAGTATGTTTAAGTTCCAGTTTTCTTTTGGCGTATTGAACAAGCCACTCATTTTCATCCCCTAAAAACTGAATGTCATCCTCTCCTGAAATTAGTTTATTTTTAATCGAAAAATATTGTGCAATTCGGACTCCAAGATCCGGATGTAACCATCTGAAAAACCATTTTGCAATTGGATTGGTAAAGAGTTTCTTCATTCTTTTATAACCTTTGTCACCTGGACCTAGACCGTCTCCATGTCCTATGAAAAAAGACTTGTCTCCAATTATCAATTCTTGGGTATTGTGAAATACAGGGATGTTTAATTCTTCCTCAAAATACCCATTCATCCATAAATCGTGATTTCCTACAAAATAATAAACCGGAATTCCTGCATCTGTAATTTCCGCTAACTTACCAAGAGTTCGAGTGAAACCTTTAGGAACAACAGTTTTGTATTCGAACCAAAAATCGAACAGGTCTCCCAATAGGAATATTGCTGTGGCATCTTCCTTTATTTCATCTAGCCAATTGACAAAACGCTTCTCCCGGACCAAGCTCTTAGTTGCGTTAGGAGCTCCTAAATGATTATCACTGGCAAAGTAGACTTTTTTGCCTTCAGGCAGGACAATGTTTTTCATTCGGTGTAGCGTTAGATACCTCCTTAATTATCTTGTGCGTACCATTCGGCAAAAGCACTTTCTGTTTCTCTTAACTTGAGGGAAAATAGTTTTATGCCTTTGGGTAGCCTAGCACTAATTTTTTGCGCAAAGTCGATTACCATATTCTCACTTGTAGGTTGATAATCGGCTAGTATTACTTTATGTCCTCTGGTTTGCAATTCCCCAGCTAATTCAATATGAGGGGTATTCTTGTTAAATACGGTAGCATGGTCAAAAGGCTCCACAACTTCTTCTTTGACAATCTTCTTGAGATCGCCAAAATCAATTACCATCCCTAATTTGACATTTTCCGTATTCGTTATTGGTTTCCCAATTACTGTTACGGCTAGTTTATAGCTATGGCCATGGATATTTTTGCATTTTCCATCATATCCATACAAGGCGTGCCCGGTCTCAAAACTAAATTCTTTTGTTATTCTAATTGTGCTCATACAAGAGATATTCCGAGGCAAAAATAGGCATTCCTAGTTAACTTTACGAAGTCTTTTTGATATCATGAAAATGGATAAAGAAACCATATAAAAAATAGATAATGGTGCAATGCGACTATTTTAAGAGCAGATGTGGGTTGTGATTACTTGTTTAAAAAAAACCTCAAGAAGAAATCGAAAATAGATATTGGTACTCAATAGGCCTCCTTATCTTTTATACTTCTTTTTGGTCCTGTATCTTCGAAATAAATAAACCCCGATGACAATAAGGGCTAATATGGGTAAAATTAATTCCTTGTTCATAACGGATTTTCAAGAATTTTCTTAGAATTGTCCTACTTAAATTTAGATAACACACTTTTGGTGTGTTCGCTTAAACACAATTTGGCCGAAATAGCAGCTCTTTCCAGTAGTAATTCACTCCAGTTTTCCGTACCCTTCCAGAGAATGGATTTGAGCTCTTCAAGTGCCTTAGGACTATATTGTGATAATTCGTTTAAATAGGTGTCTAATGCCTTGTCTAGTTCTTTCAGATCTGGATATACATTAGAAAACAGTCCACGATCTCTCGCCCAATAGGCATTTTTCCACTCTTTTGGGGATAGAGAGAGCTCAGCAAAGCCCGATACACTTATCTTACGTTCTACTGCGGGAGCAATAACGAATGGACCAATTCCCAAAGCAAGTTCCGAAAGTTTAATGGATGCATTTTCACTTGCAAAGATATAATCACAGGCAGCAATGATACCAATTCCACCCCCAACGGCTCTACCTTGTACACGACCAATTATTGGCTTTTTACAAGAACGCATCGCATTAAGAAGATGTGCAAATCCACTAAAAAAGGCTATTCCCTCTTCCAAATTATTTATGGCCTTTAATTCATCAAAAGAAGCTCCTCCACAGAAGGCCTTATTTCCCTCGGATTTAAGAACTACGATAGATACATTTTCTGTTGCAGATAAATTATGAATTTCATTGGTTAACCTTTCCAGCAGTTCCTTGACAAAAGAATTACCTGCAGGATGGCCAAATTCTACATATGCTATTTTATTGTCAATCTTCGTGTATAAACTTCCGTTAGACCTAGTTGTAGTCATATTTTTTTTAATAAAATTAAACCTTTTGAAGAAGCGGATGAAATTTTCTGTTAAACTTCCAGACTAAGGCTGAAGCTCTTATTAGCATCCAAACCGATAGGCCAATCCAAATTCCTGTAAGACCCATCTGTGTCTCTCTATTTAGAAGAAGTATTGGAACAAACCCAACAAATGTTGCAATAATTAGAACATTTCTAAGGTACTTCATTTCTCCAAGACCCTTAAATAACCCATCAAAAACAAATGCTACCGAATTTATTGGCAGACAAAGAATTAGGATATAAAATACACTATAAAACGACTGAAGAACTGCCGTGTCTGAAGAGAATATTTTACCCAAAGGCTCGTAAAATACAAAACCAATCAATACTAAGAAAAGACTGATTAACACGCCATAAAGGACGATCTTTTTAGCTAAAGTCCAAAGGCCATTATAATCTTTTGCTCCCAGTAGTTTTCCGCCCATTATATTTCCTGCAGCACCGTATCCATCAATAAAAAAAGCAGAAAAAAGCCATAAATTAATTGCAATGGTGTGCGCTCCAACAGAACTATCGCCAATTGCTGCAGCTTCACGTACAGCCAATAGTAATGTGATATTCAATGCAAGCGCTCTGATAAAGAGATTAAAACTCATATAAATAAGACGTTTTAACTCAGGATGGACTGGCAAGCGAGGCCATAAACGTACATCGGTTTTTTGTTTTAAAAGTATAAAGGCCATTATAGCCATAACAGCCTGTGAAATTAAACTTGCCCAGGCCGCACCCTCTATATGCATGGCGTCTATATAACCGTGGATGCCATATACCAAAATAAAGTCGAGCAGAATATTCAAAACGGCCCCTGTAATAGCAATAACCATGGGCCAATACGTATTCTGAAGGCCTCTAAAAATACCCATGACCGCAAAAACAAATAAGGTTAAAGGGAATCCCCAAACTCTTATCGCATAATATTTTATAGAAAAAGCTAATATTTTACCAGAGGCATTAAGAAGTACAAATATCTCTTCAATAAAAAATATGGTAGATAGAAGTAGTACCGCGCTCAAAAAAAGATTAAAAAATATGGCCTGTGCAGGCAGACTTTTTATTGAATCTATTTTTCCAGCTCCTAAATATTGTGAAATAATTGCAGAAATAGCGCTTCTCGTTTGTCCAAGAATCCAGATGAGCATCGATAAAAAAGACCCTACAATTCCTACAGCAGCAAGCGATTCTAAACCATCCACTTTAATATTACCAACAATGGCGGTATCCGTTATGGACAATACAGGTTCTGCTATACCGGCTATAGTAGCGGGTATGGCTAGCTTATTAATAGTCTTAAAGTTTACTTTGGTGCTCAAGGTGGGAAATTATAAAATAAGTTCATAGCTATAAAATGGATCTGCACTTTGATTTGGGATATAAATGGAATCTAATTGTCTATATCCTCTTTGTAGGTAGAAGTCTTGATTTCTTTTGTTTTTACTGAATGTATCTAGTCTGATGGACAAGAATTCATTGGCACGGGCAAATTCCTCCGCAAAATCCATTAATTTTTGTGCGTTGCCCTTTCCTTGATAACTCGGGAGAACAGCCAAACGATGTATATAGAGGTTTTTGTGGTCTGGTGTTAACCAGCTAACGGTAGCATATTCTTTATCCATAATAGGTGTAAGTACTATAACCCCTATTATCCCATCACATTCTTCTAAGACATATAATTCTTTTCGGTCTATGTCCTTTTCAAACTGTTTTTTGGACGGATATTCCTTGTTCCACTGGTAGATGCCATTCCTAATCATTTCTTCCGTGCAGGCTTTTGTTAGTGCAAGAATGTCAGGGATTTCCAGTATCTTTGCTTGTCTAATCATTTAAATAATCTTAATTACTCTTTAATTTTATTTAATAAACCTTGCCTTTATGAAGAATATACTAGTACCTATAGGATCATCTCAAGACGCTCATGAAACATTGCAATACGCGGTTGATTTTGCTTCAGAATTTTCTTCAAAGATATATGTTATGGAAGTTTTTTCTGCCAAGGTTGGAGCAGGAGAATTAACAAATATTTCAAAGAAAGTAGCTGAGAGTAGTAAGCGTAGACTTCAGGACTTAATAGGAGAAGTAGATGCCAAGGATGTAGAAATGAAAATCACTACCTACAACGGGGATTTGATAGACGGTTTAAAAGAGGTAGATAAGGAGTTAGGAATAGACTTAATAATAATTGCCCCCAGATGTGATTCTATAAAAGAAGAACTATATCTGGGACCAACATCGGGTAGAATAATTAAAAGGACAGATATTCCCACACTTATTGTTCCCAGAGGAGCCAAGTTCAGACCAATAAAAACAGTATTGACGGCCTTTAAATCGGGTATTCTGAAACAGCGAAGGATTTTAGAACCCTTGGTAGAGATAAAGAAGAAATTTAATTCTACGGTTAATCTTTTACTAGTTAAAACACCCGCATATTCTGATGAAGATTTGAAAATAAATACAGCCCTGATGAACCTTTGTTCGCAACTTTCGGTTACGGAACATGCGAGTACGTATTTAGGGGTCTTAGAACAATTATCGTTGTCTAATCCAGATTTATTATGTGTCTTTAGACGGAAGAGGGGTTTTTTCAAGAAACTATGGGAGAAAAATACCATTTTAAAAGCAGAGTTTTCTGCGAGAATTCCTGTTCTAGTTCTTAGCGTCAAAAAAGATTAGAAAGGGTTAATTTTAAAAAGATTGTCTTTGATTCTTTGTTAAAAAGTATTTCCTTTGGGCAATCGAAATGGGGGATTAGCTCAGCTGGCTAGAGCGCTTGCATGGCATGCAAGAGGTCACCGGTTCGACTCCGGTATTCTCCACAAAACCCTTCTATATTATCCATAGAAGGGTTTTTTTTAAATATTTAGATTATGAAGGAATTAAAGAGCAAGGTGGTTTATATCACAGGTGCATCTAAAGGAATTGGACTAGGTGTTGCCCAAATGTTACTGTCGGCAGGAATGAAAGTTGCTATAAGCGGAAGAAATAAAGAGAGCCTGGAGCAAGCAGCATTACTTTTGAAGGGAGGAGATAGCTTATTACTAATAGGAAGTGATGTAAGGAATTATAAGGACGAACAAGAGGCAATCCATAGTATTGTGAAGCAATGGGGTCAACTGGATGTTGTTGTGGCAAATGCGGGTATTGGAGTCTTTGCACCAATAGACGAGCTTGCGGTAGAGGATTGGCACAGTGTAATAGAAACAAATTTGAATGGCGTGTTTCATACTTTAAGAGCGTCGATAGAGGAACTTAAACGGAGTAAAGGGTATTATATAACTATAGCAAGTTTAGCGGGTGTTAATTTCTTTGCAGGGGGAGCAGCTTATAATTCATCTAAGTTTGGTGTAGTTGGGTTTACACAGGCTGCAATGCTTGATTTAAGAAAATATGACATCAAAGTTTCTACTATTATGCCAGGGTCTGTGGCCACCCATTTTAATAAGAATCAGCCCTCGGAAAAGGATCATTGGAAAATTCAGCCAGAAGACATAGGTGAATTGGTTGTGGACTTGCTAAAAATGAACCCACGAACATTACCAAGTAAGATAGAAGTAAGACCAAGCAGACCCGATAAGAAGTAGTATTAGTCTTTTAAGTCTTGGAAGGGTATATCTGGATTTGCAATTTCTTTTATTAATAGCGTAAGTTCTTCGGAAAAATTAGCAAGCGTATCCTCCTCAATAGGGTAGTTTTTTTTAGTGCTTCTTGGGCCAGGTTTAGTACAGAACAAAATGGGATCTTTTCTATTTAGTTTGATAGGAATAATACCCGCATAAATCAGATTTACATAGGAATGGTTTTTCATGTATAAAAATGCATAGCACAATAATTGAAACGCTTTTGCTCGATCTTTGCTAGTTCTGACCTCTTCCCAGGATGTTATTTCAACCTCAGATGTATTTACTTGTCCAGTTTTATAATCTAGAATTCTTCTTATGCCGTTTCGTTCGTCTACCCGGTCAATTATTCCTTTGATTCTAATGGGATGATTTAAGCCTTTAATTGGTATGGTATGAGAAAGTTCTTCTTCCAAGGCAATAATTTTAATTTCATTGCTTTTTAAATCTTCTATTTCCGCTTTTATAAATCGCTCCAGGTATTTCACTATTATCTGAGAGGCTATAAGATTCTTCCCTCGACGTATATCTTCTTCTTTAAATACCATTTGAAGCTCTTGGACTACCAATTTATTAAGCTCTTTCAACTTAAGTTTTAAGGAGTCGGCATTTAGGTATGTTCCTATAAATGGGGTATAAAGCTTTTCGAGCACGATGTGAATAACGGTTCCAAATGTATTGTGGGCAATGGTCTCTTCAATAGTAATAGATTCCTTAAGGCCCAATATTTTTCTTTTGTAGAATTCAATTGGATTATCAATATAAGAGCTTAAAGAGGAAGGCGATAGACCTTTGGAAAGAATGTCTTCTATCTGAATAAGGACTTCAGAATCCTTTCTAACAACGAGTTGCTTTTTTTTGGTAAGCTCTATTTCGGGGCTGATTAAATCATGGGTAACATTATTGTGGTGAAATTCATCCATAATAAGTTGCGAAATAAATCTGCTTTTCTCACCTCCCTTAATTACATCTGGTTCTGTGTTGTAAACGAGATAAACATTTTTGGCACGTTGTAATAGGCGGTAGAAATGATAGGTATAAACAGCGTCTTTTTCTTTATAGGTGGGCAATCCAAACCGACGTTTTAGATCGAAAGGAATAAATGAATTATTAGTTTTACCCGAAGGTAAAAAGCCTTCATTTACGGAAGTAATCAAGACAGTTTCAAAGTCTAAGTTTCTACTTTCAAGCATTCCCATAACTTGTAGGCCTTCTAACGGTTCTCCAATAAAGTCGACCGTTTCATTGCGCAGTAATTCCTTAAAGAGTCCAAGTAGAGCCTTTAGATCATTTATATAAGGGTAAGTGGAAAGGAGCCCCTCTAGTTCCTTAAAAATCTGACGGTATTTGCTTAAATTGACTAAATCTATTTTTGCTTCTCGAAGTTTATACTTTAATCGAAGTTGATCGATAAGATTAAGTATCGTTTCAATAAACCTTTCAGGTCTTGTATTTTTTTCTGAAAAAATATCCTTTAATAGTTCCACAGAAAAATCTGTATTGTCTAGTATATCATTAGACGAAACATAGGTCCAATTCGATTCTTTTATACGGGTTTGTAGTTCAAGGGCCTTATTAACTGAATTAAATGTAAGCACTTCTTGAATAGCAGGATTTGAAAGTAAAGCGAGAATATTTTTATAATACCAACCTTTGCTTATGGGTTGAATATAGAGTTCAAACAGGGAAAGGAAAAGACCGCTTAAACTTGTTTTTTTAAGTGGATAGCCCATTGTTATATTTACCAGTCCAGGAGTTTGGGGTAATGAATTTAAGAGGGGGTTGAGTAAACTCTCATCCCCTAATACAATGGCCATATGTCTAAAGGCTTCTGGATTGGAACTAGATATTTGGTCGACTATACTTCCAATATACTTGGTTTGGGCGATGTTCTTAGGAACACCAATAATCTGAATATTTTTGTTAGTATTAAAGTGATTACTCAATCCTTTTGGATTCCTTTCTTTAAAATAAGACCATTTTTCAAAATGTCTTCTAATAAAGAATCCTGCATCATGAATGGGATCTTCTAAGAAGCGTTTGTCAATGTCCCAATAGATTTCTGAATTGCCTTGATCTAAAAAACACTGAATCAAAAGTTCTTCTGCTTTGTTTAAAGCGCTAAATCCTATAAAGACAAATTTAGTATTCTGTTCTTTTGCAATATACGTTTCGAGATTTGCGATCGCATTGCGATAGAGTAATCCTTGATGTCCGTATCCTTTAGATACTAATTGAGTGTTAAAAGTATTGTACAGTTTATTTAGTTTTTTCCAGAATACAATATAGTCTTCTACTAATGTAACGGAAGCAGCTTCTAAGGACCATTGTTCTATTTCTTTAATAAAACTCAGAGAAGAAAAGAAATCCTCTGGTGGTACAAGGTACCGATCAATTTCATTAAAATCTTGCAATACAGTAACAGACCATCTTGAAAAGGAGGCAAAGCCTTCTTTGTCTTTAGGATTCTCTTTTAAATAGGCTTCATATAGTTCAAAGAGAAGAGTAGTTTGTGAGGCATTGGTGAGGCCAGAAATTAACTCAACAAAAGACTCAATACTTAAAATTTTTGGAGCAAATACGGTTTCACCAGTAATTTTAGGGATACCACTTCTAATAAATGTACCAGCCCTCTTGCTGGGAACAATGATCGTGATATTATCAAAAGAACCGTATTTATCCCAAATTTCTTGAGTAACCTGATCTAAGAAATTCTGCATATTTAAAAATAAAAAAAGCCTCGCAATTGCAAGGCTTTTTAATATTAATGTGAGTTATTATTATTCTCTTATCAAGTTAATTTCAACTCTACGGTTTGTTTTTCTACCAGAACGCGTTTTGTTATCAGCTATCGGTCTAGACTCACCGTAACCAGCAGCTTTTAATCTGTTAGAAGCAACTCCGTTTTCGATTAAGTAATTCATTACAGAATAAGCTCTTTCTTCAGAAAGCTTCTGGTTTAAGCTCTCACTTCCTACGCTATCCGTATGACCATCAATCGTAAACTTAGCGAAAGAGTACTCATTTAAGATTGCTACGATATTCTGAAGAACTTCTGCAGAACGATCTTTGATTGTTGCTTTACCAGTATCGAATAAGATTGTCTTAGCGTAATCGTTTAACGTTTTACGTACTGCCTCAGTAACTTCAGGACAACCTCTATTGGCTACAACACCTGGGATATCTGGACATAAATCGTCTTTGTCGTATATACCGTCACCATCTTTATCTGGCCATGGGCATCCGTTATTTTCAGCAGGACCTGCTTCGTTAGGACATTCATCATCCTTGTCAGCGATACCATCACCATCTGCGTCAGGACATCCGTTTAATTCAGCTAAACCAGCTTCGTTTGGACAAGCATCGTCGATATCTGGAACACCATCTCCGTCAGAATCAGGACAACCGTCGAATTCTTTTGGTCCAGCATCATTAGGACATCTATCCTTGCTATCTTCTATACCGTCGCCATCAGAATCAGGACAACCGTTGAAAATTTCTAAACCAGGAACTTCTGGACAAGCATCGTCTTTGTCGTATATACCATCTCCGTCAGTATCAGTACCACCAAACTTAATGGCAATACCTAACATATGTTGGAAATGGGAGTTTAAGTAATCTTCAAATGAATGCTTATATGCAGATTGTAATGTAAGACCAACTTGTTCGCTGAACCAGATATTAACACCAACACCACCATTGATAGTACCAGCACCTATATCGCTAACCCAAGTGTAACCCCCGCCGATTTCAGCAAAAGGATCAACAACAGAGAAGAAACCTTCCATGTCGTTCGGGTTTATGAAGTTGTATTTGATGGTTGCATCCAAACCATAGTAAGACAAGTCTGGAACGGCTACGTCACCAAATTTGCTAATACGGTTTATAGAACCTCTAAAGCCAACCGAGAATTTATCTCCAATAGATCGGCTAACACCGACGTATGAAAGAGAAGGCAAAATGTTCCAGTGATCGTTAACGTTGAAGTACTCATTACCCCAAGAGCTAACATCGCTTGTAGGATAAAAGTCAACTGCATTGACCCCAAAACTAATCTGCCAAGGATTATCCTCGTCTTGTGCTTGTAAGCTGTTAAACCCCAATACAAGTAGGCCAACAACAAATAATCTGCTAAGCTGTTTCATGTTCAAAATTTTAAGTTTAAGTGTTTATTTAGCTGCAAATGTAAGTTGTTAAAAATTATTAACAAAATCAATTTCCTATTTTTTT
>CAZWPZ010000300.1:0-11658 GCA_964636005.1 uncultured Eudoraea sp.
GGCAATACGATACTTTCCCTGATTTTAATCGATTCTCTGGATACCGATTCATTCTCCATTAGCACCTTGGCCCCGCTCACTTCTAGTAGCATTTTTTTGGACAATAAAAATTCATCATACAAAATATTCCAAAAAGCACCGTATTCAGGGTCCTCTTTCATGTACGAGGTCAATTCAAAATAACACTTAGACAAAGACATCATACTATTGAGCATTAAAGCCTGAAAGAAAGGAATCTCTTTGTATAACCTTTTAACTTCTTTCATTCGTCCCTGCTTTTTAAGTTCGAATATTGCCGTTCCAAGCCCAAAGTAACCCGGTACGTTTTGCTTAAGTTGACTCCAGGAACCCACAAAAGAAATAGCACGCAGGTCCGTCAGTTCTAATTTGGCCTTCTGTCCTCTTTTACCTGGTCTACTACCTATATTTGCCTTTGTATAATATTTTAAAGTACTCCTATTCTCTAAATAGGGAATAAACTTGTCGTGTTGTTTAAGCTCGTCGTATTTTTCAAAGCTCAATTCTGATAGTTCTTCTATAAGTTTTCTAGATTCTCTTGGTATTACATTTTCCTTCCCAAACAAATTATTAGACAGACCTGCAGTGAGTAATTGTTCCGAATTATGCATAAACTGCTCCTTAGTACCATAGGTACTGGTTATGGTCTGTCCCTGTATGGTTAGTTGAATTTCATTATTGGCGATGTCCTTGGTTTGGGCAGCATAAAACCGGTGTGTTTTTCCACCCCCTCGTGCAGGAGGTCCTCCCCTACCATCAAAAAATAACGCCTGAACCCCATTCTTATGGCATACTTTAGATAGTATTTCTTTTGTTTTAAGTATAGACCAGTTCGCTTTTAAATAGCCTCCATCCTTTGTGCCGTCCGAAAAACCTAGCATTATTGTTTGCTTGTTACCTCGTCTTTCTACATGCTCCCGGTATTCTGTCAGGTTAAAAAGAGTTTGCATAGTAGCCTCTGCCTGATCCATACCAGTCATAGTTTCAAATAAAGGGATAATATCAAAGGAAATAGCATCACTATCCCAACCACACCATCTAAAAAGCGCATAAACGATGAGCACGGAGTAAATATCTTCGGAATTACTAATGATGTATCGGTTACATCCTTCTTCCCCATTTTTCTTCTGAATCTCCTTTAAACGTGCGACGTTTATTAAGGTGTCCACCACAATTTCTTCTTTAAAATCGTTTGGTGATATACTCAAATCCTTATGGAGTAAAATATCGATTAACTCCTTTTCAGACCTCTCCGACATACTTTCTTTAATAAGACCTTCTTTTTTTAATATAGATTCGAATACCAGTACATGCTTACTGTGGTCTTGTCGGATATCCAGAGTAGCAAAATGTGTTTTAAATATTCGCACCTTATCAATAAGCGCATCCAGGTCTTGCAAGTAAAGGCTATTGTATTTCTCTACAAGCAATTTTCTAACCTCCAACAAAGGATCAATTATACTTTCATAATTTGTGTATTTCGATGGGTCAAACATAGCGACATACAATCGATCACGAAGACTATTGAGGCTAGGCCGAAGATCCTTAAACGTTAACTTTTTGCGCAAAAATTTGAGATCATTATAATAGCACTTCATTAAGTTGATTCGAAGTTCATCTGCTACTTGTTGCGTTATATCAGAAGTTACATAGGGATTTCCATCTCGATCCCCACCAGGCCAAAAACCAAGTTTGATAATATTATAATTATCAAAGGAATCCTGGTCTATATTACTTTTTATATAGGAAAACAGACTTCCAACAGCCTCGTAGTATACATTCCTCAGTATATATATAATATTCTTTGCCTCGTCCAGAGGGGTTGGCTTTTTTGAGTTAATCAATGAGGTAAGACCAAGCTGCTGCAGTACCACATCAATGTCATTGATACTATCCTTTAAAATTAGTGTTTTGAGTTCTTCAATGATATCTAATACAGCAGGAGTGTAAAACTGTGTAGGGTGTGCAGTTAGCACAATTCTCGCACTAAAGGAAGACAATTTCTTAGCTATTTTATCCCAGCTCTTATTCTTGTTTACCAACTGGAAATAGTCTTTGATAGAAAGCGAATTCGTGTGCTCATGTAGTTTAGGAAAAGCCGCATCTTCCACACTGTCGTATAAAACAACCTGTCTTTCTACATACTGAATTATGCGAAACATAAAATCGATCTGTTCTTCTTCCGTAGGTAAATTGGCATACTTTTGAAAAAATTTTTCTAAAATCTGCTCTGGATTTTTTCCTGACTTTAGTCCTCCCTCACATTGATGCAATAACAGAGGTATCAAAATACCGACATTCTCAATATTCCGGTAGGGTAAATTGAGAAACAAACTATTATATACATAGAATTTATTGGTAACCGACTTTTTAAATTCTTCTAGTCTTTCTATTTGTTGCATACAAAAGGAGATAAAGGCGCAAAGGCACCAGATTTAATGAAATATTTTTCAACTCAAAGATCATCATAATTAAGAAAATATTTATAGAAAATAAACCAAATAACAAAATAACTCTTCACTAAAAGAAAACTAACATGAAAAAGCCTTGGCATAGCACTAGTAGGTCTCAGAAAACAACAACAGTCCCATTAAATTTTAAAATTACTAGTCTGTATTGGCCATAAATACAGACCTGTATTGATCTACTCTAAAATCAAAAGTATTATACTGTGGATTCTTGCTTTTTAGCTCCTTATATTTTGCCATGCTACCCACTGCCCTATTGGCCGCTCCGGAAGGTGCCGTTAAGGATATAGTTTCAATGGTTCTTAAGGGATGCTCTGTAAGCGTAAATCTATACTTTCTTGGAACGGTGTTTTCTACGGTATACAGTGTTATTCCCTTTGATTTGAGCAGCTTTCTAAACAAAAATTCAGGACCATTTTTACTATTCCCTCCGGTGAATAACAGCGTATCCACATTTTTAAATTGGTGCAAAATCCCCAATAGGTCGCGCAACTCTATATTTTCCATCCCTAGATCAGAAGCATCAACCTTGTTTCTATTTGCCCGTTCCACTATATCGCATATTCCTATCTTTTTCTCAATTAAGAAGTTTTGTCTTTGTTCAATAGCCTCCCAGGTAGTTTCATAGATTAGGTTAAGATGGTAAATCTGGTCTAAAATAGGCCATAACTGACCATCCCGACTCCCGTAGCAGAAGTCGACATCTCTTTCTTTTAATTCACCTGTAGTAAATCTTGGTGGTGGCAGTGTTCCTACTATTAAGCGAGTAGTATCGTGCCTGACAAATGGTTGGTATGGGTGTGTGTGAACAAACAACTATCTGAATTCTCAAAATATAATTTCGAAAATCAAGATACTAAATACTTCATCCACAGCATAAAGATAGGTGCCAGATATTTTGATTGGCTGAAGTGGGAGGACAGACCTAGTCAATTACAAATTCAAAGAGAACTTCTCCTTCGGCATTTATGTTGAGCTTATACGTATAGAGTCCAATAGGTAGCTCCATTTCCTCTTCCATGTTATCAGGCGTAAATGAAAAGGTTTTCTCTCCAGCCGTAATGGTAATGGAATTAGACGTAAATCCTTCCATATAACTAAGATAATCCGAATATGAATTAGTACCTATATTTTCATATACCTCTTCATTATCTGCTATCTGTACTTCATTAAAAAGTAATGGACTATCATTTTTTATTCGGATATTAATACTGTCTACCTTATCATCTCTGTCTGTACAACTTACGGCTAAAGTGGCAAGAACAAATAAAAGAACACCAATTCTTTTCATTTATAACAATTTAAGAGATTATTCTTACTGTATAAACGGCATAAAAACCAAATTATTCTATCGAACAAAAACGGGTTGGTTCTCTTTAAGCGTATGTTCTTTACTATAGGTATAACCATCCAGATCAAACGCCTTCAGCTCTTCTAAGGATTGTACATTGGAGGTTACTATGAATCGAACCATGGACCCTCTGGCTTTTTTTGCAAAAAAGCTTATTACCTTTAATTTATCATTTTTCCAATCCTTAAAAATGGGAGTAATAACGGGAACCTTTAGGTTTTTATGATCGATTGCACTGAAGTACTCATTACTGGCAAGATTGATAAACAGCTCCCCTTCTTTGAGCTGCTCGTTCAGAAATGCCGTTAAGGTAGGCTTCCAAAATTCATATAAATTCTTGGCTCTACCTACTTTAAGCGAAGTGCCCATTTCCAAACGATACGGTTGCATTAGGTCTAATGGCCTCAAAATTCCATATAATCCGGATAATATGAAAAGTGTATCATTAAGTGTTTTTAACTGAGTTTTGTCTAAATGATACGCATCCAACCCTTGGTATACATCTCCATTAAAGGCAAAAACAGCTTGTTTGGCATTTGAAGTAGTAAAAGGAAGGCTAAAAGATTGGTTTCTTTCCCAATTGAGGCTTGCCAAGTCATTAGATATTCCCATCATTTTGGACAATACTCTGGGGCTCTTTTTTTTCAAAATCTTATTTAATCTAAGCGAGCGATCCAAAAATTCTGGTACAGAAGCATCTTCTATTGGAATCTCTGTCTCGAAATCTAGTGACTTTGCCGGTGAAATAACAATCTTCATTCGTCTTTAATTTTAAGATAAAAGTACTATAGATTCTAGGATTTTCGAACAATTTAACGAAAGAGTTTCTAATACTTCTATCAGATTAATTTATGACGAAGCAGCGTGTTTAGAATAGTGACGCCATTTCTCTATACAGTCGGTCATATCTTGAGGTAGTTCAGAGTCGAACTGCATTTTCTTACCACTGCTTGGATGTACAAATCCAAGTGTCTTTGCATGAAGCGCTTGTCTAGGCAATATTTTAAAACAATTTTCAACAAACTGTTTGTACTTTGTAAACGAGGTTCCCTTTAAAATCTTATCGCCTCCATAACGCTCGTCATTGAACAGTGTATGACCAATATGTTTCATATGAACCCTAATCTGATGGGTTCTTCCCGTTTCTAACTTACAGGAAACTAAGGTGACATATCCTAATCGTTCTAAAACCTTGTAGTGCGTTACCGCATCTTTCCCATAATTACCTTCCGGAAAAACCTGCATTTGCAATCGATTTTTAGGATTTCTTCCAATTGCTCCCTCAATAGTACCTTCATCCTCCTCTACATTTCCCCATACTAAAGCAATATATTCCCTCTCGCTTGTTTTGTCATAAAACTGTCTGGCAAGTTTTGTCATCGCATCTTCCGTTTTGGCAATGACCAATAATCCGGAAGTATCTTTGTCAATTCTATGGACGAGTCCTGGTCTTTCATTAGAATTTGCAGGTAGATTTTGTATATGAAACAATAGAGCGTTTATCAAGGTACCTGTATAGTTCCCATGTCCCGGATGCACAACCATACCAGCAGGTTTGTTAACTAAAAGTAAGGCGTCATCTTCATATGGAATCTCCAGAGGAATGTTTTCCGGGGTTAGTAGCATTTCGAATGGAGGGTATTCAAAAAGAACCCTTACCTCATCACCCGACTTCACTTTATAATTCTGTTTTACCACTTTTTCATTAACCCAAATATGACCATCTTTTGCAGCTTTCTGAATTTTATTCCTTGTAGCATTTTCGATGAAGTTCATTAAAAATTTATCTACACGTAAAGGGTCTTGACCTTTGGATGCCTTAAAACTAAAATGCTCAAACAGCTCCTCTTCAGATGCCGATATTTTTTTTTCTGACATGCCTAGTCTTCTGATTCTGCCTTAATTCTGGCTTGACCTGGAATGGTACCATTACCACATACCAGTTCTATTTTGGAGGTCTTGGGTAACTTATCCCCTGGCTTTATTCTTTTTCCGTTATACTTTAAATAATAGACCATATCTTTTCCCAACTCATCAATATAGGTTATTCGCTCAACGTCCAAACCAACAGCCATTAGCATAGAACTGGCATTTCTTTGGGTTACTTGAACGATATTAGGGATGGTCACTTTTTTATAACCAGAGGGATTTACGGTGATGTAGATTTTTCGATTTTCCTTAACTCTATTACCAGCTGGTGGTTCTTGTTCGATAATGGAAAAACGTGGATAATCCGGATTGAAATTAGCTGAATCTAAAACTTCATAGCGCAGGTTTGCTTCTTTTACAACGCCGCGGACTTCTTGTACAGACAACTTGGCCAAATCTGGGACTTCTACAAATTCTCCATGATTGGTGGAAGATTTTAACCACTGCAGTACGCCAAAAGTAATCAGTACAACAGCAATCAAGGCAAGTCCAAGGTTTATCAAAAAAGTCTTGCTTCTAAGAAAGTTTATAAAATTCTTCATTTTTTGTTTAAATAAGATACAAAGATAGAAAACCCTATCATTTTATATTTACGGTAAAATCTTGATATTTGTCTTTTATACCTCGAATTTTTTAAGATAACATGAAATGAAAAAAAATATTGCAATCCTTATGGGAGGTTATTCCAGTGAATTTGATATTTCCATAAAGAGTGGTCATGTTGTCTTTAATTATTTGGATAAATCAAAATTCAATCTCTACAAAATTCTTATTTCTAAAGATAAATGGGTCTATATAGACGAAAAAGAGGAAGAGTTTCCTGTAGATAAAGCAGATTTCACCCTAACCTATCAAGAAAAAAAAATTGTCTTTCACTGCGTATTTAATGCCATTCATGGATCCCCAGGCGAAGATGGCCTCTTGCAAGCTTATTTTGAACTGTTGAATATACCTCAGACAGCCTGTGATTACTATCAGGCAGCATTAACCTATAACAAAAGAGATCTCCTGAGTACCCTAAAACCCTACGGAGTTAATACAGCGAAATCGTATTATTTAAATTTAGGGGACAGCATTAAAGAAGACGCTATTATAGATGAGGTCGGACTGCCTTGTTTTGTTAAAGCAAATAAAGCCGGCAGTAGTTTTGGAATTTCTAAAGTATATAAAAAAGAAGAATTACATAGCGCCATAGAAAAGGCTTTTAAGGAAGATGATGAAATAATAATTGAATCGTTTCTCGACGGTACGGAGGTATCTGTTGGGGTTATAATGTTTAATGGGAGTGTTAAGGTTTTACCCATTACCGAAATCGTGACAGAAAATGACTTTTTCGACTACGAAGCAAAATACCAAGGGAAGTCACAAGAAATTACACCAGCCCGCATCTCGTCGATACAGGAAAAAAACGTTGTGTCTCTTGCCGAAAGAGTGTACAAAATACTAAAGATGAAAGGTTATTCCAGAAGTGAATTTATTTTTGTGGGAGACACACCCTACATGTTGGAGATGAATACAACTCCAGGTCTGACAGAAGAAAGTATTTTACCCCAACAAGCTGAAAAGGCAGGAATAGGGCTTTCACAGCTTTTCGAAAGTGCTATTACCGAAGCATTGCGCTAAATTCAGTACTTTTATTTAAAATATACCTAATGAAACGTGCCATTTTCCCAGGATCTTTTGACCCAATTACCTTAGGACATTTCGATATAATACAAAGAGGGGTACAACTTTTCGACGAAATCATTATCGCGATTGGTGTCAATGCAGAAAAGACCTATATGTTTAGTCTGGAAGAGCGCTTAGGTTTCCTAAAGGAATCTTTTAAAGGAGAACCAAAAATAAAAATTAAGACCTATACTGGCCTCACCATCGAATTTTGCAAAAAAGAAAAAGCCGACTACATTTTAAGGGGACTTAGAAATCCTGCAGATTTTGAATTTGAGAAGGCCATTGCCCATACCAATAGAACCTTGTCCGAAATTGAAACCGTTTTTCTGCTTACCTCCTCAGGCAAGTCCTACATTAGCTCTTCTATAGTACGGGATGTTATTAGAAATGGTGGGGATTATACCGTTTTAGTGCCCCCAGCTGTTAGAATAGGATAATTCCGCAAGTTGTACTATTCCGAAAAAAGCAATTTAATATTGGTATAAGAGTTCTCTAATGCTTTATGGATCTTTTGTGGCCCTTTCCACTTTACCTTATCTATTCCTTCACTCTTTTGACCTACAAGTTTGCCTTTGAAGGATGTTCTCATTGCAAACCAATGCACCTCTTTTAATCTATATTCACCATTCTTTTTAAAAATATGATAGGTAATTCTTAAAAAGTTTTCAAGTTTTAGATTCTTTACCCCTGTTTCTTCTTCCACCTCACGCAAAGCGCATTCCTCAATACTTTCCCCTTTTTCTAACTTGCCTTTTGGCAAATCCCATTTATCATTTCTATAGATAAAAAGAACTTTCCCCTCCTTATTGGTGACTACACCTCCTGCTGCAATTTCTTTAGGAATTTTCTTAGTAAATTTCTTTAGGATTTCCTCGCTATTAGGATGATAAATAAAAGCTTTGTCTATCTTTTTTTTGGCCAGGGAATCAATCGCTTCACCTATTGCTTCGCTATTCATCATAAAGTATTCCCCATTTACTTTTTCAGACAGCTTGTTTGTCAGAATCAAGGGGGCATCTTTGACAAAAACTTTATACATTTGCGAGATGGTTTTAGACAAGCACACCGCAAATCAAACGGCAGAACTTCTGTTGCAAATTAATGCAATTAAGTTGAAACCAGAAAATCCATTTACATGGGCCTCTGGTTGGCAATCGCCAATTTACTGTGACAATAGAATAATTCTCTCCTATCCTCATATCCGAAATTATGTAAGAGAAGAAATGGCTAAACAAGTGACCCATCTTTATGGGAAACCCGATGTAATTGCGGGTGTAGCTACCGGAGCAATTGGGATTGGTATGTTAGTCGCAGATTATCTGGGATTACCTTTTGTTTACGTACGTCCGGAACCAAAATCCCATGGGAGACAAAATCAGATTGAAGGTCAATTAGAACCCAATCAAACTGTTGTTGTGATTGAAGATCTCATTAGCACTGGCAAGAGTAGCCTGAATGCTGTAAAAGCACTAGAGGAATTTGGGGCAAATGTAAAAGGGATGATTGCCATTTTTACCTATGGCTTCGATACGGCTACGGCTAATTTTGAAAGAGCGAATCTCGATCTTCATACGCTAAGCGATTACGATTCCCTGATAGAAAAGGCGTGCAGTCAAAATCAAATAAGGGACGATCAAATGAAAACCTTAAAATCTTGGCGCCATAACCCCGCAGAATGGAAAAATAGTTAATATGCATATAGAGTCTGATAAAAAAGTAGTTAATAAGAATATCAACGAGGTATATTCCTATATCACGGATTTAAAAAATTTTGAAAACTTAATGCCCGATAGTATTGACAAGTTTGAGGTGTTAGATCAGGATACTTTTTTGTTTGCTTTAAAAGGCATGCCGCAAATTGTACTTAAAAGAAAAGAGCAAAATGCCCCTGATAAATTAGTCTTGGGTGCGGCCAGCGAAAAGCTCCCGTTTACACTTACCGCAGATCTAAAGGAGTTGGGTGCTTCAGAAACGGAAGTCGGACTTACGTTCCAAGGAGAATTCAATGCCATGATGGCTATGATGATAAAAAATCCAATTACTAATTTTATTGGTACCCTTGCAGAAAACCTAGGTACTATTTAAAACATCATCCTAAAATCTGTTAAAAGAAGCCTAGAGCTGGTACGGGTATGTTCAATTCAGCAGCTCAATTTCTTTAAAACCAAATTCCTGCGTAATAAAATCTTCCATTTCAATTTGGATTTTCCCCTCCTTACTAATACCACGGATGATTCCTGTACATTTTTCATTTTTGGAAGTCTTAAAGGTTGACGCCTTGTCCTTCCTAAATAACCTGGCTTCGTACTCGGTTGCCAGGCGATCGTTGGAATTTTCCTTTATAGCATTAAAGCTGTGACGTAGTTCATCCAAAGTTAATTGTAATAGGGTATCCACATCATAAACTTCTCCTGTTTTGTTTGAAAGGGAAGTTGCCTTGGGAAGGTTATGAAAATTGGTCTGGTTAATGTTCAGCCCTATTCCTATAATTGAGGCCCTAAGCCTATCCTTAGCAATTATGTTTTCAGGTAGTATGCCGCAGAGTTTAAGATTGCCTGACATAATGTCGTTTGGCCATTTAATGGTAATATCGGGTATTCTGAGCTGCTCAAGACATCTATAGATAGCCAGGGAAACAATCATGTTTATAGAAAACTGATTTTCTATATTAAAGGCAGAAAAAGTCTTTAAAACGCTAAATGTCAGATTTTTACCATATTCGGATTCCCACCTAGTACCCATCTGACCTCTGCCTTTTCTTTGCCTTTTAGCCACCACGACGGTAAAATCTTCCCCAGATCCTGATAGAAATAATTCTTTGAGAAAGGAATTCGTAGAATCCGTGGCATCAAGTTTGATTATTTGCATGGGAAAGATGTTTTCTTGCTGCAATGTTATAGTAAAAGCATTAGCTAAGAAAACAAAAAAACAATAACTTTGTAGAAATTAAATTAATTGAATGCAGAAAGGGAAAGCCAGTACAGATGAGTTAATTACCTCAATCTTAGATGGCATCGAAGAAGTTAAAGGATTAGAAATTAATCTTTTAGATCTCAGAGAAATAGAAAACACTGTATGCGACTACTTCATTATTTGCAATGGCACGTCTAATACGCACGTGAATGCTATTGTAAATTCAATTCAAAAAACAGTTAGCAAAACTACTAAGGATAAACCTTGGCATGTAGAAGGCTCTGAAAATGCCGAATGGGTGCTTTTAGATTATGTTAATGTTGTAGTCCATGTTTTCCAAAAACATATTCGGGAGTTCTATGATGTGGAAGGCCTATGGGGAGATGCAAAGGTTACACCAATTGTAGAAAGCTTTAATCCGTAAAAAAACACTATGGCAAAAGATAAAAATAACTCACAAAAAAAGCCAAGATTCAGCAGTTGGTGGATTTATGGCCTAATTGCAATATTCTTAATTGCATTTCAATTCTTAGGTAGTGACAATCTGAGTAGTACAAAAAAAACTACTACTTCTGAATTGCAAGAATACTTGCGAAATGGAGATATTACAAAGATTCTTATTATAACGAACACGAATCAGGCGAAGGTATTTTTGTCTGATGAAGCCTTGGCCAAGGATGTTCACAAAGACGTTTCGGAAAAACCAATTTTTCCGTCTACTGGTTCTGTTCCGCAATACGTCTTAGATTACGGAGACTTGCAAATTTTCCAAAACGAAATTACAGAAATTAAAAAAGAAAATAACCTCGATACCATAGTGGAATTCGATAAGGAATCCAATATGTTCATGGAATTGTTGTTTTCCATTTTACCTTTTGTTCTTATTATTGGAATTTGGATCTATCTTATGAGAAGGATGTCTGGAGGTGCCGGAGGTGGTGCCGGTGGCCAGATCTTTAATATCGGTAAATCAAAAGCGAAACTTTTTGATGAAAAAACAGATACCAGAACATCCTTCAAGGATGTAGCTGGCCTGGAGGGTGCCAAAGAAGAGGTAGAAGAAATTGTTGAATTCTTAAAGCATCCTGACAAGTACACCTCTTTAGGAGGGAAAATTCCAAAGGGAGCCTTGTTGGTAGGACCTCCGGGTACAGGAAAAACCCTCTTAGCAAAGGCGGTTGCCGGGGAAGCCAAAGTTCCTTTCTTTTCTCTTTCGGGATCTGATTTTGTTGAAATGTTTGTTGGTGTTGGTGCCTCTAGAGTTCGAGATCTTTTTAAACAAGCCAAAGACAAGTCCCCTGCTATCAT
>CAZWPZ010000301.1:0-4153 GCA_964636005.1 uncultured Eudoraea sp.
ACGCCACCCAAAAGATGGTGCTTGTACAAAACTCCTTTATAAGACAAAATTCGGCGAGCAGTATCGGAAGGTTGTGCTCCATTTACTAACCACTCTACAGATTTGTCTACATTTAAATCGATGGTTGCCGGATTGGTATTAGGATTGTAGGTACCTAATTTCTCAAGAAATTTACCATCGCGCTTGGATCTTGAATCTGCTGCAACTACCCAATAAAATGGTTTTCCTTTTTTTCCGTGTCTTTGTAATCTTATTCTAACTGGCATATCACATTAATTTTGTTGGGTGCCCGACCCATATTATTAATTCATTTTTTCCCTTAAAAAGGGGTGCAAATATAGATATATTTCTAAATCCTAGCAAAACTATCCCAACAATATTTATTCTCTTTCTGCCAGCTGGTCTTTTCCTTTCTTCATCTTAGCCTGATGCATGTTTTTAAGTTTGGTAAATTCGGATAACAATTCACCCCTATCTCCAGACAATGGATATTGCTCTGAAGGATCGGCTTGCAGATCATATAGTATTGGTGTCACATGTTCTTCCCTTTCACCAAACTGTCCGTACTCTCCTTGAGTAATATAGTGAGCCTTATACTTCCCCAATCGAATGGCATATATTTCATCACCTCTGTAATACAGAATACTTTTTCGGGGACTTGGAGCTCCTTCTAAAAGGGTTTTACTCAGGTCAACACCATCTATAATCCGGTCTTTAGGCAAATCCACTCCAGCCATTCGACTAAAAGTAACATAGAGATCCATGGTAGACCCTAAATCATGTCGAAGGCCTGCTTTAATCTGTTTTGGTCCCCAAAAAATCGCTGGCTCTCTCATGCCTCCCTCCCAGGTGGTACCCTTCCCGGCTCTAAGTAATCCTGCACTACCGCCTTTTTCTTTAAATGTTACCCAGGGACCATTGTCTGAGGTAAAGACCACAATCGTATTTTCATCGAGGCCTTCATCCTTTAAAACCTGCACTATTTCCCCTACCCCAGCGTCTATTTCTTCAATAATATCTCCATACAGTCCTCTTGCACTTCTGCCTTTAAACTTCTCAGACACGAATAAGGGTACATGTGGCAAATTATGCGCCAAATAAACAAAAAACGGGGATTCTTTGTTTTCTTTAATAAACCGAATGGTTTCAGCAGTATATCTCGAAGTTATGGTATTTTGATCCGCTGGTCTTTCAATAATCTCCATGTTTCGGTAAAGAGGAACATTAAAATCTTCTGTCTTGATATTGTTATCATCCTGTAAAAGATATTCCCGATAAGGCATGTTGCCTATCCTATCCATGTCGTTGGAATAAGGTATCCCAAAATAATAGTCAAAACCGTGTTTGCCTGGCAAATACGGTTCCTTATGTCCCAAGTGCCATTTCCCAATACATGCTGTTTTATAGGATGCTTCTTTTAATTGCTCTGCAAGAGTAATCTCCGATGCTGGCAGCCCCCCTTTCGAATCAGGAAAAAGTACCCTGCGCTTACTGCTTGCCATTCCACTGCGTACTGGCAAACGTCCTGTAAGAATTGCTGCTCTACTCGGTGTACACACACTTGCCGCCACATAGAAATTCGTCCACCTTTGTCCTTCCTGAGCCATTTGGTCTAAATGCGGGGTTCTAATACTTGGATGCCCATAAGAACTTAGATCACCATATCCCAAATCATCCGCAAAGATGATAATAAAATTGGGGCTTTTAGAACTCCCATCTTGTGCCCACGTGGGAGTACTAATCCACATGAGGAGAACAAAGAATACAAGAAAAATACGATTTTCTACAGCTTGGAACATTTGTTATGGGTTTAAGCTGGAAATATAATAATTAATACAGGAGTTACCCAAGAATATAAAAATACCCTGGTTGATAACTCCTGATAAATGCTTCATTGACCTGGGCACTATTTGCGTATTTTTATACCTTATCTATTTACCCTACACATTCGTATATGTATCTGATTTTTGACACCGAAACAACCGGACTACCAAAAAGATGGAATGCCCCAGTTAGCGATACAGACAATTGGCCTCGATGCATTCAAATAGCATGGCAATTGCATGATGCCATGGGGAATTTGGTAGAAAACCAGGATTTTTTGATAAAACCTGAGGGTTTCAATATCCCTTATGATGCAGAACAGATTCATGGTATTTCTACAGAACTAGCAGAGAAAGAAGGGAAAGAGCTTTCAGAGGTTCTGGATCTTTTTACCTCTGCCTTAGCGAAATCAAAATTTGTCGTTGGTCAGAATATTACCTTCGACATGAACATAATGGGTGCAGAATTCTATCGGTTGAACCAAAACAATCCGCTAGAAAAACAGCCAATACTAGACACCTGTACCGAAAAAACAGCCGAATTATGTAAAATCCCGGGAGGCCGAGGTGGAAAATTTAAACTCCCTACCTTAACGGAGTTACATGAGTTTCTTTTTAAAAGTCCTTTTAAAGAAGCGCACAATGCTACGGCCGATGTGGAAGCAACTGCCCGATGTTTCTTCGAACTCATTAGAAAAGGGATTTTTTCTCAGGAAGAATTACAGGTAACCACAGACTATTACAAAGAGTTTACTGAGGTAAATCCGGAGCCTATTGCCCCAGTTGGCCTAAAGCATAAGAATCTAAAGAAAGCTTCCGAAAAAATTGCCAAAAACAAGGAAGCCCAAGAACAAAATGCGATATCGGATGTTGATTTAAACAAGAATATCCGGTCTTTGGAAGATGTAGAATTTGTTCATCTCCACAACCACTCTCAGTTTTCTGTTCTTCAATCTACCATCAACATAAAAGACTTGGTTAAAAGCGCTGCAGAGGAAAAAATGCCGGCAGTTGCACTTACGGATCACGCCAATATGATGGGTGCTTTTCACTTTGTCAAAGAAGTTATGGCACATAACAAAAAAGTCGCAGACAGTGCAGAAAATAACCAGGATGAAACTGATATATTAAAACCAATAAAACCGATTATTGGTTGTGAGTTTTTTGTTTGCGAGGACCACAAAAATAAAAACCAAAAAGACTATGGATATCAAATCGTCTTTTTGGCAAAGAATAAAAAAGGCTACCACAATCTCGCTAAGATGTCCTCCATGGCCTATACAGATGGCTTTTACTACGTTCCTAGAATAGACAAAGGTATCATTGAGCGATATAAGGAAGACCTTATCGTTCTTAGTGGGAATCTCTATGGTGAAATAAGTTCGAAGATTTTAAATATTGGACAAAAACAAGCAGAAGAGGCCTTGCTATGGTGGAAAGAAGTGTTTAAAGATGATTTTTATCTTGAAATAATGAGGCATGGACAAGAAGACGAAGACCGGGCAAATATGGTCTTGGTTTCCTTTGCTGAAAAACACAATATAAAACTCGTTGCAACTAACAATACCTATTACTGCTCAAAAGAAGATGCCGATGCGCACGATATTCTGCTTTGTGTAAAGGATGGGGAAAAACAAACTACTCCAATCGGACGAGGCAGAGGGTATAGATATGGGCTGCCAAATCAGGAGTATTATTTTAAGACAACGGAAGAAATGAAAAACCTCTTCAAAGATCTTCCAGAGTCTATTATCAACATACAGGAAGTAATTGATAAAATAGAACCTTTTGAATTGGCTCGTGAAGTACTACTTCCAAATTTTGAGATTCCCGAGTCTTTTGTGGTTGATGAGGATAGAATAGATGGTGGGAAAAGAGGGGAAAACAAGTATTTAAGACATATTACCTACCAGGGTGCTAAAAAAAGATACGGTGAGATTACAAAAGAAATTGAGGAACGTATCGATTTTGAACTTAAGACGATTGAAAATTCAGGCTATCCGGGATATTTCTTAATCGTAGAAGACTTTATAAGAGAAGCCCGAAAAATGGGAGTTTCAGTAGGACCCGGAAGAGGTTCTGCAGCGGGGTCTGTAGTCGCCTATTGTCTCTGGATTACCAATATTGACCCCCTGAAGTACGACTTGCTTTTCGAGCGTTTTCTAAACCCGGATAGGGTTTCCATGCCCGATATTGATATCGACTTTGATGACGAAGGAAGAGGCAAAGTGATGGATTACGTCATTGAAAAATACGGAGCAAATCAGGTGGCGCAAATCATTACCTATGGCACCATGGCAGCTAAATCTTCTATCCGAGATACCGCCAGA
>CAZWPZ010000302.1:0-5894 GCA_964636005.1 uncultured Eudoraea sp.
TATTTCTTTTCGTCTTTCTTATATGCAGTGCACAAATATCGTTGATTTTACCATGTTTTTATAGTTAATGGTTAGTGTTTAGTATGGTATATCAACGAAAGAGACCCCGGCTTTATGTCGGGGTTTTATTTTTTACTTACAGCTCGTTGCCACAAATTTTTCGGAATATTTTACAATTAAAAAAATTGAGTTAATCCAATGTTTATAAGACGATTAAGGCTTGTCTGGTTTCATTCTCAAGGACAACTTTATTTGTTAAAACCTCCAAATTAAGTAACAATAAATAGTTTTTATCGTCTACTCAGTAACATCAATCAAATCAATCAATCAAAAAACGAACAATCATGAGAATTGTAGTAATTCTTAGTGCCCTCTTTATTCATGCCCTTACTTGGGCAGAAGATAAAGCAACAGAACCCAACGCAAAAATCGGAAGCATTATAGGCAAGGTAGTAGACAGTAAAGGCCAAGAACCCATTGCCTATGCAGCTGTTGTAATTAAACTTGCCAGCGACAATTCTACCGTTACCGGGGGTATTACAACGGAAGATGGAAACTTTGAAGTGAAGAAATTACCAGATGGAGCCTTAATCCTCGAGGTACAGTTTATTGGATATAAGACCTATGTTCGAAAAATAGAGGTAACGGAAAACAAACGCACCCTCAACGTTGGTCTAATTAAATTAGAAGAAGAAGCAGAAGAATTGTCTGGTGTTGAAGTAGTTGCAGAGAGAACTACCATTGAACAAAAATTAGACAGAAAAGTAGTAAACATCGGTAAAGATCTGACCACGGCAGGTGCTACCGCTTCTGAAATAATGAACAATATACCTTCTGTAAACGTCGATCAACAAACAGGTGAACTTTCACTTCGCGGAAATACTAATGTAAGAGTTATGGTAGATGGTAAACTCACAAATGTGCCCGTAGCTCAATTATTAAGACAAATACCATCCACATCGATTAAGTCGATTGAATTAATCACCAATCCATCGGCAAAATACAATCCCGAAGGAATGAGTGGTATTATAAACATTGTCCTGCACAAAAACGCAAATATTGGATTTAACGGGAATGCCAATGTTGGTTTAACCGTAGGAGAGGAAGCTAAATTCAATAGTTCGTTAGACCTAAACTATCGCAATGGTAAATTAAATATTTATGGAAATTATGGAAATACGGTCGGTAAATATGTAAATGATGGTTACATCTATCGTTTTGAAGAAGACTCCGAACAAATTTTTGATTTTATAGACGATCGCAAATCCAATCTTATCAAGGTAGGTTTAGATTTCTATTTAAATGATCGCAATACCTTTTCTTTTTTTACCAATCAGAATTTTTTTGACGGGGTAACTACTGGACTTACAGTTGTCAACTATTTACAGGATATGGCCAGAAATACTTCTCAAGCATTCAATAACGACAATGACAACCATAGCCAACAGTACAATTTTGACTATAAACATAATTTTGCTAAAGAAGGGCATAGTATTGAATTAGAGGCCGACTTAAATAGATATAATGAGGATGAAAATGCGAACTTTAATTCTACCGGAGCAACGCCATTTCCCGATTATATGGATTTTGTTGACACAAAAAGGACACAAACCATTATCAATCTGGATTATGTTAATCCAATAGATTCTCTATCTAAATTAGAACTAGGAGCGGAATTAAGAACTTTTGAAACAGATGTTGCCTATTCTTCAACTGGCTTGTCTTTTACACCTGGTGGCGAGCTCGTACCTACTCCTTCTACAGATTTTATCTACGGGATGGATATTTATTCCTTATATGCAACTTTTGGTCAACGCTATGAGAAATGGTCGTACCAAGTTGGATTGAGAGCTGAAGACGTCGAAGTAAAAGCAGATACCAATCAGGTCAGAACATTTACAGATAAGTATACCGAATTCTATCCTTCTGGTTTTATTACCTATAATCCTTCCGAAAAAAATCAATATCAATTCAGTTTCAGTAGGCGTGTAGATAGACCTGGTCTTACGCAAGTCAACCCTATAAGAGAGTGGGCCACACCATTAATATCATCCTTTGGTAATCCTAATCTATTACCGCAGTTTACCATGTCATATGAGACTAACTACACCCGAAGATTTAAAAATGGAAGCCTGACATCCGGAATATTCTATAGAAGTATTAAGGACGAAATCAACCGGGCAGTTTATATAGATCCCTTGGATCTCAATAGAATCATTTTAAGTTTTGACAACTTTGACCGTACCTCAGCATATGGATTAGAAATTAGCAGTAATTACAAACTTACCAAATGGTGGAGTTTTAATGCCAGCTTTGATCTTTACCACCAAACGCAGAGGGGCCTAACGGAAAGCCTGGATCCTTCGATAACCCCTCCTAGCCCGGAAGACATAATTACGGAAGAGGTGGAAGTAGACAACACCGCTTACAACTTTAGGATTAACAATAGTTTTAAGGCAACAAAGAACCTCACCTTTCAGTTGTTTGGGTTCTACAGGGGGAAGAATAGGACCATTCAGTTCGATGTAAATCCTATGTATTTTGTCAATCTGGGTGCCCGCTATAGTTTTGCTAAAGGCAAAGGTACGCTCAGTGTAAACGTAAATGATATCTTTAATACCATGCAATTTTCGTTTGAAGCGGATAAACCATTCGCCCAAAGAGGACACTTCAATCCGGAAAGTCCGACAGTTTATACCGGTATATCCTATAGATTCGGAAGTGGTAAGAACCGAGCATCCCAAAGAAAAAGAAGAGATAGTAATACTAAACAAGGAGGAGGAGGCATTCTTTAAACATTTTGAAAAGCATGGAAGATCAAGGCTCTTGTTTACGGATATTCTAATTGATTTAATTCTGCTATCCTAAGTGCAGCTGTTTTATGTTTCTTTTGTAATATCCGTAGGTAGACCGTCTAAACTGGCAGTATTTTTTAGCTGCCAGTATTCCTTTAATCCTGTTTCCCCTTTTCCCTTAGCCCAGGTATCGAGTAATTGTCTCTCTTCTTTGTAATCCATTAAGGGAACTCCCATGCCACAGGAGTTTTGTACCATATCTACCTTTAAATGGATTAACTGTCTTTTTCCTGGAATATCAGGAAACAAATCGATATGCTTCTTCCAGAATATATCCTCGGAATGATAAACCAGGGCTTCACCATACAGCCTTAAGATCAATGGCTTACCTTCAAATGCACAGAACATTATGGTCATTCTTTTATCATGCTTTAAATGGGCTGCGGTTTCATTTCCACTACCGGTGAGGTTGAGCCACAATACCTCATTGGGCCCAATAACCCTTAAGGCATCCATCCCTTTGGGCGATAAATTGATATACCCACTACCCATAGCCGTAGCAACAAAGAATATTTTTTGTTTAGAAATAAACTCTTGGTGGGCCGAAGTAATATTTTCAAATTGTTTTCCCACAATACCGTCTGATTTTTACCACCTTATTATCGCACTTCCCCATGTAAATCCACTGCCAAATGCCGCCAAAACAACTAAATTACCTTTTTTGATAAGACCTTGCTCCCAAGCTTCCGTTAACGCAATAGGTATGGAGGCAGCCGTGGTATTACCGTATTTCATTATATTGTTAAATACTTGGTGATCGCCTAATCGAAACTTTTTTTGAATAAATTGTGCTATTCTCAGATTCGCTTGATGAGGAATCAGCATATCGATGTCTGAAGCCTCAAGTTCATTCGCCTTTAAACCTTCCATTATTACCTCGCTAAAACGTACCACGGCATTTTTAAACACAAACTGTCCGTTCATATAAGGAAAGTAGGAGGTATCTTCTGGATCGTTGTCTTTTAGAATATCCGATACCCATCGCTTGCCCATACCAGGTGCAATTAAAGATAGTTCTTCTGCATGTTGACCTTCGGAATGTAAATGGGTAGTCAGAATTCCCTTGGAGGTATCTTCTTCTCTGGATAACACAGCAGCACCTGCCCCATCCCCAAAAATCACAGAAACACCTCTCCCCCTTGTGGTCATGTCCAGACCAGAAGAGTGGAGTTCTGAGCCGATAACCAAAACATTTTTGTACATCCCGCTCTTTATATACTGATCTGCTAATGATATTCCATATACAAACCCAGAACACTGATTTCGGATATCAATTGCCCCGACGGTACTAATCCCCAGATCTCTTTGAACAAGTACCCCCGGACCAGGAAAATAATAATCGGGGCTTAGTGTTGCAAATACAATAAAATCTATTTCATCCTTGTCTAATCCGGCACGCTCAATAGCGATCTTTGCAGCTTTCACACCCATACTTGCCGTCGTATCCTCTCCTTTGACAACATGCCTTCTTTCTTTTATTCCCGTTCTTTCCTGGATCCACGCATCGTTAGTATCCATTAATTTGGACAGATCGTCATTGGTAACTACATTTTCAGGCACATAGTAGCCCAGACCTAAAATTTTTGAATTATACATTTTACAAATAGCTTAAATCGAATCAGAGGACCTTTCTTCCAATTCACAGGAACAAGACTCCTTGATAATATTGAAATATCTAAGGTAGTTAAAAAAACAGTCCTAAAGGACAGAAAATCAATTATACTAAATACTTTTTGTAGGAATGGACCTCTACTTTTGCCCTTAAATCATGTAGTAAATTGAACAAGCCAAAGAAGGTTCTGTTAATGTACAGAAAGTGCTTAGACCCTCTGTTCCCGTTCATTTTTTTCATGTAGTCGTCATTCGTTAAGCGTTCCCCTAGACTGGCAATTTTACTCCAAAAATCCTCCGCTCCAAAATCAAAAGTTTCTGCATTAAAAGGAGTCGTAAATAGGGTGAGCATTTCCTTAAACAGATCTTTACAAAATTTCAACTCCTCCGGAGTATCATCGACTCTCAATATCTCTAACTCATAGAGTTTTAATGTAAAGAATTCGTCATTTTCAATGTTTTCCTTTCTGGACAACTCAAAATAAGGGGTATAAAAACTATCGGGTATGTGTTTTATGCAACCGAAATCAATGGCAACTAAAGTGTTTGCTTTACTCACTAGAAAATTACCGGGATGTGGATCGGCATGAACTTTTCGCAGACCATGAAGTTGAAACATATAAAAATCCCATAAGGCCTGTCCGAGCAGATTGCCAGTTTCGGACGAAAATTCTGTTTTGGTAAATTCACTTAAGTGTTTTCCGGAAATCCAATCCATGGTCAGAATTCTATCTGTTGAAAACTCAGAATAGTACTCGGGAAACTCAATATTAGGTATATGCTTGCATGCTCTGGTTATTTCCCTACTTTGATTAAGTTCTAATCTATAATCTGTTTCCTCAATTAGTTTATTTTCGACTTCCTTAAAATATTTATCAGAATCCTTTCCTTTTAGATTGAACGTTCTCACCGCAATGGGTTTGACCATTGTAAGATCGCTGCTTATACTTTGGGCAACTCCCGGATACTGTATTTTAACGGCAAGCGCCTTACCTTCCTTTGAGGCCTTATGGACCTGACCTATACTCGCTGCATTGATAGAATCTTTTTCAAAAGTATCAAAGACTTCCTCGGGAAATTTATTGAAATACTGCTTAAAGGTCTTGCGAACAAGAGGGGCTGAAAGTGGAGGCACCGAAAACTGCGCAAGTGAAAACTTTTCCACGTAGGCTGAGGGTAGCATATTCTTCTCCATACTGAGCATCTGTGCAACTTTTAGAGCACTTCCCTTTAAGGATTTTAGACCGTCATATATGTCTGCTGCATTTTCTTGGTTGAGCTCTTCTTTATCTTGAGTAGGGTCTACCAACTTCTTCCCATAGTATTTTATGTAGTTCCCACCTACTTTGACTCCGGTTTTGACTAATTGTCCGGCTCTTTCAATTTTACCTGTTGGAATTCGATCTAAAGTTTTCATTGGTATCGCTA
>CAZWPZ010000303.1:0-2594 GCA_964636005.1 uncultured Eudoraea sp.
TTTTCACTAACCTTCCTAAAATTAATGGGGATTTATATCTCTCCACTTCTTGGGAAATAGACTACGTTCGTACACTAGAACAAACTAGTCTTCCTTTTGCCTTAGTTGTTTTTTTCCAGTCTTAAAGTCTTTGATAATTACGGCCCGGTCATATTCATCCCCCATAGCTGTATAGGCAACATAGGTCAGTTGATTCTCCTCTACACTGATTACCTGGAAGAATTGTGTTTGCTCGGCGGACTTGTCCGGCATATAGCCGTCTGAGGCGTATGCTTTGATTTGCTCTGGGTCCAATTCGTATTGCTTTGGGCCACTAACAGATGTTACATAAATTGTACTCAAATTACCATCAGTATCGGAATCGGAGCTTCTAACAGGAACATGCCCTCTGGCATAGGTATGATCGTGTCCGTTTAGAACGAGGTCTACATTGTATTTATCGAACAAGGGCTTCCAATTTTCTCGGGCAAATTGAAAGTCCCGGCCTTTTGCAGGGGAAAACACCGAATGATGGCAAGTGATGATGTTCCATTTCTTTGAAGAGTTTTTTAATTGCGCTTCAATGTATTCCGTTTGCTCTTCCAATTTCTGACTGGAGTTAAGTACTATGATTCTCATATCCTGATAATCGACCGAATAAACAGTTTCATGCAATTCGGAAGGCAAACTCTGTTCGACAGGTAGGGTGAACTGTGGTCTCCATTGTATGGAAAGTTGTCTGGGATTCCCCTCTTCAAGAGGCCGAAACTCATGATTGCCCACTACAGGAATGGCAGTCCACTGACTGTGTATAAAGCCACCTGCTTTGTACCATTCGGCCCATTCAGAGTCGTGGTGGGCACTGTTTATCAGGTCTCCGGCATGAACTACGAAAGAAGCGTCTGGAGCGGTTTGATAAGCCATTCGAATCACGCGGGACCAATGCGATAAAACGTCGTTTTGAGCATCACCAAAATACACAAATTTAGTTGGGGCGTAACCCATTTTTGCGGTACGAAATTGAATCCATTCAGACCAGTAATTGCTGCCATCACCAACACGATATGCATAAAGTTTGTCTGGTTGCAGCCCTTCGAAGACAACGCTGTGATAATGGACCATCAAGGAGGTGTTCCCTTTGTACAAACCCAAATCAAATTGCTCGGTAACTGCATCTATGGTTATGGCATTGTCTTCGAATTTTGAATTCACTGTTGCCTCTGCAACTTGGGCAACTGCCTTAGAAATGTTTGTGTCTGTACGCCAGGTGACTGCTCGACTTGTTACTGGGTCCCCATGGAATGTCAGCATAATTCTATCTGGATCCATACTAGGGATTTCCCAATGATGTAAACCATCATGATGATGCTGGGCTATCACAGGTATTACAGAAAGGCATATTAAAGCTAAAACGCACAGGGTAAAACATTTCTTTAAGTTCATTCTTCTATTTTTATTTTGTTTATAAGCTGATTTTGGAAATCAAAACTAACCATTTAATAGAAGTTAAGATTCCTGATTCTTATTATCAATAGGTTAAAATTTTGAATTCGCTTGATTGGATTAAAGCTAAAGGATAACAGTTTGAATATGCCTGGATTGACTATTTAGGAAGAACTTTTGCATAATCATTACTCTGCGACATTTTATTTTTCTATTAAACCTTCCTTTTCCATTAGTTCAAGGCCATAATTCCTGATGGTTTCAATAATTGGAATAGCCGTTTTTCCCTTTTCCGTAATCGAGTATTCTACTTTTGGTGGAACAACTGCATATACTTTCCGATTAATAAAACCTTCTGCTTCTAACTGCCGTAATTGAGAAGTTAGCATCTTATCGGTTATGTGGGGAATGTCTTTTTTTAGTTCCCCGAATCGGAATATTTTTTCTTTTAATCTCCATAGAATAGGCATTTTCCAAGTACCACCAATTCTATCCATTGCGAATTCTACAGGATTGTAATACACTTTGTTGTTGTATATAAAATCAGGCATAATATATTGATTTACAGTATACTTTCTAAAAAGTTAGTACCTCTCAAATGAGGAAGTATATTGTCAAATGTAAGTAAATATCTCAATTTTGGATAATCCTTAAAAGTAAAAATTAATGGATATAAAGTTAAACCTATTAGGACTTACGATGCTGAGGCTTTTTTCATTCAGTCCGTGAGCCTCACAAACAATAAATAATCTAAAAAAAAGGAAAACAAAATGAAGTCTAAAGTTCGAGAAACTAATAGTTATGTGCATTCTCACGGGATGCCCTATAAAGGTAAAATTTTAATGGTGGCAAGTAGTCCCACTGTTTCAAAGCAAACGGGCTGGCCTATTGGCTTTTGGGCAGCAGAGTTAACGCACCCTTTGCATGTTTTTCAAGAGGCTGGGTACGAAGTTGAAGTTGCGTCTACGGAAGGAGGAAAAATACTAATGGATGGCTATTCTAATCCGACTGATGAAAGCGGTTATTCCGCACAGGATGTAATTTCATTAGGATACATGCAATTGGACTGGTTTAAGCATATGTTAGAAAATACGAAGAAGATCACAGAGGTAAATACCAAGGAATACGATGCTATTTTCTTAGTTGGTGGGCAAGGTCCAATGTATACATTC
>CAZWPZ010000304.1:0-2773 GCA_964636005.1 uncultured Eudoraea sp.
GTAGCCCATTTGGGGAATAAACACTTATGGTTATTTCAATGTCGTCTACCATAAAAGAGGAGGCATTGGGAACATTGTACATAATAGGATTGTCTATTATCTCAAAGTATCGTTTCGCATAAAACCGATCAACTGTGCTTGAAGAAGTATCCGCATCCGCATTTAATGAAGATACGGGTTTTAAATTTTCAGGGGAACTAATTTGGAGCATATACTGCTGTTCCAAATTGTCTTTAAAATATCCGATAAACCCATGGAGGTTTAACACAAAGTTCTTCCCTTCTTCAATATTAGTCCCCGCTGGTGAAAATACAGGATTCACAGTCTGCGTCTCCGTGTCATAGGTATCGTTAACGAAATAGGTGACTTTATCCAGCTTTGCAGCGTCTTCTATATACCATTCATTTAAATTCTTGGCGACAACCATAAGCTCTTGTCCGTTGTAATCCAATGCCTTAAAGTCTTCGATATACTGACCATAATCATCCAGGCTATAGGTCCCCGGTACGGTTTTGGGAATAAAAAATGAGGTGTTTTTACTCGTGAACCTTCCAGGGTCTATAGTAACTTTTACTCTATCCTCATCTACAGCCACAAGGTCTATTTCGGCTCTGATTGGCCCATCCTTTGCTACTGTAACTGATTTAGAACTACCACAACTTATAAGCAATAGTAGAACTGAGAAAATACCTATTATTTTTTTATAGAACATATGCATTTAGTTTTGCACCATAGCCGGGAAACCGATCAAAGGAATACCCTAAATATAACTATTGCCAAGATATTAAACCTATTAACGGGCAGTTCTCATAAATATTTTTGATTATTTTTGTTTGCGAAACTGGAAAGTACAACATGCAATACAAAAGAATCCTTCTTAAGCTAAGTGGAGAAGCCTTGATGGGCGATCAAAATTATGGAATAGACGCCAAACGACTGTCGGAATATGCCGAAGAGATCAAAGAAACTGTCGACTTGGGCGTTGAACTGGCAATTGTCATTGGAGGGGGTAATATCTTTAGAGGATTGGCTGCTGCGAACAAAGGAATGGATAGGGTACAAGGTGATCATATGGGCATGTTAGCGACCATCATTAACGGCTTGGCTCTACAAAGTGCTCTTGAAGACAAGGGGGTTCAAACAAGACTACAATCAGCCATAAAAATCAACGAAGTAGCAGAACCCTTTATTCGAAGGAGGGCCATGAGGCATTTAGAAAAAGGTAGAGTTGTTATTTTTGGAGGAGGAACCGGGAATCCCTATTTCACTACTGATTCAGCGGCCGTTTTAAGGGCCATAGAAATTGAAGCTGATGTCATTATGAAAGGCACACGAGTAGATGGCATCTATACCAGCGACCCTGAAAAAGACAAAACCGCAACTAAATTTGATACACTAAGTTTCAATGAGGTACTTACCAAAGGCCTTAAAGTAATGGATACTACGGCATTCACTTTAAGTCAGGAAAATGAGTTACCTATTGTTGTATTTGATATGAATAAAAAAGGAAATTTGTTAAAAATAGTCTCTGGTGAAAACATCGGAACTGTTGTTAATCTATAAGGAGTCATCCTAAATCTTAAGTTATAATTTTAGGTTATGAATGAAGAAATAACATTTATTTTAGATGCGGCAAAAGAAAGTATGGACAATGCCATTGAGCATTTAGAAAAAGCATTAGTAAAAATACGAGCTGGAAAAGCTAGTCCGGCCATGTTAGCCTCCGTTATGGTAGACTATTATGGTTCCCAATCACCGTTGTCGCAAGTTTCTAACATCAATACACCTGATGGAAGGACACTCTCTGTCCAACCTTGGGAGAAAAGTATGCTATCGGAAATAGAGACAGCCATAATGAATGCTAACTTGGGATTTAATCCTATGAACAACGGAGAAATGATCATAATAAATGTTCCTCCATTGACAGAAGAAAGGAGAAAACAATTGGTGAAGCAGGCAAAATCTGAAGCTGAAGAAGCAAAAATAAGCATTCGAAGTGCGAGACAGGATGCCAATAAAGAAGTTAAATCTTTGGGTGTTTCTGAAGACTGGGAAAAGAACGCAGAGATTGATATTCAGGAAATGACCAATAAATATACCAATAAGGTGGATGGCATTTTACAAATTAAAGAAGCGGATATAATGAAAGTTTAACTGCAACTTTCAGAAATTCATTTACTTTCAAGCAAATAGATATATTCCAATTATTCCCGCAATTAAGGTTACTACCAAGAGTACGATTAAGGATCGGTAAAAAATAATTGCAAACCTCCTGTATTTCTTTTTATTAGCATTTCTTTGTGCTGGTTTCGATTTACCACGCATACATTTGAATTTACTTTAAAGTCTATCCGGAACTTAGAATAACCTATTTATAGTCCTAACTACTACAATCCTACTAAAATTAAAATATTAATATGGTATTACGCATATTAATACGGTGCAGTTTAGGTTCGATGCCAATGGTTTTCTACCTTTGCCGCTTACTAAATCACTTATATCAAAGCTTTTGGTTGTAACAGATTATGCCATTTTTTCTTAAATTTTCATATCCATACCTTTTGGCCTACCTTAACAAAAGTCTAGATGGACGTATACTAAATCATATAACGGACTGATGGTTGCAAAACTGACAAAAGGCTTTTGGGCAAGAGTTGCCAGGATAATCCTTAGAAATAGAATACTTATTTTATTTCTTATTACTCTCCTCACAATAGCCTTGGGGTTTCAGTGGGAGAATATGCGTTTTTCGAGCAATGAGGCAAATCTTTTA
>CAZWPZ010000305.1:0-3034 GCA_964636005.1 uncultured Eudoraea sp.
GGCTTTTATACGAAGATTTAATTCGCGAAGTCGTATGTCCTCAATAAGATCTTTTCTAGTATCGTTTATTGCAAATTCAGCTTCGGAATCTGTCTCTACTTCAGGTGAAATTACATTAAAGGGCAAACTAACTCCTGTGCTCGATGGGATTACAACCTCGGTTTGATAGTCCATATTAAACTTGGTAAGTTCATCCACCTTATCGCAGTTGGTAAAACTAAATAGCATTATAAATACAGTAACTCCTAAGACTATTTTATTCGACATACTTATACTGTTTTCATTCTACTATCTAACGATATCCTGATCTATTTATTTTAGAAATTCAACAGAACAGGCACATGATAGCTTCGTATAATTCCCTGCATAGTCCATAGCAATATCCGCCATCCCATTTATTTTTTCCTTCTTATATGAATCATTGCTAAACCTAATTTCCTATCTTACTGAATAATAAGTATCTATAATGAGATCTCGAAGCGCTTTCCATTTAATATGTATCTTACTTCTTTTTATTTCGTATGTATCGTCTGTTTTTTCTCAGGGAGAAAAGAGAGAAATTCAATGGGCAGACTATCCATATCCGACTTCGGATACCTTTAAAGAGAAGTTGAAATTTGGATATATAATTGTTCCAGAAACTAGAAATTCTACCAACCCGAGAGAACTTAAGATTGCATTCTGTATTCTAAAAGGTTCCCATCAAAAAGAATTAGACAACCCAATACTTTTCCTACCTGGTGGCCCCGGAGGTGGAATGACCCGGGCAGCGGCATATTATGAATCCCCATCGAACCATTGGAAAAAAAGACTGGAGTTTACCGATATTGTCTTTTTTGATCCCCGCGGCTGTGGCAAATCCGAGCCAGACCTTTGTCCGGCTATGGACGACCCTGAATTTCAATATGCATCCCTTATAGGAAAAACAGAGGAAGAGATTAATCGGGAGATTGTGCGGGTGCTAACGGCATGTTCAGATTCGTTATCTGCTGAAAACGTAGATGTAAATGCTTATGGATCCGATGAGATTGCAGAGGATATTGAAGATCTTAGAATTAGTCTGGGAGTAAAGCAATGGAATATCCAAGGAGGTTCTTACGGAACAAGATACGCACAAGGATTGATCAGAAACTTCCCTAATTCTGTTAGAAGTGCTTTTTTATTTGGATTGGTTCCTACTACACGCAACTATGAAGACGACGCCTTAAGATCCTTTTCGCGTTCACTTCAATTAATTCTCAAAGAATGCAACCAAGATCCGGATTGTAATACAACCTATCCCGATTTAGAAAATAAACTGTTCGAAGCACTTGAATATTATAATGAAAATCCTTTGGTAATTGCACCAGAGGAACAAAAGCTAATAGAGAATCACCATGTAATTATTGATGGGTCCATAATCGCTCAGGGTATTTTTCAATTGGCCTACGGCCCTGTTGGGATAGAAATAATACCCGCTGTTATACAGGCAGTGGCCGACAGAAAAGACTGGATAATTAAGAATTTTGTCAATTCCATTGGAGATATGTTCTCAGGTAATAGTGATATGAATTTAATCATAAATGCCAATGACAATCCAGAATATGGCCTTAGCACGGATATCGCTTCCTACGATAGCTTCACCAAAAACCTAATGCCCTATTTCCTATCTCCAGATATCATATCAGAACGAGAACAGGCTTCCTATTTGGGCATACAACAAGATAGCTTACAAGAAGTTCCTATCTCTTCAACGATTCCGATAATAATGCAAACAGGGATTTTCGATCCCATAACACCCCCTGCGAACACCAGAATCGCTTCAACATACCTTACCAATTCTATTGCTTTGGCATTTCCGGAGAATAGTCATTGGTCCAGAGAAAATATCTGCTTTAGTAATATGCTTACAGATTTTTACAGAACTGCGAGAATTCCGGAGGATGCGGAGGCCTGTTTCAAGGATTCCAAACCTATAGCATTTGTTTCTGATATCTCCTATAACAAAGGAATTGCAGATATAGGTAGTACGCTATTGATGGGAAAAGAACTACAAGTATATATCCCACTAGCGATTGGCCTGCTCTTTGTTTTAATTGGTTTTCTGGGAATCCCATTGTACAGTCTAATAGGCTACAGTAAACAAAGAAGAAATAAGCATTCAGACAAGAACAAATCTCCTTGGTTACCGTGGGCTATAACGCTTATGGTAGTACTCTTTGTAGGCTTTCTGTATTTCGGAATTACAGCAAGTTTAGAAAAGAACATGTATATCCTTGGTTTTGGTATTTTATCTTCTTGGAATTGGGTGTTTTGGCTTGGGTATATTATTCTGGGGCTTTTGATATTCGCAATATTTAAAAGAAAATTAGTCCTAGAGAAAAATATGACTAAAGTTGGTAAAGCCCTGGCTTTTATTAGTTGGTGTGGGGGTTTAGTTTTTATTTGCGTTATTCTATATTGGAATTTGCTCTGGCCTTTTTCAAACACTTAATAGGCCATCTTTTTCTATCTCAATTAAGAAGAAAAATTACTATTTCTAGCATCCAAAAATCTATATGAAATAGGTTTTCTTCCTATAGAACACTCTATTGGATAAGACATACAATCGGAAACCGCTTCTGCAGTTAGAAAATCCCTGGTGGCATGTGCCACCGGATATTTTTTTATTTCCCTTCGAATAGTCAAACAAGTTTGACATTCTACGGGAAACAAAAAATCCGCACTTTACAGTACGGATTTTCTGAATGATGTGGGCCCTACTGGATTCGAACCAGTGACCCCCTGCTTGTAAGGCAGGTGCTCTGAACGAACTGAGCTAAGAGCCCTTAAGGGGATGCAAATATAGGATAGTTTTTTGTTCCCCAAAACAAAAAATTAAACAAAATTAAACGACCTCTGCAACAGTAAAAGCACTGCCACCAATATAAATTAAATCCAAATTGCCTGCCTTATTTTGTGCTTCCCTATAGGCTTCTTTTACAGAAGCATACACTTGTCCTCTAAGGCCATATTTGGCAGCCTCGACTTGTAATTTAACAGCCTCAAGACCTCT
>CAZWPZ010000306.1:0-30416 GCA_964636005.1 uncultured Eudoraea sp.
CTTCCCCAAAAAGGAATGCAAAAAGGGGACTTTTTATTCACAACTGATTATTTTCCATAAAGGTGTTCATGAATCTTTGATTTCACTAGGTGTTTTTTAAATCAAGAGATTTAAAAACCATTCGCATAGCCTAAATTATTTCCAAGGCTTCAATAATTCCTAACGGCTATGCTCACTACACTGAGGAAAAAGGTTAAAGTTTTTAAAATGTTTTCATTAAGATTGAAGGTTTATCAGAAATAACGGTGCTGCCAGTGGAAGTGCGTTTTGCAAAGCAAAAAAGAGCATGAAGCGTTAGCAGCATCCGTGATTTTGCTACCGCAAAAATTTCCTATAAACCTTCTTGATCTTTTGCTTCGTTTTGTATCAAGACAAAATGAAGGGATAATCTGTATTAAATCACGGGTCACCGACTGACGGTAACGGTGTTAACATTACCACGAGATAGAATCTCGCGGTAGCAGGGATTATTAGTGTCCCGCAGCAGTATAACTACTGCGAAGCAGATCATGGAGAGATAGCAGTGACCACCAGTTGCAAACTGGCGGTAGCAGGCGCAGTTTGTGTATTGGTAATACTACTTCATCGTACCCTTTATGTTACAGCCCAAAAGGATAATAATTAAATACCTGTATAATTACTGGGGGTAATCGCTTTTAATTCTGCTTTTAGGGTGTCAGAAACATCCAATGTATCAATAAATAAAGCAATGGACTCTTCTGTAATGCCTGTATTAGTTCTGGTTAAACCTTTTAAAGCTTCATATGGGTTTGCAAACCCTTCTCTTCTTAGAATAGTCTGTATGGCTTCGGCCACAACCGCCCAGTTTGCTTCAAGATCTTGCTGAAACTTTTCCTCATTTAGTAAGAGTTTATTCAAACCTTTTAATGTCGATTTAAATGCAATTATCGTATGAGCAAATGGTACTCCTACATTACGCAGTACCGTACTATCGGTGAGATCTCTCTGGAGTCTGGATATAGGAAGCTTTCCCGAAAGATGTTCTAAAAGAGCATTGGCCACCCCTAAGTTACCTTCGGAATTCTCAAAATCAATAGGATTAACTTTATGAGGCATTGCCGAGGATCCTACCTCTCCTGCTTTTATTTTTTGTTTGAAGTAATCCATCGAGATATAGGTCCACATATCCCGATTTAAATCAATAAGAATAGTATTAATCCTCTTCATACAATCAAATAACGAAGCTGCATGATCGTAATGCTCTATTTGCGTTGTAGGGAATGAATGCTTTAAACCTAATCTGTCTTCCACGAAATGATTGCCAAATTCCTTCCAGTCCTTATTTGGGTAAGCCACTTGGTGTGCATTAAAATTGCCGGTCGCACCTCCAAATTTAGCGGCATTCGGAATGCTCTTAAGAGTGGTCAATTGTTCTTCAAGCCGAACTACAAAAACAGATATCTCTTTACCAAGTCGTGTAGGAGATGCAGGCTGTCCATGCGTTCTCGCAAGCATAGGAACATCTTTCCACATGACGACAAACCCTCCAAGTGTTTCTAATAATTGGTGAATCTCCGGTAAATAAACTTCTTCTACAGCCTCTTTGATGGAATAGGGGATTGCCGTATTGTTGATATCCTGAGAAGTAAGGCCAAAATGGATAAATTCTTTGTATTTCTGCAGTCCCATTTCATCAAATTGCTCCTTGATAAAATACTCTACGGCCTTAACATCGTGATTAGTTATACTTTCAATTTCTTTTATAGCCTCTGCATTTTCGGTACTAAAGGATTTATAAATGGCCCGAAGTTCCGTTTTTTGAGAGTCGGATAGCTGGGGCAATTGAACTAAATCAAAATCACATAAGGCGATGAAATATTCAATTTCTACTAAAACTCTATATCGGATAAGTGCCTCTTCTGAAAAATATGCGGCTAAGGCTTTTGTTTTGGATCGATATCGTCCGTCTATCGGAGAAATAGCGGTTAAAGAGTTTAAAGACATAGGAGTGATTATTGAACGGTTTTAGAAAGCTGCAAAGATACTTATTGACCCTGATTTTAAAAACTTTAAGCATAGTAAGTTCTCAAAAAAACAATCACTTTTGTTTTTTTATCCATCCTAAAACCTGACGCCCTCTAGCTTGGTACGCAGCAGACCCTTTGGCGTAGTCTTGTTCGATTACCAGCCTTAATTCAGGCCAGATCCAATCTGTTTTTTTACCTAAATAAAAGAGACTTGTCATGGAATAGGCCTTGCTCGCTACTTTGTAGTTTCCAATTAACCAATCAAAACAAGCCGTAGTAATATGTTCGAAATGTTCCTCGGTCAATACTTCTCTGGTAAAACTGTCTTTTGATTTAAAAAAGGACAAGACAAGTATTTCGCATATCTTAGCCATGGGCCTTACCGAAGAGTCGTCCCTAAGCTTGTGGATATTTTCGCAAAAGTAGTCTATATGTTCCAGCAACATTCGCAAATCTTGTTTCGCGACAAACTCCACAATCCAACATGCCTTTGACGCAATTATTTTATTATCCGAAAAGGCTAGACTCATCAATGGCAACATACCTTGCGGATTTTCAATAATGGCCTTTGAAACGCTTTGTCGCTTTACAATACTGGTATCACAGCTATTTAAAAGTGAAACTAAATTTTCAGTAGTCACAAGTAGGGTATTTGCAGGTTTTCAGACTTCCGTTGATGTCGTTTAAAATAAGTCATAAGTTCTGTAAATTTAAAAGGTGCCCAAAATTTAACACAATAAATCCAACGTATTGGAAAGCGGAAACGCTGTGAACTGCCTTTTTATCTTACTGCCTGAATTAGTTGTTCTACTAATTGTGGTACACCTTCCGCAGAAGTTCTTTTTATTATCTTGAGATTCGCACTATAATCTTCTTCAATACTCGGTTTGGGGTCCACAAAGTATTTTTTGCAGCTTTCTGAGGCGTAGTGGATGAGTCCTGCTGCTGGATATACTTGCAGGGATGTTCCGATTATTATTAAGATAGAAGCCTGTGAGGTGAGCTCTGCGGCAAAAGGAAGCAATGGCACCTCTTCTCCGAACCATACGATATCGGGCCTTAATTGCACGCCATCTTCTCCAGTTTGTCCAAGCAATATATCCTCTTTCCACGGTATACTGCTATTCGGATTGTTTATACTTCTGGCTTTTAATAGTTCTCCATGCAAGTGTAAAACATTAGTACTTCCGGCTCTTTCGTGCAAATCATCTACGTTCTGTGTAATTATGTCTACCGCATAATAATTTTCTAAATCTGCAAGCGCCAAATGACCAGGATTTGGAGATACTTCCAATAGCTGACGCCTTCTTTGGTTGTAAAAATCCAAAACCAGAGCAGGATTCCTGCTAAACCCTTCGGGAGAAGCTACTTCCATAACATCATGCCCTTCCCAAAGGCCATTTGCATCCCTAAACGTTTTGATTCCACTGTCGGCGCTCATCCCGGCACCACTGAGGACAACAATTTTTTGCATCACTTAAATTATAATTAAATATACGTGTTTTTCTTATCTTAGAATTATGGTAGACATGGCGCTATTACATTACTTGGAATCCCTGCTCACAGAGGACAGGAAGCAGCGTTTTTTAGAGGTTTTGGGGCAGCGAACGAAATTTTTAACTATAGCTATGGAAGATGTCTACCAACTTCACAATACCAGTGCAGTCCTCAGAAGTTGTGATATCTTCGGCATTCAGGAATTGCATGTAATCGAAACCAAGTTTGGCAATAGATTAGACAAAAATATTGCAATGGGTGCAGAAAAATGGGTAGATATTACACGATATGAAAAGACAGAGGACTGTGTATTACATCTAAAGGAAAAAGGATATCGTATAGTGGCCACGACTTCTGGCAAAGAAGGGCATAGTTTGGACACGATTAGTTTGCAACAACCCACTGCAATTCTCTTTGGTACAGAACGGGATGGTTTATCCAAAGACGCATTCAGACTGGCAGATGACTACCTTAAAATACCCATGCAAGGGTTTACAGAGAGCCTCAATATTTCTGTGGCTGCTGGCATTGTCTTATACCATTTAACGAGCAGGCTTAAACGGGAAAACACAGACTGGCACCTGAAGCCAGAGGAAATTTTAGACAAGCGATTAGACTGGACCAAGAAATCTATAAAATCTTGCAACCAAATAATCGAACGGTACTACAGCATGCTATAATTTTTTAGTATCTTTAAGTACAACCAATTAATTTTCAACACTATGACTATATTTTTATACATACTAGGTGCCATTATTTTTCTCATTGTTGTTTTAGGTCTACTTGGTCCAAAAACTTACAATGTAAGTCGTTCGATACAAGTTAGTAAGCCTGTAGCGGATGTGTTCGAATATCTTAAATATCTCAAAAATCAGGACGACTGGAGCCCTTGGATGAAAAAGGATCCCAATATGAAGAAAGACTTTATAGGAGTAGACGGAACGGTTGGCATTATCAGTAAATGGGAAGGGAATAAAGAAGTTGGAAGTGGTGAGCAGGAAATCACCAAAATAATTGATAATCAGATTATTGAAAGTCAACTTCGATTCTTTAAACCCTATAAGTCGGAATCCGATGCATACCTCAAAGTAAATGAAGTAGATAGCGGAAATACAGAAGTCGTGTGGGGATTTTCTGGAAAGAATAAGTTCCCGATGAATATTATGATGCTATTTATGAATATGGATAAAATGGTTGGGAAAGATTTTGAAGAAGGGCTTCAGAGCCTTAAAGGTATTTTGGAAAAATAATAGAAAATAAGGACCATGCGAGAGAGTTTAATAAGTTGGATTGAGATACCCGTTACGGACATGGATAGGGCAAAAGCCTTTTATGAGAAGGTTTTTGATATTGAAATTTCTATTAACGATTTTGGGGGTTTCCTAATGGGATGGTTTCCTAGTTTACCGAATGCCGTTGCGACTTCGGGTGCCTTGGTGAAACACGAAATGTATAAGCCAAGTATTTCAGAAGGTCCGCTTCTTTATTTTGCGTGCAAGGATGTATCCATAGAATTAGATAGAATAGCAAGCAACGGTGGTGAAGTGCTTCAGCCGAAAACGGCGATTGGAGAGGGACATGGCTTTATGGCCTTGTTTAAAGATTCTGAGGGGAACAGAATGGCACTTCACTCGAACTCTTAGGGAGTCACCTCTAGCAAGGCTATTGTATGCGGATTGTCTAGCATAACCTGTCCGTTTTTCACCACAACTTCGGTTTCGGAATAGGCGTCATATAACTTGGTACCATTACCAAAAAAACCTTTTACCCAGAGGTATTTTTTGCCTTTTGGAAGATTCAGACCAATAGCTACTTTATCCTTGTAATCATCTTTAATAAACGTCCTTCCAAAAACATAGGGTTTTTTAGCGAGACGTCTGTGTTTTCCAGCACCAATTGAAGGATGGTTTTTTCTAAATGTACCCAGCTTTTGCCAATGATTTAAGACACCCTGTGTTTCTGGATTAGTTTCGATATCCTCCCAATTCATAAAAGACCTAAGCGTAGCATCTCCCACGGCTCCTTCTATGGTTAAATCTCTATTCGATTCATCGCCATAATAAATTTGTGCCGTGCCCGGAGCGAGTAATAATAAATTTGCCGCTTTGGTGCCGTTTTTTCTGTGTTGGTCGTACGGACTTTGATCGTCGTGTGAGGTTAAGTAATTGACGACGCCTTTGTTATTCAATTTAGTGTTTAAAAGTTTACTGTACTTTTTAAAAATTTTCTCATAGCTGGCCAGGGTATCTTTTTTCAAATCAAAATTTATAAGACTCTGGAAACCATGATCAAAGTAATCTACCTTTTTATCCCCAAAATCATATGTTCTGCCACTAGTAATTTCATATCCATATACCTCACCAACCATATAAAATGGATTTTGATCGAGCACCTCATTTGGATGTTTCTTTTTCCAGGTTTCAAAGGCATAGGAGGCCTGTGCGTAAAGTTCTGCCCAGGTGTGCTCGTCTGCATGTTTTACGGTATCGACTCTAAAACCATCAATTCCGAGATCATTTATATAATCTGTTAGCCACTTTATAATATAAAATCGGGGAGCTCTTGGGTATCCCGTTCGATCAAAAAACAATTGTAATTCATCGAGCTCATTACTTAGCCGGCCTTCTTCTTTCCATTTGGCCAATAAAGCGTCTGGTAGTTCGACGGGTTCGTCAGATTCGGTATAAATATCCGGAAGGTTGTCCACCAAGGTGCAACTGGTGGTAGTTTTATACGATTCGAAATCGCAGGTAGGGGAGGTTCTTACCCATGTGTCTGGCCATACAGGATCTTCTTCAGTTATAGGACCAGTATGATTAATAACTACATCCATAACCACCCGAATTTGATTTTTATGTGCTGCTTTTACGAGGTCTTCAAGATCTTTTCGTGTTCCGAAATTTGGGTCCAGGGAAGTCCAGTCTTTTGTCCAGTATCCGTGGTACCCATACGTATTCCCTGTTCCCTCCTCTGTATCTCCATGAATCTGTTCCACTACCGGGGTAAACCAAATGGCATTAACCCCTAATTTGGTGAAATACCCTTCCTCTATTTTTTGTGTAATTCCTTGAATATCTCCCCCCATAAAACCTCTTAATACGCCAGTTTCATTTGTTCTTTCAAAATTTATATCGTTAGAGGGGTTGCCGTTATTAAAACGATCAATAAGTAAAAAATATATGGTAGCTCCTTCCCATACGAAAGGGACTTTTGCCACAGCAGTTGTTTCGTGGATAGCCACCTCCTTAGAAATGGATTTTTCCTCGATTAGATTCTTTTCTTTACAGTTTAAAAAAAATACAATGATTGTAAAGAAAAAGAATAGTTTTTTCATTTTGGTAGATTTTTCTTAAAGCTATAAAATGAATATGGTAAAATGAAATTTATTTGTAAGAGATACCGAACATAGCACGAAGCATCTTTTTATTACAGGAAAAAATACAGAATCTTCTATTTCCGCTTATTTGCGATTCAATACTCTGTACTCTTCGTAACAGCTACTTATGGCATCTAAAATTTGTAGATCGTTGGCTGTTTTAATGAAGGAGGTGGAATAGTTGCAATTCGATAAGATGTCGTCCAGATCTGCTTTTTCTAACTGTAATAACTCTGTTAGCGTTTCCCGGTCAAATTTAGAAGCCAATAGATCTCTTATGTCATCGTCTTCCTTAATTTGACGCATCTTTCTCATTTGCGCCGGTTTTTTGCCAAATAAATTTCTGAGCAAGTCGGCCGGATTCAGTATGGAGCCAAGTACTTTAGTCACTGCACCCGGACTCTTACTACCGGCTTCATAGCTTGTTGGTAAACCCGAAATGCTGTATTGATAGGAATTGTTTATAGGTAAATTCTTGATGTCAATTTCCAAATACCCTGTAAGTGAATAGGGGCGTACCACGACTTCTTCTAAGGCATATGCCAATTCTGTTAAGGCAATTTTTGTATCCTTAAACCGAAACATATCGTTGGTCACTCTTATTTTTTGCGATTTAAAACCTAAATAAGAAAAATACAAGGTGTCATTTACGGAAGCTGAAATGGTGAATTCTCCTTTCTTGTTGGTAATCGTTCCAACCACCCTATTTAAGTTGACTACATGGACGCTTTCTAAAGGACTGCTAGACTGAGCGTTGACAACCACTGCTTCAAATTCCTGAACCATAGTATCTTGTTCTGCCTCTTGAGAAAATCCTAAAAGAGTAAGTAAACAAAAAGAAAATAAATAAAATCTTTTCATACAGGATGGTGCAACTATAATGCACGAATTAAGTAAAAAAAGGTATCTCTAACCAATTTTTATTATAGAATTAACTAATAGAAACCATCTCTTTTTTTGCTTCTCCTGCCAGAAGAAGTAGATCTTCTTGAACCTCCTCCTCCTTTAAAACCAGAGGTGTCCTTTTTTTTGCCTTTTCTACGGGAGCCTCCTCCGTATTTATCATTCGATCTTCTAGAGTCTTTGTCCCTTCTTCTTTTTCTGCCTCCGCCAGGGTTGTCGGATACTTCTACATTGATAAAACGACCTTTTACTTTAAAGTCATTAAAGGTTTCTAGGATAAAATCCTTGAACTGTACATCCGCATTAAAAAAAGAAAAACTATCCTTTACGTCTACTTTATAGAGGTCATCTTTTCCTAAGGATAAGGTGTCCTTCAGGAAGTCTTTTAAAGACATCCAGTCGTAGCCATCGCGCTCCCCAACATTTATGAAATATCTAACAGAGCCAGAATCGGATATAAAGTCATTCCCTTTATTCTTTTTTTGGTCGCCATCAGGAGTGTTCAGATCCTTACTTCTATTGTAATAATTGAAGAATCTTGTAAATTCTACGGATACAATCTTTCGAATTAATTCATCTCTGTCTAGTCCTTCCAATACATCATGTATTGCAGGCAGGTAATTGGTAACTTCTTCGTTAATTTCGGTATTGCGAATTCTATTGGCCAAATGATACAACTGAATTTCACAAATCTCTATGCCTGTTGGGATTTTCTTTTTAATAAACTTCTGCTGGATCTTTTTTTCAATAGCACCAATTTTGCGAAGTTCACTTCTTGTAATGATTACCATAGAAATACCCGATTTACCAGCCCGACCTGTTCGTCCGCTTCTATGGGTATAGGTTTCTATCTCGTCTGGTAACTGGTAGTTAATAACATGGGTAACGTCGTCAACATCGATACCACGCGCTGCCACATCGGTTGCTACTAACATTTGAATTTGCTTCTTTCGAAAAGCATTCATGACCAAATCGCGTTGATTCTGACTCAAATCACCGTGCAACGCCCCGGCATTATACCCGTCCTCAATTAGTTTTTCCGCTACTTTTTGGGTATCTCTCTTTGTTCTGCAAAAAACTACTGAAAAAATTCCTGGGTTGGCGTCTGCTAATCTTTTTAAGGCAGGATACCTGTCTCTTCCACCGACCGTATAGTACTCGTGCTGTACCGTATCAACTCCAGAGTTTTTAGAGCCTACCGTTATTTCAGCTGGTTTGTACATAAACTTTTTGGCAATTGCGGCAACTTCTTTAGGCATAGTTGCAGAAAACAGCCAGGTGGTTTTGGTCTCAGGGGTATTCGATAAAATGTCTTTTATGTCTTCGTAGAAGCCCATATTTAACATCTCATCCGCTTCATCCAGAACACAATAGTCTATTTTCGAAATATCGATAATACCTCTGCCAATCATGTCTTTCATACGGCCTGGAGTTGCAACAATGATTTGTGCACCTCTCTTTATCTGACGCGCCTGCTCTGTAATACTGGCACCTCCATATACTGCCACAATATTGAGGCCTTTTACGTATTTGGAGTAAAGCTGCATTTCGCTTGTGATTTGCAGGCATAACTCTCTTGTTGGAGATAGTATTAATCCTTGGGTAGTTCTGCTAGCACTATCAATTTTTTGAATCAACGGAAAGCCAAAGGCAGCTGTTTTCCCTGTACCTGTCTGGGCAAGTGCCACCAGATCGATTTCGTCGTTTAGTAATAAGGGAATTGATTTTTCTTGAACTTCAGATGGGGTGTCAAAACCCAAGTCTGTAATGGCATTTAATAGGGGTTCATCTAGCCCTAGCGCCTTAAATTTTGTCATAAAACGTTAATTTACTTAATCGCAAATATCCATGTTGCATAGAGCGATTGTTCATCTAACCTCAAGAGACTCAGCGCAACACATGCTATACCAGCGGCATTAATTGAAGGCGCAAAGATACTCTTATTTATTTACTACCGACACTTATAAGTTATAATGTTTTTATAAGATAATCGCACAATAGTTCAAGTGCCTTTCCCCGGTGACTAATACTATTTTTTTTGTCAATAGGCATTTGCGCAAAACTCTGCTCAAATCCGGCGGGGATAAAAATTGGGTCGTAGCCAAAACCATTTTCACCCATTTTTTCTATACTTATTCGTCCTTCCACTTTACCATTGAAGTAAAGGGTGCTGCCGTTTAAATTTAGTGCTATGGAAGTGATAAACCTTGCAGATCTCTGTTTGCAACCAGTCATTTCTTTTAATACCTTTTTAATATTTGCTTCTGCATTTGCTTCCGGGCCTGCATAACGAGCCGAATACACACCTGGAGCACCGTCAAGACAGTCGATTAGAAGACCTGTATCATCTGCAAAGCATGGCAGAGCATATTTCTCTGTGATATAATCTGCCTTTAATTTGGCATTACCCTCCAGCGTATCGGCCGTCTCAGGGATATCATCAAAACAATTAAGATCTTCTAAAGAAAGGATGCTGATTTCAGGTGGAAGCAGAAGTTTTACTTCCTTTATCTTATTCTTATTTTGAGTAGCAAAAACAAGATCCATTTAATATTATTACGTCTAACAAGAGATAAAAGAACTCAAAAGTAGTAATTTTAGAGCCATTCTTATGAAGCAATTAGAACTTAAAATACCACCAGTACTTGTCTTTTTATGTTTTCTACTACTTATGTGGGTATTAGACTTTTTTTTACCCGTTGGGAAATTTGATTTTTTTGGCCGATTATTCTTGTGCAAATCACTTATTGTGTTGGGAATACTGCTTGGAAGTATGGCGCTTATACAATTTTATCGAGCTCGTACGACTGTAGATCCAGGAAAGATAACCCAAGCTTCTACTCTGGTGACATCAGGACTGTATAACTATTCCCGGAACCCGATGTATTTGGGACTATTGGTCTTTCTTTTGGCTTGGGGACTATGGCTTGGAAATGCCTTTAATGTTTTACTCGCTGCAGGTTTTGTAGGTTATATGAATAAATTCCAAATTTCCTTGGAAGAAAAGGCTTTATTGGAACGCTTTGGTAAAGCTTATAAGAATTACTGCATATTGGTGCGAAGATGGTTTTAAATTATTGCTTCCTTATATTAGCATTATAAATAATATATGTGAATATTAGTATATTTAATAATATTTTTATATATTAGCTTTTTTACTTATAAAAATGATAGCAGTTTTAACGGGTGATATTGTAAATTCTGAGCGAATAAATACGACTAAGTGGATGCCAATACTGAAAGACTATTTCACTCAATTGGGCTCAACTCCCAATACATGGGAAATATATCGGGGAGATGAGTTTCAATTAATCACTACTCCTGAAGAAGCCTTACATACGGCTCTCACCATAAAAGCACTTATTAAGACTATTCCCAATTTAGATGTGCGTATCGGTATTGGATTGGGTGGAGAAGATTATAAAGGCTCCGGTGTTACCGATTCAAATGGGTCGGCATACAGGCAATCCGGCAGAACGTTGACGCATCTGAAAAAAGAAGGAATTAATTTAGGCATTGGCATAGATAATCCCATCGAAAACACCTTAAACCTTATGCTTAAGCTTGCACTGGATTTTATGGATTCCTGGAGCGTAGTATCGGCAGAGATTATACTGTTAACACTGCAAAATCCAGATTGGCGACAACGCGAAATGGTAAAAAAACTAGAGATACAACAGTCGGCCGTAAGTCAAAGACAGAAAAGAGCCCGACTCTCACTAGTACAGGAACTCCTGATTTTCTATTCATCGGAAATAACCAAAATACAGGCCTAATGCTATTTGTAAAACTTCTATTGGCACATTTGTTGGGCGATTTTGTTCTACAGCCCAAAAAGTGGGTAATTCACAAAGAGGCACATAAAATAAAATCTAAATATCTCTACCTCCATTTGCTTGTCCATTTTTTTCTGCTCTTACTTTTTTTATGGGATATCGGGTATTGGAAAATGGCCCTGATAATAGTAGTTACACATTATATTATTGATCTTCTAAAACTATATTTTTCCTCTTATTTTAAGAGAGATGCTATTCCTTTTTTTGCTGATCAATTCTTGCATATTGCAGTTTTGTACATATGCGCCTTTCATTCCAATCTTAAGGAACATTCTGTCCTTTTGTTAGATCGAATAGATTTACCGTTAGTAGCCGCATTACTATTTGTAACATTTCCCTCTGCCATAATTATGACTCGACTTTTAGGCGGTATGTCCAATCAAATAAGCTTGGATCACAAATCCTTAAAAAATGCCGGTACCTATATCGGCATCCTGGAAAGATTATTTGTTTTTGGATTTGTCGTAATGGGAAAATGGGAAGCAATCGGTTTCTTAATTGCCGCAAAATCTGTATTTCGGTTTAACGATTTAAAAGAGACAAATAACAGAAAGCTAACGGAGTATATTTTGATTGGAACATTGTTGAGTTTTGGATTGGCATTACTTACGGGCCTTGCATATTTAACATTTTAATTAACCATTGTATGAATAAAATTTATGGATTATTGTTAGTCGGACTGCTACTAGCAGCTTGTTCCGGCGTTGAGAAAGGGAAACAAAAAGCAACATCTTCGGAGATCGGCAAACGGTGGTCCGCGGAGAAAGCCTGGGATTGGTACGATAAGCAACCCTGGTATATTGGCGCTAACTTTAATCCAAGTTCGTCTATCAATCAGCTCGAATTCTGGCAAGGAGCTACCTTCGATTCTGTGACCATAGACAAAGAATTGCAGTGGTCGGCTGATTTAGGAATGAATTTACATAGAGTATATCTTCATAATCTTCTTTGGGAACAAGACTCCCTGGGCTTTTTAAAACGGTTAAATACCTATCTCAATATAGCAGACAAGTTCCAATTAAAAACCATGTTTGTATTATTGGACGATGTATGGCATCCTATTCCGAAATTGGGGAAACAACCAGAGCCAACACCTCATGTCCACAATTCAGGTTGGGTACAGGCACCGGGAGCTGAGATTTTAAGAGATAGTAGTAAGTATGATGAACTAAGGGGTTACATTAAAGGGGTTATGTCGGAATTTGCGCAAGATCCCAGAGTAGCTGTTTGGGATATTTACAATGAGCCGGATAATGTAGCCAACCAACCTGGTAGAGCAGAACTAGAGGTGCCCAATAAACACATCTATTCTTTAGCTTTATTAAAAAAGGTTGTGCGATGGGCCAGAGAAATAAATCCGTCACAACCTATTACGACAGGTGTATGGAGAGGAGAAATATCGCATTGGGGTACTCTGGATAGTCTTCCTGCAATTGATAGGTATATGCTTCAAAACTCAGATGTTATTTCATTTCATGCCTACGATGGCGATGTAGAGAAAGTACAGCAAAAAATTGATGAACTGAAAAAGTATGGGAGACCTTTGCTCTGTACCGAGTATTTGGCCAGAGGAGGAGGAAATACTTTTCAAAGGATACTTCCTATATTCAAAAAGGAGAAGATAGCAGCTATTAACTGGGGCTTTGTAGCTGGTAAAACAAACACTATTTACCCCTGGGCAAGTTGGGACTCTACTTATGTAGACGAACCAGCAATTTGGCATCACGATATTTTAAGGCCAGACGGGACACCTTTTGATTCTGCCGAAATCACCTTTATAAAAGAGCTCACCAAAACATCAGAATAGGAAGTTGACATGGTGGACTAGTTTGACAATGAGGTACGACTTTCCTTTATAGAATGATGTTTTTTGATTGGATTTGTGATAAATACCACTATGTTAGATTACTATCAAAACTTAAAGTAATTTTGCAACTTGCAAGAACGGATAGATTAAATTTATTTATACTTTTACACCCTAAATTTTCAGACGTATGCTAGAAGTGGGCAGAAAATATGTATTTGATTTTGACAGCACCTTAACCAGAGTGGAAGCGCTAGATGTCCTGGCAGAAATGACTTTGCAAGGGAAGTCTAACCGAGATCAGGTGATTAATGAAATTCAGGAAATTACAAACTTGGGTATTGATGGAGATATTTCGTTCACAGAATCCTTAGAAAGGAGGATCAACCTACTAAATGCTCATAAAAACCATTTGGGCCCACTTGTAGAGGAACTCCGGCAGAAAATATCTAAGTCTATTGAGACCAATAAGGAATTTTTTGAAAAATACTCTGAAGATATTTATGTGATATCCTGCGGGTTTAAAGAGTTTATAGATCCTATAGTAAAAGAGTATAATATACCCTCCGAAAGGGTGTTTGCCAATACGTTTCATTTTGATGAGCAGGGTAATATTGTAGGATTTGATAAAGACAATGTTCTTGCTACTCACAATGGAAAGATCGAGTGTTTAAGAAGGCTGGATCTGGATGGAGAAGTACAAGTAATCGGAGATGGTTATAGCGACTACGTAATGCGTGAAGCGGGTATTGCACATAAATTCTTTGCTTATACAGAGAATGTTCATAGAGATAAGGCAGCAGAAAACGCAGATCATATCACACCTAACCTGGATGAATTTCTTTTTGTAAATGATTTACCTCGAAATCTCTCTTATCCTAAAAACAGGATTAAAATACTTCTATTAGAGAATGTACATCCAGCAGCATTTGACAATCTTTCAAAAGATGGTTTTTCGGTAGAATTAATAGACCATAGCTTGTCGGAAGACGAATTGGTTGAGAAAATAAAAGGAGTTCATGTTCTTGGTATCCGGTCAAAAACAAGATTAACCCCAAGAGTTTTAGAAGCGGCTAATAAGCTCTTGGTGGTCGGAGCATTCTGTATTGGGACTACACAAATAGATTTGGATTTCTGTAAGAAGAAGGGGATTGTAGTTTTTAACGCTCCTTATAGCAATACGCGTTCGGTCGTAGAATTAGCGGTTGGGCAAATGATTATGCTCATAAGAAACATTTTTCCACGCAGTACAGAAATACATCAGGGAGAATGGAATAAAACCGCAATCAATTCAAAAGAAATACGAGGTAAAAACCTGGGCATTGTTGGATATGGGAATATAGGGAAACAACTTTCCGTTTTAGCTGAGGCTCTTGGTATGCGTGTTTACTACTACGACATTGAAGATCGTCTTGCCATGGGTAACGCTATTAAATGCGAGACTTTGGAAGATTTATTAAATGTTTCTGATGTGGTCTCTTTGCATTTGGATGATAACAAGGCGAACGCCAACTTTATTAGTGAGAGAGAATTTAATCAGATGCGCGATGGTGCAATTTTTATTAATTTGTCCCGAGGTTTTGTTGTAGATATTCCAGCTCTGGTTGCCGCCTTAAAAAAGGGGAAACTTTCAGGAGCTGCGGTAGATGTATTTCCGGAAGAGCCTAAGACCAATGGGGCGTTTAATACCGAATTACGCGGGATTCCAAATGTGATATTAACCCCTCATATTGGAGGAAGTACAGAAGAAGCTCAGCGGGATATAGCAGATTTTGTACCCAATAAAATTATGTACTACATAAATTCAGGGAATACCGTGGATGCCGTAAACTTTCCAAACATTAGGTTACCAAAACAGGTAAATGCCCATCGATTCTTGCATATACATAAAAATGTACCTGGAATCATGGCTAAGATAAATGAGGTTCTGGCTACGTATGAAATGAATATTGTAGGGCAGTATTTATCGACAGATAGTGATGTTGGTTATGTTATAACAGACTTGGACAAAGACTATAACAAGGAAGTGGTAAAAGCACTAAAAAAAGTAGAACATACTATTAAGTTTCGAGTGTTGTACTAAAAGCAGGTCGAAGCACAACTCCTATTCATGATGATAAGGCTGGTTGTTGAGAATACTAAATCCCCTATATAGCTGTTCTACCAGAAATAGCCGCACCATCTGATGTGAAAACGTCAATTTCGATAAGCTAATTCGTCCATGTGCTTTTTCTTTAAATGCAGGACTAAATCCGTAGGGACCACCTATTATTAGGACCAATTGCTTGGTTCCGGAATTCATAATTTTCTGAAGCTTTTGAGCGAAAGATATGGAGGTGTATTCTTTCCCTTTTTCGTCTAACAGGTAGATGGTATCTGTAGGCTGTATATGTTTTGACAAGAGTACAGCCTCTTTGTTCATTTGATCTGAAGCAGACAGGTTTTTCGTATTTTTTACGTCGTTTAGGATCAGGAGTTCTATCTTAGAATAATGTTGTATTCTCTTTAGATATAAGTCGATAAGATGTTGTAGTTCAGACTGATCCGTTTTGCCTACCGCTAAAATTTTTATGCGCATTTTTCAAAGTTACTATTTGTATAAATTCAAATTCCCTTTTCGTACTAGTTTTTACTAATTTAGTATTTCTAATATCCCAACAATGATTTCAGCCAAACAATTTCAAGAAGAGTTACGTATTATAATTGCAAATGCAATTAGAGAAGATGTTGGCGATGGAGATCACAGTTCTCTTGCCTGTATCCCAGAAAATGCTAAAGGTAAAGCCCAGCTTTTAATAAAAGAAGACTGTGTTCTGGCCGGTGTGGAGTTCGCTGTACAAGTATTTAGCTACATAGATCCAGAATTAGAAGTGGAAGTATTTCAGGAGGATGGGGCAGAAGTAAAAAAGGGGGACGTTGCTTTTTTGGTATCCGGGAACTCCCAATCTATTTTAAAGGCCGAACGTTTTGTGCTTAATTCCATGCAGCGAATGTGTGCCATTGCATCAAAAACGAGAAATTTTGTAAATCTTCTGGAAGGCACTGAAACCAAGATACTGGATACGCGAAAGACAACGCCAGGCATAAGAGCCCTCGAAAAATGGGCCGTTAGAATAGGGGGAGGGGTAAACCATAGATTTGCTCTCTACGATATGATCATGTTAAAAGATAACCATATCGATTTTGCTGGTGGAATTACACTCGCAATAGAAAAAACAAAGGAGTATTTAAGAAAAAATAATAAAGACCTTAAAATAATCGTAGAGGCAAGGAATCTATCGGAAGTAGAAGAAATTCTTGCCAATGAAGGCGTGCATAGAATTCTGCTGGATAACTTTAATTTTTCGGACACAAAGGAGGCAGTAAAACTAATAAATGGCCGATGCTACACGGAGTCTTCGGGAGGAATAAACGACAAAACACTACGCGAATACGCCTTGTGTGGAGTCGACTTTGTTTCGTCTGGTGCGCTCACCCATTCGGTGTTTAACAAAGACTTAAGTCTAAAAGCCATTTGAATGTCCAAAGAAATTGAGGAGAAACTAGAAAAGATACCTATCCTTAATCGGTTAGTAAGACTCCTGAAGAGAGTAAAGTTATCTGCTTTTGAAGGCCTCTCTTTATATGATCTTATTGAAATGTATATCATTGGGATTGTGGAAGGTGCCTTGTCTACCAGGGCCAGTGCTATTGCTTTTAGCTTATTTATGGCCTTGTTCCCATTGTTGTTATTTCTATTGACCTTAGTACCCTTTGTAATCCCATATGTTAGCGTTGGTAGCGAAAATTTTGACTATCAGTTTCTTTTATTTCTAGAGTCTTTCTTACCATCCGCAACCGGTGATTATTTCGAAGAGATTTACAATCAAATTAAATTTAAGCAAAGTGGAGGGCTGCTATCCTCCACCTTTCTTTTGTCTATTTTTCTTATGACCAATGGAGTGAATTCCATATTTGCTGGTTTTGAAACTTCTTACCATATTGAACTTACCAGAACGTTTTTTAAACAATATGCCTATGCCTTAATGGTTGGATTTTTACTATCCGTATTGCTTTTAGTAGGAGCTATCGGTTATGTGTATTTCGAGTTCTATATTCTGGGATATCTTGGTAGTCTGGCTACCACTGCTTCTGGTCAGGATTTCACCCGTTGGAATTTATTTGAGGCTCAGTTAGGGAAATATCTTTTCTTTATCATAATGTCTTATTTAACAACTGCCGTTCTATATTATTTCGGAACACAGGAAGGTAAAGAAGCGAGATTTTTCTCTTATGGTGCCTTGATGACAACCTTATTGTTTTTGGTTACTTCTTATCTTTTTGGGGTTTATATCGATAACTTTTCGAGATATAATGAACTATATGGAGCTCTGGGTGGATTAATGATATTAATGGTATACATATGGCTTAATTCAAATATTTTATTGCTGGGATTCGAATTAAACGCAACACTAAATTTTTTAAGAAAACAGCACGAGTAGGGTTCGACTTTTGGTTTAGTTTTCCCGTAAGCATGAGAAAGCTATTCGTTTTCAAAATCAAAAAAAATTAAATGAATTTATTTGTCCATGTCATCTTGCCTATACCTGTCGACAGGCTTTTTACCTATAGTGTTACGGTAGAAGAGGCTAACCGTTTGGCCATTGGTTACAGAGTTGCCGTGCCCTTTGGGAAGAGTAAGATTTATACGGCATTGGTTTATGAGTTTCACAAAATTCCACCTTCGGCCTATGAAGCAAAACCTATCCATGAGATCCTGGATAGCAAACCCATTGTGACCGAACTACAATTAAAGCATTGGCGTTGGATTGCAGATTATTATATGTGTTCTCTTGGAGAGGTATTTCGGGCTGCTCTGCCCAAGTCTTTTATATTGGAGAGTGAGACTATAGTCCAATTAACCGATTTGGAGCACATAGATGAATCCCTTCTCCTGGACGATGATTTTTTGGTAGTTGAGGCATTAAGACATCAACCTAGTTTATTCGTTCAGGACGTCATGGATATTGTCGATAAAAAGAATGTCTTACCCATTTTGAACAGACTAATCCAATTGAATATTGTTCGCTTATACGAGGAACTAAAGGAACGCTACAAACCAAAACTGGTCAAATACCTTCGTTTAAAGGAGGAATACAAGGAAGATGTAAAACTTGAAGCGTTGCTAACTTCTCTCACCAGGGCACCAAAACAGAGTCAGGCTGTCTTATTACTATTTCAATTAGAAGGATCAGAAAGAAGGCCAATAAGACTAAAAGATTTGGAGCAGGAGGGAAGGATTAGCAGATCGGTAATTAACTCTTTGGTAGAGAAAGGTGTCTTCATAGTAGAGTCAATTCAACAGGACAGGATAGAATATAGGGGTGCAAAAAATCTAGATCCCATAAAAACCCTGAACGATCATCAAAAAAGAGCCCTAGATGAAATTAAGAATCAATTTCGTTCTAAGGATATTGTTTTACTCAAAGGGGTAACCTCTTCTGGTAAAACGGAAATTTATGTAAAACTGATTGAGGACTGCATCAAAAAAAAGGAGCAAGTCTTATATCTGGTACCAGAGATAGCCATAACTACTCAATTGATTAAAAGATTACAGGCGTACTTCGGAGAAAAAGTGGCCGTCTTTCACTCGAAATATAACCTTCAGGAAAAGGCAGAGATCTGGTCGAATATTTTACAGGACTCTCCGAAGGCACAAATAATACTAGGGGCTCGATCTTCTGTTTTTCTTCCATTTCATAAACTGGGCTTGATAATTGTAGATGAAGAACACGAAGTGTCTTTCAAACAATTTGATCCTGCACCCAGATATCACGCAAGGGATACAGCTATTGTTTTGGGGAACTATTTTAAGTGTAATGTGTTACTCGGTTCTGCTACTCCTAGTATGGAGAGCTTCTACAACGTATCACAAGGAAAATATGGGTACGCGCAAATAGATAGGAGGTATGGTAACGTCCTTTTACCCGATATGGAACTTGTAGACCTTAAAGAGCAATACAAAAAGAAGCGGATGAAGGGTCATTTTTCAGAGCGTCTAAGACAGGAAATAGAAGAGGCCTTAAATGACAAGTCACAGGCAATTCTTTTTCAAAACAGAAGAGGTTATGCTCCTGTACTAGAGTGTAATACCTGTGGACATAGTCCGCAGTGTCCTAATTGTGATGTAAGTTTAACCTTCCATAAACATCGCAACCAGTTGAGGTGTCACTACTGTAGTTACCATATTAGTAGACCCAATAATTGTGTAGCCTGTGGAAGTTTCGATTTAGATACTAAGGGTTTTGGAACAGAACAAATAGAGCAGGAACTAACAGAGTTGTTCCCAGATGCCAAGGTCAAAAGGATGGACCATGATACTACCAGAGGGAAACACGCTTACGCCAAAATCATTGAGGCATTTGAACAGCAGGATATAGATATTTTAGTAGGTACACAGATGCTTACTAAAGGCCTAGATTTTCGAAATGTATCCCTAGTGGGCATAATGAATGCAGATTCTCTATTGAATTTTCCAGACTTCAGGGCCCACGAAAGGACATATCAAATGCTTACACAGGTATCTGGAAGAGCGGGAAGAACCAAAACAAGAGGAAAGGTTATTATACAAACCTTTAATCCTTATCATCAAATTTTAAAGCAGGTTTCTACTGGCGATTTTGACACTATGTTTAAAGAACAGCTATATGAGCGTTCTCAGTTTAAATATCCCCCCTTTACGCGAATCATTAGAATAACCTTCAGACACCGGGATTACAATAAAATTAATGAGTCTTCCTTATGGTTTGCTCAGGCTCTACGGAACATTACAAGCGTAGAAGTCCTGGGACCAGAATTCCCGGCCATCTCAAGAATTCGAAACCAGTACATCAAACATCTAATAATAAAGATTCCAAAGAGTGTTTCATTGGGGGTAACAAAAAAAAACATCAAAAGAATTCAAAATTCTTTTGATGCTATTTCACAGTTTAGAAGTGTGCGAGTAATATATAATGTGGATTACTTCTAATTATACATTGCTCAATGCCTCTGCTAACTCTGTCTTTTTATTCCTACTTAATGGTATAGATCTTCCGCTTACTTCAACGTTTTTACTGTTAAACTTCTCTATTTTTTCAAGATTCACTATATAAGACTTATGTATTCGGAGAAATTTGTCCTCTGGGAGTTGTTTCTCAAAAGCCTTCATAGTAGAAAGAATTACGATATTGGCCTCATCCGTAACAAGTTTAATATAGTCGCCAAGAGCTTCTATCCACTTTATATCATTAAGGATTACCTTTCTTTTCTTTAAATTACTCTTTACAAAAATGTGCTCCTCATCTTCGTTCACTTTGTGCATTTGCTCGTACTTAGCAACAGCCCTTTTTACAGAGGCATCAAAACGCGCCATTGTAATCGGTTTGTGAAGATAATCGGTTACATCATAGTCAAAAGCTTTTAAAGCATAATCAGGTTTTCCTGTAATTAGGATTACCTGAGGTCGGTTTTCTAAAGACTCAAGTAGATCAAAACCGTTAATAATAGGCATTTCTACGTCTAAGAATATCAAGTCAATTTCGTTGTTCTTGATACCATTTTTAGCCTCGATGGCATTACTGTAATCTGCTACTAATGCCAAGTTCGGATGATTATTCACCAACTTTGCAACGGCCATACGCTGCATAGATGAATCATCAACAACAATACTTCTTAGTTTCATAAATGGGTTGATTTGTGGGGTTAAATCATCGACAAAGTACCGAAAAAATCAGTTGAACTACAATTAAAGTTGTAAACATGGTTCTTTTTCCTGTGTAAATGGAAGATGATATGTCATTTTAAAGTTATAGGTTAAGTTTAGATTTTATGATTCTTGTAAGGTATAACGAAGATTTTTTGATTTTCTTGTAATTAGAATGAAATATTATTACTTTTGCGCTCCTTTTAAAACAATTATATTATGAACAATTATGAAACTGTTTTCATTTTAAATCCCGTTCTATCAGATACTCAGATAGAGGAAACAGTAAAGAAATTTGAGGATTTCTTGACAAAAAATGGTGCTAAAATAGTAGCCAAAGAAAATTGGGGGCTCAAGAAATTGGCCTATCCTATTCAGAACAAAAAAAGTGGTTTTTACCATTTATTTGAATTTACTGCTTCTGGTGAAATCGTTGCTCCTTATGAGCAAGAGTTCAGAAGAGATGAGCGTGTAATGCGATTCTTAACAGTAAAATTAGATAAGCATGCCATAGAGTGGGCAGAGAAAAGAAGAACCAGATTAAAAGCTAAAGCGTAGTATTATGGCATCTATTGAACAACAAGCCAAAGGCAAGAAAGACGGAGAAATCAGGTATTTAACTCCGCTTAATATTGAAACGAACAAGCAAAAGAAATACTGTCGCTTTAAAAAGTCAGGCATCAAGTACATAGATTATAAGGATCCTGATTTCTTAATGAAGCTGGTTAATGAGCAAGGTAAATTACTTCCTAGAAGACTTACTGGAACTTCGTTAAAATACCAGAGAAAAGTGGCACAGGCGGTCAAAAGAGCTCGTCATATTGCGTTAATGCCTTACGTAGGTGATTTATTAAAATAAAAATAGCGGATCATGGAACTTATATTAAAAGAAGATGTTCAGAACCTTGGTTTTAAGGATGACGTTGTAAAAGTTAAAAATGGTTACGGTAGAAATTATCTTATACCACAGGGTCTTGCTGTAATGGCAACACCATCTGCTAAAAAAGTACTTGCGGAAAACATTAGACAAAAAGCTCACAAAGAGAAAGAAATTGTTGTAGCTGCTAATAAAACTGCTGAAGCACTAAAAGAATTGCAAGTAAAAATTGTAGCGAAAGTAGGTGCAGCGGAAAAACTTTTTGGATCTATTTCCAATATCGACGTTGCAGACGCTTTACAGAAACAAGGACACGAGATAGATAAGAAATTTATCAGCATCAAAGGAGGTACTATTAAAAGGACAGGTCCTTACGAGGCATCCATCAGACTTCATAGAGATGTTGTTGTTGAATTTCCTTTTGAAGTGGTAGGAGACAAGAAATAATTTTTTCTTAATAAGTATATTAAAGAGCTGTGTTTTACATGGCTCTTTTTTTATTATATTCCTACTTCTCTTGAATAATTTTACCTAACCTAAAAACCATGAAAACGCATCTTCTTACCGTTTTAATTTTTTTCTCATTCTTAACTTCCGCAATGGCTCAGGTAACTACTTCTAATATTAGAGGTTCTGTAGTAGACGATACTGGGGTCCCATTGTTAGGTGCAAATATTGTAGCCATACACACACCTACAGGTACTGTCCATGGAACCGTTACCAATGAAGATGGGAGGTTTAATCTTGTTAATCTCCGTGTAGGGGGGCCTTACGAACTTACCATTAGTTATGTCGGTTTTAAATCTCAAATGCAAAATGATATTTTTCTGTCTTTAGGAAAGACCTTTAATGTAGAAACGCAATTGACCTCGGATAGTGAGGTTTTAGACGAGGTTACGGTAGTTGGCGATAGAACGGGTACTTTTGGAAGTGATAGGACAGGGGCCGAAACTAGTGTTGGAAGGAATGAATTGACAAAACTTCCAACCATATCGAGATCGGCCAGTGATTTTACTAGATTGGATCCAACTGCGTCCAACGGGGCCTCCGGACAGTCTTTTGGAGGAAGGAATGATCAGTATAATAACTTTTCCTTGGATGGTGCTATTTTTAATAATCCTTTTGGCCTCGACGCGGCTACACCAGGAGGTCAGACTAATTCGCAACCTATTTCACTTGATGCTATTGACCAAATTCAGGTAACAACAGCGCCTTATGATGTTACCCTTTCAGGTTTTACTGGAGCTTCCGTAAATGCGGTGACAAAAAGTGGAACTAACGAATTTTATGGTACGGCATACGGCTTTTTTAGAAACGACGATTTAACAGGAGGAAAGATTAATGGAGACAAAGTTTTTAAAACCGGTTTAGAACAATACCAATATGGATTCAGTATTGGAGGTCCGATTGTTAAGAACAAGCTCTTCTTTTTTGTGAATTTAGAAAAAGACCAACTCACATCTTTAGGTACCGATGGTTTTGTGCCAAATAGAGGAACAGGTGAGATTAATGAAAGTCGTGTGCTTGCATCCGACTTTGAGTTGGTGGACAACTTGTTGAGGCAAGTAGTTATCGGTCAGGATGCCAGTGGAAATGATATTTTTTACAATCCCGGAAGGTTTGAAGGATTTAATTTCGATCAGGAATCAACCAAGGGGATATTTAAAATTGATTGGAATATAAACGACAATAACAGACTGGCAGTTATCTATAATTTTCTGAACGCATCTAAAGGTAAACCAGCAAATAGAGATGCGATAACTTTTAGAGGGCCTAATAAACAAACACTTCAGTTTGAAAACGCCGGATATGAAATAAACAATAATATTCAGTCTATTCAGGTTGAACTTAATTCAAAGCTCTCAGAAGAAGCAACTAATAAATTACAATTTGGGTATACCCATTTTGATGATTTTAGAAATCCTTTCTCTTCTCCGGCTCCAAGTATTGTAATTTTAGATGAAACAGGAAGTTCTAACTACATCATAGGCGGACATGAACCATTTTCAATTAATAATACTCTAGATCAAAAAGTACTTCAAATAACAAACAATCTCAATTTTTTTCAAGGAGACCATACCTTTACTGTAGGCTTTTCTTTTGAGAAGTTCGAATTTGATAACTCTTTTAATTTAGGTGCCTATGGGGCCCAGGGAGTATTCTTCCCGACCACAACTATTACCGATTTTCCAGAATTTGCAAGCTCAGGAGCCTTGCAACAAGCTTTTGATGATGCCATCGCTGCTGATAATGCCTTTAACGCAGCCGGAGTTGGTAACCCTGGAGGTTGGGCACTTGCGGAGACAAATGTTGGGCAACTGTCTTTTTATCTTCAGGACCAATGGGACATCAAGGAAAACTTTAAGTTAACCTACGGAATCCGATTCGACAAACCCCTTTATTTTGATACTGCAGACAAGATTAGGGAGAACATAGAACGAAAGGGAGGTGATATGGGTACTTATATACCAACAATCCAGTATTTTGACCCTAAGACGGATGAACCTATATTTTTAGATTCTGAGAAGCTCCCTACAAATAAGATATTAATTTCCCCAAGAGTTGGGTTTAATTGGGATGTAAATAACGATAACACTCTTCAAATCAGAGGGGGTTCTGGAGTATTTACAGGTCGTTTTCCGTTTGTTTGGTTAGGGAATCAAGTACAAGGGGTAGACTTTTTCTTTTATCAGATCGTAGATCCAGACTTCCAATGGCCTCAGGTATGGAGAACAAACATAGGTGCTGATAAAAGATTTGACAATGGACTAATCTTGACAGCAGATGTCTCTTATACAAAAGACATTAACGCTGCTCATGTACAAAACTGGGGCTTAAAATCTCCGTCAGAAACCTTATCCGGGGTTGATAATAGGGTTGTTTATTCTAACGATGACAAGTCCCAGGTATTTGGAGGCCCAACAAATGCCTATGTATTTACTAATTCTGATCAGGGAAGAATTTGGAACGCCTCTGTAAAAGGACAGAAAACTTGGGACAACGGTATTTATGCTATGCTAGCTTATAGTTTTTTAAATTCAAAAGAAGTGAATTCCATTGATGCAGAAATCACCGGTGACGCGTTCGCGGGGAACGCCATTGTTGGTAACGCAAATCAAGATGTTCTTTCCTTTTCAAGATACGGCGATAATCATAGGGTAATTGGAGTCATTTCTAAAGGCTTTAAAACAGGTACCACGGTATCTGCATTTTTTGAATATGCCAAAAGCGGACGATATAATTACATCTATGGAGGCGATATAAATAATGATGGATCCAGTATTAATGACCTTTTGTATATTCCGACCTCCTCTGAGTTATCGCAAATGAACTTTAGTGGACCCGGCCAGGCCGAAGCTTTTGAAGCATTTATACAACAAGACGACTATTTAAGAGGAAGACGAGGCCAGTATGCTGAACGGTATGGCGCACTTGCTCCTTGGAGAAGCACCTTTGATATTAAAGTGCTTCAGGATATAAATATTAATGAGCAGAATAAATTCCAAATTAGCCTAGATATTTTAAATTTTGGGAATCTTCTGAATTCTAATTGGGGGGTTGTACAAGCTCCATCTTTTGATCAGTTGATGGGGGTAACAATAGATGAAAACAACGTGCCAACCTATACTTTTGATCCGGCAAATACCAGTACATTTAATGCGGTTACTTCAGAAATTTCCCGATGGAGGGCACAGATTGGAATACGATATTTGTTTAATTAAATTATTTAAAGGGCAGCTGTTTGGTTGCCCCATTTTTTCGAATGAAATACACTAGATTGAGTAAAGAGCAATTGGAAGAATTGCACAAAGAATTTATCAACTTTCTCGCTACCCAATCCATTACTGCGGAAGAGTGGAAAACAATTAAGGAAAACAAACCAGAGGTCGCTGAAGAAGAACTCGATTTGTTTAGCGATTTGGTATGGGAAGGTGTTCTAAACAAAGTGGAGTATTTAGAAAATGTTTCCAGCCAGCATATGCATTTGTTTTATATGGCAGAAAAGGAAATGAAATTACTTTCTGTAAAAGTTTTAAATCCGGATATAGATTTAACTACCACCACGGGCTTTGGTTGGTTTAAAAAGAATTGGCAGTCCGATTTTGTAGAATATTTAACAGCCTCAAAAGCTTATTCTAAAGATAAACATGCTGATATCTTTAACCTGATTCAGGAAGGGGCGGTTATCACCAAAGGGGAGTTGTATCAATGGTTTGAAAAGATTATCGGATAAATTACAGGTTCTTACTATCCCCTTTAAAGAAACCTATATCTTTGTAGTTTAAGCATATTACATGGCAAGCAAACCTTCAATACCTAAGGGAACAAGGGATTTTTCCCCCCAGGACATTGCAAAACGAAATTATATTTTTTCAATCATCCGAAAGCATTTCGAGCTATTTGGTTTTCAACCCATTGAAACTCCATCTTTCGAGAACTTGGAGACTCTTATGGGTAAATATGGGGAAGAGGGCGACCGGTTGATCTTTAAAATTTTAAATTCTGGAGATTATTTAAGTAAGGTTAAGGAAGAGGTATACAACCAAAAGAATTCTGTTGAACTTACCAATAAAATATCAGAAAAGGCTCTGCGGTACGATCTCACAGTACCATTTGCACGATATGTGGTAATGCATCAAAATGAAATCAGCTTTCCTTTTAAAAGATATCAAATACAACCCGTTTGGAGAGCAGATAGACCTCAAAAGGGGAGATTTCGTGAGTTTTATCAGTGTGATGCGGATATCGTCGGATCTAACTCCCTGCTACAGGAAATTGAGTTGATTCAACTCTACGATGCTGTATTTCAAGAGTTACAACTCAAGGACTGCACCATATTTTTAAATCATCGTAAAATATTAACAGGTATTGCCGAAGTACTTGGCGAAACAGAACGCCTGATTCCTTTTACGGTGGCTCTGGATAAGCTCGATAAAATTGGAGTAGAAAAGGTTATGCTCGAAATGCGAGCCAAGGGTATTAGCCAAGAGGCCATAGACAAGGCGGCGCCTTTGTTTTCGATGACAGGAAGTAGCTATGAGCAACTAGCCAAGCTAAAGAAATTTTTGGAATCTTCCCAAGAGGGCACAAAAGGAATTGAAGAAATAGAATTTATTCTGGATAGAATTGCCCTTTTGGAAACTACCAATATCGACCTGAAGTTTCAAGTTACCCTTGCCCGGGGTCTAAATTATTATACGGGATGCATTTTTGAGGTAGCACCTCCGGAAGGAGTACGAATGGGCTCTATTGGTGGTGGTGGACGCTATGATGGGTTAACGGATATCTTTGGACTTAAAAATGTTAGTGGTGTAGGAATCTCCTTTGGTTTAGACAGAATTTATCTTGTTCTAGAAGAATTGGATTTATTTCCAACCGAGATAGGGAGAAATTTAGATGTACTGGTTCTTAATTTCGGGGAATCCGAGTCGGTAAAGGCCATGGAACTTGTTAGCCAACTACGTAAAATAGGTATCCGGTCCGATTTGTATCCGGATAGTGCGAAAATGCAGAAACAAATGAAATACGCCAACCAACGTGCGGTACCCTATGTTATACTGCTTGGTGAAAAGGAAATAGAGGATAATGTTTTTGTGGTGAAAGATATGAGTAAAGGAGATCAGAAAACCTATCCAATGCAGGAATTAGACGCGTTTTTATCTATTCTCTAGCCGCTGCTGTATCGATTTTATAATCGCTGCATAATAGCTCGATTGATGTGGGACGTATTTCTTACTATTCGCTAATCCCCATACTTCCTCTGAAAACTGTATCAGTGGAATAAGTTTTAAATCGTTTATTTCACTTTTTTGCATCACGAGTTGCGAAAACGGCTTTTTCAAACAACACAAATAGGTGTGGTGGTATTCATGGTCTTTTAAAGTGGCATGGTGTATTTGAGTTGATTTGAACACCCCTATTTTTTGCAAATTTTCCACCCTTTCATCCAAGCCTATCTCCTCTTTTATTTCTCGAATAGCAGCGTCTAGGATATCCTCTCCAGCCATCACATGTCCGGCCACACTAACATCCCATCTTAAAGGAAAGGTCGATTTGTGTTTTCCTCTTTGTTGAATTAGTATTTTTCCATTTTTAGTGTAATACCAAATATGAACCGTTGGGTGAAAGATTCCGTTCTTGTGGGCTTCAGATTTTAGGATTCGTTCTCCTGTAAAAGCTCCATTCTCATCCAGTACATCTACCCATTCATCCATATTTGGTACTAATTACTTAGGCTCCATCAGGGAAATACATTAGTCAAAATAACTAAATGTCTCTCCGGGTTTAATTTGGAGCAGGGTTTCATAAATAAGTCGAATTACATTTTCTACATCACTTTTATGCACCATTTCTACAGTGGTGTGCATATAGCGTAAAGGCAAAGAAATGAGTGCAGAGGGTACTCCGCCATTGCTGTAGGCGAAAGCGTCCGTATCTGTTCCTGTTGCTCTGGAAGCAGCCATTCTTTGGAAAGGGATGTTTTTAGCCTCTGCGGTTTTGATTATTCGTTCTCTTAATTTATTTTGAACAGCAGGTGCATAGGAAATTACTGGCCCAGCTCCCATCTCTGTATGTCCTTGCTGTTTTTTGTTGATCATCGGAGTAGTGGTGTCATGACACACATCGGTAATGATTGCCGCATTGGGTTGAATCGTTTCCGTTATCATTTCGGCTCCCCGCAAACCTATTTCTTCTTGGACAGCGTTGGTAATGTATAACCCGAAAGGGAGTTTTTTCTTATTCTCTGAGAGAAGTCTGGCAACTTCCGCTATCATAAATCCACCCGCGCGATTGTCGATCGCCCTGCAGACATACTTATCGCCGTTTAAGACCTGGAAAGTATCTGGATAGGTTATTACACAACCCACATGTACACCCATTTTAAGAACTTCTTCTTTGTCTTTGGCCCCTATATCTATAAAGATATTGTCTAGTTTTGGAGGCTCTTCCTTCGACCTATCGCGAGTATGAATTGCGGGCCATCCAAAAACCCCTTTTACAACACCATTTTTGGTATGAATATTTACCCACTTTGATGGGGCAATTTGGTGGTCACTGCCACCGTTTCGTATGACATAAAGAAGACCATTATCTGTAATATAATTAACATACCAGGATATTTCATCAGAATGTCCTTCTATAACTACGCGGTATGGTGCATCCGGATTTAGTATACCAACTGCCGAACCATAAGCATCCGTAATAAAGGTATCCACATATGGCTTTAGGTAATTCATCCATAGTTTTTGACCTTCCCATTCGTAACCTGTGGGAGAAGCATTGTTTAAATATTTTTCAAAAAAAGCCAAAGACTTTTTGGTAATAATTGTTTTGGAACTCATATAAGATAATGTTTAGATACAAACTTAAGAATATTCACTTTTATTTGGCTGTTCCGTATGCGCTTTATATGTAATTTTGGCAAGAATTTTGAAACGTTTAGGTTGTGAGCAGGATTAGATTGTTTCTTTTTATGATTTTGTCGAGTGGTATTGGGATGGCGCAAGTAGAAGAGACACCATTGGATTCTATTGCAGAAAAAATGGTTATTGTCGAGGGAGATTCCATTTTTCAAAATTATATACCCTTAAACGAGGTTTACATTTTTGGGAAGCTCGAGTTTAGTTCGTACCAAGATAAGCTACGCTACTATATTCTCAGAAGAAAAACCCTTAAGGTATATCCTTATGCCAAACTTGCATCAGAGAGGCTGGAAGAATTGAACGACAGTTTGGCGAATATCAAGTCGAAGAGAAAGAAGAAGAAGTATACCAAAAAACTACAGAGTTATATTGAGGGAGAGTTTTCAGAAGAATTAAAAAAGCTAACCCGGACGGAGGGACAGATATTAGTTAAATTAATTTATCGTCAAACCGGAACATCGGCTTATGATTTGGTAAAAGAACTGCGATCAGGTTGGCGTGCCTTTTGGTATAACACCACCGCCAAGATGTTTAAGATAAGTATAAAAGAGGTGTATGATCCGGAGCACGTGCATGAAGACTATTTAATAGAAGATATTTTGCAAAGGGCGTTTGCTACTAATGAATTAGTGAGGCAGGAGACCGTTTTAGACTACGATTATTCCTCATTGACCAATAAATGGAGTAAAAGTCAAAAGAAAAAAAAATAGTTGCATGATACTATTAAATAATGTAGATTTATAACCCTTTTTTATTTTGGCATTTTGGTCAAAAACCTAAGTATTAGCACATTAAAATTTAGGGAAAAATTTATTTCATAAAAATACTTAAAATTAGTTTTTAATTTAAAAAAGGTGTTTATATTTGCACCCGCTTAGGCAGAGATGTGGTAGTTAGATGAAGGATAGTTTAGGCGTAAAAGGAAGTTCATTGACATATTGACAGACAGCGTTTTCTTAGGTAGATGTATAATATATGTTTATTTAAG
>CAZWPZ010000307.1:0-3059 GCA_964636005.1 uncultured Eudoraea sp.
TTAATTCTTGTCTATTTGGTGATAGTTGCTGGTGCTGTAGTTAGAATGACTGGCAGTGGTATGGGTTGTCCAGATTGGCCTAAATGTTTTGGATATTATATTCCTCCAACAGAGGAGAGTCAGTTGAAATGGCAGGCAGACCATCCTTATAAAAGAGGACAGGTAATTATTCACGAAGAAGCACTGTACGTTGCCCGTACAGACTTTGTTTCGACGGATAAACGCAACCAAGCCAATTGGGCTCCCTATACAAAACATGATTATGCTGTCTTTAATGCCTCCCATACATGGATTGAGTTTATCAATAGACTTTTTGGAGCACTTGCCGGACTAGCAACCCTAGCCTTGGCAATCGTATCCATACGCTTTTGGAAGGGCGATAAAAAAATAACCCTTATTTCGTGGTTTATTGTTTTTTGTATGGGGTTTCAGGCATGGCTAGGTGCAACCGTCGTTTATTCCCTTTTAGAACCTGTTAAGATTACTGTACACATGATAATGGCCCTGTTAATTGTGGCCCTGTTAATATTTGTGATCGACTATGGTTCCAAAGAAAAAGATAAAACTGTCTTGAATAAGTCCGACAAATATCTAATTTGGACGGCCTTGGGACTAACCCTTATCCAAATTGTACTTGGTACACAAGTGAGACAATTTATCGACCACCAGTCAGAATTACTTGGTCTGGATGCAAAAGAACTCTTTTTAGAAGACCCAGTTTGGTCTTTCTATGTACACAGGTCTTTTTCCATTATCATTCTTCTGGTGAATGCTGCCTTGGCTTTTTCTCTGTTCAGGAAAAAATGGGCAATCCCTCAAATATCGTGGATACTCTCGTTGCTATTATTAGAGGTTTTCACTGGTATTCTTATGAATTATTTTGATTTTCCTTTTGGAAGCCAGCCTCTGCATCTTGTGATAGCATCACTTCTTTTTGGAATTCAGTTTCATTTATTATTGGTCTCCAGAGATTCAAAAAAAACTGGTATTTCTTTGTAACTTTGCCCTCTATAAGATTTTTGTAAAATGATATATAAAATAAGGATCATTCTGGATGCACAAGAAGATATCTTTCGTGACATTGAGATAGAACACAGTGTTAATCTTGAAGATTTTCACAACGCAATCATACAGGCATTCGGATTTCTTGGCAATGAAATGGCTTCCTTTTACACCTGTGATGACAACTGGCAGCAAGACGAAGAAATACCCTTATTCGACACTAATGAAGAAAATGAGCCTCTTCGACTCATGCAAGATATTCCCTTATCATCCATACTAACAGAAGATTCCCCAAAACTGATTTATGTCTATGATTTTCTTAATATGTGGACCTTTTTTGTGGAATTAGCAGATATCGTTGAAAGTGAAGACGGCAGAGCCTATCCCAATATCCTCTTTAGTTTCGGAGAATTGCCAGAATCCCCACCAGAGAAGACTTTTGAGGCAGATTCGAACCCGGAATTTGACACTTTTGACAATTATGAGGATTTGGATTTCGACGAAAACTGGAATTAAATTCTCTTTACCCAAATCGTTTACGAAACCTCACTCCTAGCCCTAGTATCAACCCAAACAGTATATAAGCCCCAAAACAAATGATCAATCTTTTTTCAGCTCAAATAGAAGACTTAGCACTACATAAAATAGGCAATAAAAGCAAAGCCGAACCTATGTTCCTTTCAAAGGATACCTTACGTCTCGATGACGAAACCAACGGTACCCTGAAGGAGTTCTTTCTAAAATCGTTTAGAGAAAAAGAAGAAAACTACTTTCAATTGACTCATGAAATAGACTTAGAGTTTAATGAAATCTTTAAGATGGCAAGCAGGGTCTTTGAAGACCCTAAGCAGTTGCATGCTGCCTCCATAGAAATCACAAAACACTTGTATGAACAGTCGAAACATCCTCATATAAAAAGTGGTGAAATTTTTGTCGCTCACTTTAGCAACATACTTTTAGATAATAACAAAGTTGAGGTGTTGGGAATCTTTAAAAGTGAACTTAAGCACGACTTCCTTCAGTTTAGAGAAAAAACAGACAATTTAGAACTTGTTGTAGAACAAGGTATCAACACCACAAAATTAGATAAAGGGTGTCTTATTTTTAATGTAGCTAAAGAAGAAGGGTACAAAGTTCTCTCGGTAGATAGTAATCGATATGACGCCAAATATTGGCTCGAAGATTTTCTTGGAGTTCGAATACTGGCTGATGAAAATTTTTACACAAAAAACTATCTAAAATTCTGTCAGAATTTCGCAAAAGATGTTGTACTGCCAGCTGAGGATAAAAAGCAAGAGGTGATGTTTATGAATAGAGCCGTAAATCATTTTGCTAAAAATGATGCTTTCGAAGAATCTTCCTTTCTTAACGAAGTGATGGACAACCCGGAACTTATACCAGAGTTTAAACATTATAAAACAGAGAAAGGCCCAAAGTATAGTATCGAAGATGTTTCCACTTTCGATATTGCCAACAAGGCTGTATCGGACTCAAGAAAAAAAATGAAAAATGTAATTGCCTTAGATACGAACATTCAAATTAAAATGGATTTTATCAATCCAGAGTCGGCCGAAAAGTTTGTTGAAAAGGGATGGGACGAAGAAAGACAAATGTACTATTACCTGGTTTATTTTAATAAAGAACAAAAATCCTAGTCATTAAGAAATATCCATCTTTTTTTCTATTATTTGTTTCATACTGACATCTTGATAATTGCGTTTAACAAAGTCTAAAGCCAGATTTAAAACCTGCCCCATCGTAGTGCATTTTTTAAACTTCATATCTAATGTCAGATCGTAAATCTGTTTGCTGAGCATGGCAATATTTTCCGCCATGGAAATCTCGTCTTCCTTACAAATATTAATGAGACGGTTAATCCTTTCTCCAGAACTAATTATCCTTTTCGCGACAATGGAACGCTCTTCTATCTTGTATTGATCTACAGAATCGCGCTGTAATTTTTTTTGAACATTCCTAACCATCTGAAAATTCTCTTTGAAAAACTGAGGCCGGTATACCTTGAGATTTCCTTCAAAGCTTTGCTGATCAAAATCTAT
>CAZWPZ010000308.1:0-11068 GCA_964636005.1 uncultured Eudoraea sp.
CTACTTCTTTTAAAAAAAGTATTGTTTTTGCACAAGTATCCAGTTGGGCATGTACCCTTGTTTCATTTATTTTATATTCAATAAACAAAGGTATTTCAGGAAGATAATCGGCAGCTTCGGCAACAGATTCTACCATATTTCGCCATGCCTTGGGGTAGTCTACCTGAAAAAGATTGTCGTAGCCATCCGATAGAGGGCAACAAGTAACCAAAGGAGCTCCAACCTTTTTTGCGTAGTCCTTTGCCTGTTTAATGATAGCAACAGCTCCTTGTCTTAAATCTGCGCTAGATCTTGATAAGGCTCCAGGGACCCATTGCGTTTCTTTTTTGATGTTGGCATTAACCGCAGCAAAATGCAAACCTCGCGCATCAAATAGATTTTTGGTAGCCATGGGATCTTCTGTTTCATACGGATAAACAATTTCTACCCCATCTACGCCAGGAATTTTAACCACTAAGTCTAATCGTTCTTCGAGACTAGTGGGTTCCTGATATTCCGAAAATCGATCCTGTGTTCTGCCTAAAAAGGCTGTTATAATACTTTGCTTCATAAAAATCTATTTAATATCCTTCAATTTTTGTTTCTCTTACAATCTCTGGGTCCGTAAATTGATCTAATAAATCGGTTACCTTGGTCGAGAACGAATACATCACGGCACCTCTTTTACCCGCCTGGAACCAGTGTTTGGTTCCCGGGGGTAATATCAATTGATCTCCCGGCTCAATCACGACTTCATGGCGCATGGTATAACAGGCTTCTTTACCCTTGGGGATAAAGCCCACTTTCATGGTATCTTCTCCGGGAATGTAAAAGGTTAAATCACCCCATATTCCCCGAATGACTTCCTCTTTTCCGGGGTCATCTCCAACGGGAGGATGCCAATGCTCCGGTTCGGTTTGGTTTGGAAGTAGAACCAAAATTTTAGCAGCCATCCGATCGGTATCAAAAAGTGTGAGAATTTGTACCCCTTCTTCTTTAATCCTACTCAAGCCGAAATCGGCGGATGTTATCTTTTTTTTATCTTTATCTGTGAGAAAAATTCCTGCCTTCTCGATCATTTTCAGGGATTCTTCGCATACGTATTTGTACTCTTCTGCGGTAATCATAAATTTCGTTTTTTTATTAATTCGAGTGCATTTTGCGGCCTGATTGCCAGCCATAGAAATATGGCTATTACGTTTAAAATTGCTGCCAGGTAGAAGAATGGAAGCTCGGATCCTGTCATTGCAACCAAATAGGGGAAGGCCAATGCCGTTAAAAAAGAACCAATATTGCCGGCCATATTCATGGTGCCACTTACCGCCCCAGAAAATTGTTTACCAATATCAACACAGGCGGTCCAGGATGGACTTAAGGTCATGTCTGCACCAAAGACAGCAATGGATATAAAGAGAATGGCAGGTGTCACTTCAGTCATATAAGCATTAGCCACAATACCGATAGAGGCTAGAATAAAACCAATAATAGCTGGAATTTTACGGGATAGTGCCCATTTTTTCCTCTTGTAAATAAAGTCTACCAAGAAGCCGGAAAACCAGTTGCCCATAGCACCAAAGAGTAACGGAGCCGATGCATAGAAGCCCGCCTCAAGAGCATCTAAATTGTATTTCATCTTGAGATGAGGGAACAACCATGTTAAACAAAAAAAGAAAGTGAAATTACTCGCAAAATATTGACCCATTAGCAACCACATTTGTCGGGATCTAAACAACTTTGTAAAATCTATTTTATCTTTTTCTTCTTCTTGGGCTGCTCTATTTGTATTCTTATGAATAAACGAGACTTCCTCTGGCGACATTCCGCGGTGATTTTCAGGATTATCTCTAAACCATAGGTACCAAACTATCCCCCATATCAGTCCGACTGCCCCTAAAATGACAAAGGTTAACCGCCATCCAACAAGCTCCATCAACCAGGCGACCAGAGGTAAGGCAAAGGCTGCTCCAATTCTACCTCCGGAGAAATTAATCCCATTTACAATACCCCTTTCCTGTAGAGGAATCCAGCTATAAATGGCTCGTGCCATCCCGGGAAAAGCACCAGCCTCTCCAGCTCCAAAAAGAAATCGGACTACCATTAGAGCTCCGTAATTCCATACCGCCCCGGTTAAGGCAGTAAAAAGGGACCAGAGAGACACCACTGCCGTCAGGACCTTTCTAGGACCGTATTTATCTGCCAGCATACCGGCAGGAGTCTGGAATAGGGCATAACCCAGAGCAAAAATACTCATTGCCCATCCCATCTGTTTGTCGCTCAACTGCAGGGATTCTGCAACGGGATCCTTGGCTACCGAAAGCAAAATTCGATCGAAAAGTACAATCATAGCCAACAGAAAAGTTCCGAAAACCATTCGATATCGTACAGGTATGTTTGTACTTCTACCCATGCTTTCCTTTTAAAATCATTTCTTTGGTATTCTCGAGATGGATTTTAGCCAGGGATTCTACCAAGTTGGTATCCTTTTTTTCCATGGCCTCAATAATTGCCATATGCTCTTCTAAGGTTTCCTCAGGGGGTCTTAGGAGGCCTATTAATTCGATACAAACCTGAAGCGTTCCTTGTTTAAAAAGATTGTAGAGAAAACGGTTACCACTTTTTTTCATAATGGTATCGTGAAACCTGGCGTCGGCCTTTTGATATTTTACTTTATCGATTTCCCCTTCTATAAAAGGATGAAAAAGTGCTTTAAGATCATCAATATCTTTTTGTGTTGCTTTGTTAGTAAATAATCGGATAGCGGTTCCTTCTAGAGCTATTCTGCAATCGTAAATTTCCAGTATTTCCTTATCACTAAATTCTTTGACGATTACTCCTTTCCGAGGCAAAGACTCAATCAGACCTTCACTTTCTAGCTTTAGAAGACCTGCCCTCAACGGGGTCCGGCTTATTCCTAAATTTTCTGCCAGCTTGTCTTGAACAATTTTCTGACCTGGAACCAGTTCGTGAGATAGGATCATGGAGCGTACCTTGCTGTAGGCTTGATCACTGAGTTCATTAGTCGAAATCTTCTTCAAAATAGGTGGTTATTTTCGTATACGGTATACGAATATAATGATAATTATGAAAAGCGGACAAGCTGCTCTGTTGTTTTTATTAAAGTAAATTTCAAACCTCATTAAGAGAGGGAATAGGTGGGCGGTATTTTGGTGAGCAGCTATGTAGAACTATTGGTTGACACTTTCTACGCTTTGATAGTTAAGTCCGGGCTTAGGGAATTCGGATTCCTATAATGCCTCTTTGTCTATATAGCATTCTGTATTCGGGTGTAGCCATAAAAAGGAAGCGGGCAGATAGCTTGTAATTTTTTTGGTGAGGAACTTCCGAATAGTATCTTTTTTGTCCTGTCCTGTTATAAGGAATACTATGTGTTTGGATTGTAGAATATCGGCCATTCCAAGGGTCAAACCAAAGGAGGGTTTTTTTAACCTGGTATGGATCATTTGATGCTGCAGGGATTCTTTTGTCAGTACAGCGATATGGCTGTGCGGCTCTAGCTGCTCTGCCGGCTCATTAAATCCCAGATGCCCATTTTTACCTAAACCCAGAATACACAAATCTATTGGTCCTTTAGCCAAAAGTTCTTTGTGGATTCTATCACATTCTTCTCTTGGATTTTTAGAATGGTTATGAAAAGAAATAAATCGGTTTTCGGAAATACGAAGCGGTTTGTTCATATGTTCCTGAATATAAAATTCACAAGAATTTGGATCGGATGCAGGAAGCCCGCCCCATTCATCCAATTTTATGATACTTAGTTTGTCAAATAGTTGTGGTTCTATCTGGTACTGTTTTGCAAGTTCCTTATATACCTTTTTGGGCGAATTTCCTGTTGAAGCACATAGCAATTGCTTGGGTTGCTTCCTTAAAGAATTTAGTATAGTGATGGCACTAGACCTACTCATCTCCTCATAGTCAGAACAATAATGTAGTTGCATGGTATTGCTTTTATTGGTAACCTCAAGGTAGTTCTATTTACTTTGTTAAACCCTGTTATTAGAAAATTTAATTAGCTTAATACTGCTTTTACTGGCTGTTTCGGGGACGCGTTTAAGGGCTTATCGCATCCATTGGAGCAGACAAAGAAAAGGCAATAATACATTAGTAGAGTACCTTACTGAGATATTAGAGATCTATTGAATGTAAACACCTCTCCATATGCCGTCAATTTTGGTTCTATCTTGTACGGACAAGTGAGATTTCCTACTTTTACCAAACACCTATACCGACGTTTTATGAAAATAACTAACCTCAAGGTTATCGTTTGTTCTCCCGGACGGAATTTTGTTACCGTAAAGATAGAAACGGATACAGGGGTTTATGGACTGGGGGATGCCACTTTAAATGGACGAGAAAAAGCTGTTGTGGCTTATTTGGAGGAGCATTTGACTTCCTGTATAATTGGTAGAGATCCTTTCGATACAGAGGATATTTGGCATTATATGTATCGCGGGGCCTATTGGAGAAGAGGACCAATAACCATGACTGCCATTGGTGCAATTGATATTGCGTTATGGGATATCAAAGCTAAGGTATTAGGGGTACCCTTGTATCAACTCCTCGGGGGTAAAAGCAGGGATAAAATGATGGCCTATACCCATGCTCAGGGAAGAGATGTAGAGGAAGTAATAGATAAGGTACACGAGATTAAGGCAAGCGGTTTTGATGCCATTCGAGTTCAATCTGGAGTCCCCGGATTGCAAAAAGTTTATGGCATTTCTGATAAAGAGTCATATGAGCCCGCTATAAAAAGTGATAGGCCCACAGTAGAAAACTGGTCTACGGAAAAGTACTTAAACTATATACCGGAGCTCTTCTCTAGAGTGAGAGAGACTTTTGGAGAAGACCTTCACTTGCTTCACGATGCCCACCACCGATTAAGTCCAATTGAGGCCGCCAGATTAGGTAAGTCATTAGAACCGTTTCATTTGTTTTGGTTAGAAGATGCGACTGCCGCGGAATTGCAAGAGCGTTTTCGAGTTATACGCAATCATACCACTATTCCATTGGCTGTTGGTGAGGTTTTTAATTCCATTTATGATTGCCATCAACTAATTACAGAAAATCTGATAGATTATATACGCATGACTGTTGCACACGGCGGTGGCATTACCCCTATGTTAAAAATTGTTCATTTTGCTGCAGTACACAATATAAAAACAGCTTGTCATGGTCCTTCCGACCTTTCGCCTGTTAACCTCGCTGCCTGTCTCCATCTGGGTATGGCGGTTAATAATTTTGGTATTCAGGAATTCATGGGGTATCCAAAGCAGACCGCTGATGTTTTTACGACAAATTATCGTTTTAAGGAAGGGTATTTTTATTTGGATAAGACTCCAGGATTAGGCGTGGATATTGATGAAAAAAATGCAGAAAAATATCCTTATGAAAAGGCATATCTTCCAGTAAATAGATTGCTAGATGGTACTATTTGGGATTGGTGAGCATTAAGATATTTAAAAATGAATAAACAAAGATTTAAGGACAAAGTTATTGTGGTGACAGGGGGATCTAAAGGAATCGGACGCGCCATATGTACTTTGTTTCACGAAGAAGGAGCAAAGGTGGTTGCCATAGATGTAGATTCGAAAGCAGCTCTCGCATTAGAAGAAGAACTCACAGATCGGTTTATGTATCAGGAATGTGATGTTTCTGATTATTCCATGGTCAAAAATACTATGGAAAAGATCATCTCAATATTTGGAAATATTGACTTTTTAGTGAATAATGCTGGAGTGTTGGCCTATACCAATGCCTTAACGACTACCGAAGAAGAGTGGGATCGGGTCTTGGGAATTAATCTAAAAGGAGCCTGGTTATGTGCAAAAGAGGTTATCCCTTCTATGAAGAAAAAAGGAGGTGGGTGTATAGTTAACATGGCGAGTATAAATAGTTTTCACTGCCAAAAAATGACGCTGCCATACGCTACAAGTAAAGCCGGACTCTTAGGTCTTACCCGCAGCATAGCCATTGATTTTAAACCGCATATTCGATCTGTGGCAATATGTCCTGGTACTATTGATACACCCATGTTACACCAGGCCTTGGAATCTTTTGAAGAGCCGGATAAAGTAATGGAAGAATTGAATAAAATTCATTTGACAGGGCGTGTCGGGAAACCGAATGAGATAGCCGAGTTGGTGGCATACCTGTGTAGTGATGCAGGGAAGTTTGTAACGGGTCAGGCCATGCGAATCGATGGCGGTCTAGGTTTAGAATTAGGTGGCGTAGAATAGTTTGCGTCTTTAAAGTTTCTAGAATTCCCATTTAACTTTACGTGGTTTTTATTTTCTGATCGGACAGTAGTTTTGTAGAAATAGCTTGTCTGTACAAGTGCTTTTCTTTAAATTCGCCCGTCCATGGATGCGGCCATGGAGACTAAGGTTTTATTAGCTCTGAAACTACAATAATTACAAAAGAAAATATGAGTAATACCCCAATAAGAACAACGGTAATCGGAAGTTATCCTTTTCCAGGATGGCTAGAATTTGTTTCCCAAAACTTGGATAAGTTTGGGGCTGCGGATATAGAAGAAGCGATAGAAGATGCTGTTATAAGTGCTATTCATGATCAAATGGCGGCAGGTTTAGATGTGATTACCGATGGAGAGCAAACGCGTTTAGATTTTAACTTATCATTTTATGGCTACATTAAAGGGATAGTAAATAATTCTTCCAGTACCAGATTGTTCGGCCCCCCTGCACATGACCAAAGAGGTAAGAATAACATTATAGACAAGTTGGAGGCTCCGAATGGACTTGGAGCGGTGCAAGAGTTTGAACGTCTAAAAAAGCTTGCTCCGAAAGGACCAACGTTGAAAGCTAGTATTCCTGGGCCGTACACTTTATCTGGAAGGTTATTACCCAATGATACCTACAAAGATCGCTATGAAATTACAGAAGCCCTTTTACCCTTTGTCCGAAAGGAGCTTGAAGCACTTGTTGCTGCGGGTTGTACCGAAATTACGGTAGACGAGCCCTCCATGAGCTGTTATGCGTATAAGGCAGATACCAAACGTTTTGTGGATATTTTTAATCGCACAGTGGCAACTATTAAGGGTAAGTGCAATCTCAGTACCCATCTTTGCTTTGGGAATTTTAAGGGAAGACCGGTAGGTTATAGAAGTATAAAGCCCATGCTTCCTGATTTTCTGGATATGGATGTGGATGAAATTCATATTGAGATGGCCAATCGTGAGTTTGCTGAAATAGAATTGTTGGCTCCCTTTGCCGAAAAAATGAACGTGGCGGTCGGCATAGTCGATGTAAAGAACTATTATATTGAAACTCCAGACGATGTTGCAGAACGAATAAAGCGTTGTCTAAAATATGTTCCAGCCGAAAAGTTATCCGTGGCACCAGATTGTGGGTTAAGTCAGACTGCACGTTGGGCCGCCAGACAAAAGCTGAATAATTTGGTTTTAGGCGCAAAGTTAGTTAGGGAATCCTTATGAAAACACTGCTTCCTGCCTTTAAAAAGAATACCGATCTATTGGATGAAGTAGACTCCTGTCTTAGCTATAAAGAGGGGTTTGATATTTGGTGGTTAGGACAGAGTGGGTATCTTCTGCAGTGGCAAAAGAAGCGTATTTTAATAGATCCCTACCTCTCCGATTCTCTGACCAAAAAATATGCGCAGACAGAGAAACCGCATATTCGGATGAGTGAGTTGGTGGTAGACCCACATCTATTGAAAAATATTACCATAGTCACTTCTAGCCATAACCATACAGACCACTTAGATGGGGAATCCTTAGTTCCCGTTCTGGAGAATAATCCGGATATACGCTTTGTTATCCCGGAAGCGAACAGGGAGTTTGTAGCAGATCGTGTTGCTTGTGATAATGATTTTCCTATTGGAATGAATGATGGAACATCGGTGAAAATAGAAGGAATTACCATTGATGGTATTCCCGCCAAACACAATGAACTGGCCCGCGATGTAAATGGAAATTGTAAGTATATGGGTTATGTTTTTTCTTTTGGTGAATTTAGCATTTATCACAGTGGAGATACCCTTTGGTTTGATGAGATGGTGGATTTGTTAAAACCATATGACATTGATTTGGCCATACTTCCGATTAACGGAAACGACCCAGCGCGGAAGGTAGCGGGAAATCTGAATGCTCAGGAGGCAGTTGCCTTGGGAAAAGCTATTGATGCTAAATATGTAATTCCATGCCATTACGATATGTTTACATTTAACACAGCTGATGTAAGGGAATTTATTGCTATTGCAGAAACAGAAGGTCAGCCGTACAAGGTATTGCAAGGAGGTGAACGTTTTCGTATGTGATCTTTAGTGTCTGATGACTGCCTGTTTTTAAATAGGTAAAATGCGAATCTTTTTTACTAGAAATCAATCTATTTTTTCTTAACTATTATTTTATATTTGCATCCCTTTCGGGATGTGGCGCAGTCTGGTAGCGTACGCGCATGGGGTGCGCGTGGTCGCTGGTTCGAATCCAGTCATCCCGACCAAGTAAAGCCGAGCATGTGCTCGGCTTTTTTATTCGAACTAGGTGAAAGCTTGCTTTCAGACCGAAGTGAGAATAAATAAGCCTGAAGACGAAGTTTTCGGCTTTACTTGCGCAACACCCCCAACTCTGGATCACCGACCACGGGGAGGTAATCCAGTTGAGAATAAATAAGCTGGAAAACATAGGTCTCGGCTCAACTTGATAAAATCCACCTCAGGATCAGGCCATCGAACTAATCCAGAATCTATGGATCAAAAATTTGTTCTAGTACATAATTAAGTTTCCAATTGGTAGTAAATACCACAAGATATACAAGCCCCAAAGCGGAATTTATTCCTATACTACCCATCTTATGCACTAAACAATTCCATATGCCAAGATCTTCATATTAGTACTTCTTTTCAGCGGATAGATGTCAATAAGATAATATTCGTATCAATGCTTCCGATATTCTTTTGTAAATTTTGCTGGATTCCTGAAATACAACAATTAGATTTTACTGGGTGGGCAAAATTGAGCAAATACCAACTTATACTATAGGGCAAAATGATTCCTTGGATGGGATTTTTCGACTATTCCAGTTTAAGGGGCAAGATTTAAAAAATGATGCTCTTCCCCAAGCACCCTTTCCGACGGACCTCCCGCACAGGCATAATTTTTATGAGATTTTTATTATTGTCGAAGGATTTGGAATCCATTCGATTGATTTTGAAAATCACGATATAGTTCCAAATAGTGTGCATTTGGTATCCCCGGGGCAGACCCACATTATGGAAAAAGGCAAAAAATGTTCAGGCTATATATTGGTTTTTAACAAAGAGTTTATCACTTTTTATTTTCGTCGACTTCCAGATTTGTTACGAAATTCTTTTTTACAGAGAAACGGTATCCCTCCCATAGTAAAATTAAATTCTCAAAATTTTAAAGAATTGATGGATGCCCTTCATAAAATGAAAATAGAGCTTAAGAAGGATGGTCAGACATCCTACGATCTTATATGTTGCTATTTGAATATTATCTTATTAAGGCTTTATGATCAGTTCAAGGCCAAAATTGTAACAGAAAAAAAAGTAGGCGCGAATGAGGTAGTAATCCAATTTAAGGATGCCCTCGAAAAAAACTTTATCCAATATCACTTGGTTCGGGATTATGCAAACCTTTTAAATATAACGCCTAAAAAACTCAATAGGATTTGCAGGACCAATACGGGAAAAAGTGCGAGTGATCATATTGTAGACCGAATCATCCTGGAAGCAAAAAGAAATCTGGTCTTTTCAACGGCTTCGAGCAAAGAAGTTGCCTATTTATTAAACTATAAGGACCCCTCGTATTTTAGCAGGTTATTTAAAAAGAAAACTGGTCTTTCTCCTTCCGAATTCCGAAATACGTTTACCGAAAAGTACCAGTAATTAGGATAATTGTGATATAAGAATCGTCCTTTTAAATAATAAATTTATACCACAATGAATAACTTGGAAAATGGAAATACGCAATAATTTAAAAATTGAAGACCTAAGAGAGAAGCTGCAGAGTTTTTGGAAACTATCCGGACATAAGATTCTATCCATTGAAAAGGAATACGATGCATCAAAAGGCTCTCCTGTTTATACCGAAAAGGGGAAATATACCACCAGAGGTTGGACCGAATGGACTCAAGGGTTTCAATATGGTTGTGCCGCCCTGCAGTTTGATGCCACGGGAGAAGAAGAATTTTTATCTATTGCCAAAAACAACACCGTTGGAAAAATGGCATCCCATGTGAGTCATTTTGGGGTTCACGATCATGGATTTAACAATATTAGCACCTATGGGAACCTGTTGCGCTTGATGGTGGAAGGTAAAATCCCAAAACAAGAATGGGAGCATAATTTTTATGAGTTAGCAATAAAAATATCTGGCGCAGTGCAGGCAAAAAGATGGACTCCACTGGGGGACACAGGTTATATATATTCGTTTAACGGCCCTCACTCCTTGTTTGTTGACACCATTAGAACGGTTAGGGTGTTAATGGTGGCCCATAAGATGGGGCACACATTAATGGGTGAAAACGATAAGAATGTCAATCTACTACAAAGAGGATTAGAACATGCAAAGACCACTGCCCAATACTCCATTTATTACGGTGAAGGGAGGGATCCTTATGATTTTGAAAATAGAGCCGTTCATGAGTGTATTTTTAATGTCAATGATGGCAATTTCAGATGCCCCAATTCGCAACAGGGTTATTCAGGTTTCAGTACCTGGACCAGAGGCCTGAGCTGGGCGATGCTTGGATATTCGGAAGAATTAGAGTTCTTGGAAACTTTGGATACGGCTGAACTGGAACCTTTTGGAGGAAGGAAAAACCTGGAGGCCATTTTTCTAAAAGCAGCTCGGGCCTCTTGCGATTGTTTTATAGAAAAAACTGCTGCCGATGGAATTCCGTATTGGGATACCGGAGCTCCCCTTTTGCATAAATTGGGGGAGGACTATTTGCAGAAACCATCCAATCCCTACAACGACTATGAACCTGTAGACAGTTCTGCAGCTGTAATTGGAGCACAAGGATTGTTGCGACTAGGTAAATATTTAATGGACAAAGGAGATAAAGAC
>CAZWPZ010000309.1:0-24334 GCA_964636005.1 uncultured Eudoraea sp.
CTGGCCAATCGGCTAAACGGAAGGGATTGAATGTAGACAATTCCCGGTCCCTTTAGTGTAGCATAAAACAATCCCTCACCTCCAAATATGGTGTTTTTGATACCCCCGACGAATTCAATATCGTAATCTACCTCATGCGTAAAACCAACAATGCAGCCGGTATCTACTTTTAGTACCTCCCCGGGAGCAAGTTCTTTTCTTGCTAGTGTACCTCCTGCATGGACGAATGCCATGCCATCGCCTTGTAATTTCTGCATAATAAACCCCTCTCCGCCAAAAAAACCTCTTCCCAGTCGTTTGGAAAACTCTATACCTATGGTTACCCCCTTGGCCGCACAGAGAAATGCGTCTTTCTGGCATATAAATTTTCCCTGCTTTTGAGATAAGTCGATGGGTACAATTTTACCTGGGTAGGGAGAAGCAAAGCTAATTTGTCGCTTTTGAATACTGTTATTTAAAAAAGCCGTCATAAAAAGACTTTCCCCGGTTAGCACCCGCTTCCCTGCAGAAAATATCTTACCAAGAACACTGTTGTCCTGATTGGAACCATCCCCGAAGATGGTGTCCATTTTTATATCGTTCTCCATCATCATCAGACTCCCAGCCTCTGCTATTACGGCCTCTTGCGGGTCTAATTCAATTTCTACATATTGCATTTCCTCTCCGTAAATGTGATAGTCTATTTCGTGTGCGTTCATTTTTATTAGGTTTCTGTTTCCTATATGTTGTTCATTTAATCATAATGTTACAAACCCAAAACAAATTCTATTTCTTGTGTCGAAGTTTTAGTGTCCATTCAAAATTAAAGGTGGCCACTTCGTTGCCCTCGCTATTTCTTCCTACAGAGCGCAACCAAATGGTCTGTGCCTCTCCTGACTGTACTACATTTTGGATTGCTTCCTGTATTTTCAATCCCTCCGTACACCTAAAAGTAATTTTGCCTTTAGCCTTCTTAGTAAAATTGCCATTATTATTTAATATCAGCATGGAGATGTCCTTTTTACTCTCCTTTATCTTCGTTGCTACCAGTACCCCTGTACTTAATTCCGCCGCCATCCCCAAAACGGCCCAGAAGATAGAATTAAATGGATTTTGATTAAACCAATTATGCTTTACACTTACCAATGCTTTTGATTTATCGGCATATTCTAAGCGTACGCCACTCCACCATGCAGAAGGAAGTTTAAAAAAGGTAAATAGGTTTGTTTTAAATGAAATCCCCATAAATACGGCCTTTAACAAGTAAATATAGTAAACATTATCACAACTATAAATGTTAATTATTTGTTAATATGTAGTACTATGTTTTTCATAATACCTTTTTTTAGACATATATTTGCATAAGAAACTAATAGGTTATGGCACAGACATTGACAAAACACGAGAGGAATTTAGCATCGATTATCCATGCGTCCACCTTAAGTAAGTATTTTATTCCCTTTGGGAATTTTCTGGTTCCATTAGTACTATGGATAGCAAATAAGAACGATCAGAAATTTGTCGACTACAACGGCAAACAAGCCTTGAATTTTCAGATAAGTCTTTTGCTCTATTCCGTAATACTCGGAATTCTTTCTGTCCCATTGCTATTCGGATTTATCCCAAATATTTTTGAAGGAGGTCTTTTTCATCTAGACGATTTTAATTCATTTAATAATATAAATTTTCATTTCAATTCGGATCACTTCGGTATTAGCAGATGGTTTTGGCCATTGGGAATCGCAGGGATGTTACAAGTTGCTTTGCTCGTGATTAATATTGTTTATACCATTTTAGCCACGCTTAAAACAAACGAAGGTATTTATTTCAAGTACCCCCTGAGCATACCATTTATCAAGTAACCAGAATAAGGAAGTATAATTTTAATTTAATCTGTAGCCCTAATCAAGCTACTGTCAAAACAACCATTAACAGAGTTTATTTATCAATCAAAATGAAAATCAAAAAGCGAACAGTTAATCCAGTGTTGAATTAATCGAAAAAAGAGGATCAACACCAATAGAAAAATGACATTATGAACATAGAAAATACAAAGGCGCAAATGCGTAAGGGAGTTTTGGAGTACTGTATCCTTTCTATTCTGGAAGGAGAAGACAAGTACGCCTCCGAAATTCTTGGCACGCTAAAGGATGCGAAGATGTTGGTCGTAGAAGGAACCATTTATCCTTTATTAACAAGACTAAAGAACGCAGGACTATTAAACTACAGGTGGGAAGAATCCACATCAGGACCTCCCCGTAAATATTATGGTTTAACAGAGACAGGTAAAGTATTTCTAAAAGAACTAGATACTACATGGGACGAACTCCGAGGAGCAGTGAATTTAGTCACCAATACTAAAAATAAGTAACAATGAACAAGACAGTAAATATAAATCTCGCCAATATACTTTTTCACATAGACGAAAAAGCATTTAACAAGTTACAACGCTATCTGGAATCGATTAAACGATCCTTTTCCGGCACTACGGGAAGTGATGAAATCATTGCAGATATTGAAGCAAGGATTGCCGAACTCTTTCAGGAAAAAATGGAAAGCGACCGTCAGGTGATCACTTTAAAAGAAGTAGATGAGGTAATCGCCGTTATGGGACAGCCCGAAGATTACATGATAGATGAGGATATCTTCGAAGATGAACCGAGAAATTTCGGCAGTACTAAATCAAAAGCAAAAAAACTATACCGAGATATCGACAGTAAATACATAGGCGGTGTATGCTCCGGATTGGAACACTACCTTGGTTTTGATGCCCTTTGGATTAGGCTTATTTTCATTTTACTAGCTCTCTTTACAGGATTTGGTTTTATTGCCTATATCCTTCTATGGATACTTGTCCCGGAAGCTGCAACAACCTCGCAGAAATTAGATATGCGAGGAGAGCCCGTGAATATCAGCAATATTGAAAAAAAAGTAAAAGAAGGATTTGACGATGTTGCCGATCGAGTAAAAAGTGTAGATTATGAAAAGGTAGGTAATAAGGTTAAGAGTAGTGGGAAAACTTTTTTTGATGCTATAGGAGACATTATTATGTTCTTATTCAAGGTATTTGGAAAATTCATTGGAATCCTACTGATTATTATAGGAGCTGCTACCCTTATCGGTCTGTTTATTGGACTCTTTACTGTAGGCATTTTAGACATAGTCCATATCCCTGGTATTGACTTTTACGATATGGTTAATTCTACTGCAGCACCCGTGTGGTTGGTTTCCCTTTTTGCCTTCTTCGCCATAGGTATACCTTTCTTTTTCTTACTCTATTTGGGTCTAAAAATACTGGTAAACAACCTTAAATCGATAGGAAATATTGCGAAGTTTTCGCTCCTGGGTCTTTGGTTACTTTCCATAATTGTTTTAAGTGTGTTTGGCATTCAACAGGCTTCGGCTCACGCCTACAATGGAACAACAACCGAAACACAAGAGCTTGTGTTTACAGCGCAGCCAGACAGCCTGCATATAGTATTAAACAGCAGTGATTATTACGACAGACAAAAAAATTTGGGAATAGACGGTATGACTCTATCTTATAATGACGACGGTGAGAAATTGCTTTTTTCGGATGATGTAATTGTCAATTTTAAAAAGTCAGAAGACACTCTTAGCCGCATTCGCATTAGAAAAGATGCGAATGGTAGTTCTTTCGAATCAGCAAAGAGAAGGTCATCTGAAATAAACTACCAATACACCGTAGAAGGGAATACACTTAGGCTCGATGATTTTCTGACTACCTCAGCAAAGAATAAAGTACGAGATCAGGAAGTTCGCGTTACAGTGTTTATTCCGGCTACAACGGTTATAACCTTTGACCCATCTGCAAAGTATCGTATCGGAAGAGGCACAAAATACGACAAAGACATTTCAAGATCGGACATCATTGATTACACATGGTCTATGAAAGATACTGGTATCCTCGAATGTTTGGACTGCCCTGAAGATATGGAAGATGAAAACGAAAGAGGACATATCAAAATAGACGAAAATGGCGTCGACATTCGCTTTGAAGATGATGGAGAGGAGTTTAAGATGAAGATCGATGAAGATGGAGTCAAGATAAAAAATGAGGAAGGAGTAGACATCAATCTTCAGGAAGACGGAGAAACCTTAGAGATAAATATAGATGAGAACGGCGTACTAATTAACAATGAGCAAACAAATTAGAAATTACAGTTCATCAATATGAGATGACTATTGAGTAAACAAAACTATTATACAACAGTATGTTGAACGACTTTTGAAAACATAAAGATAAATTTAACACCAACAACAATCAAAAAACAAAAATCATGACAACACTAGCAAGAATCACAATCGCCTTTATTATGGCCCTTTTCTTATCCTCCTGTGCTTTCGATATTGGATTTGGCCCAGGAAAAACAGGAAACGGCAATGTAGTAACCGATGACAGACCTATCACAGAGGAATTTACAGTAGTATCTGCCTCAGAAGGATTAGATGTTTTCGTTACCCAGTCGAAAGACTTTGAGATAAAAGTAGAAGCAGATGAAAATGTTATCGATCTGATCGCAACCGACATTAATGGAGGGAAACTTAAAATACATGCCCTTAAAAATATTGGTAGAGCAACAAAAAAAATATATGTTTCTCTTCCAGAAATTACAGGCCTATACGCTTCCAGTGGTGCGGATCTCGTATCTAATAATGTTCTGAGAGCTGATAAAATATCTTTAAACGCCAGTAGTGGTTCCGATATAAAGGCAGAACTATTGGTAGACGAGGCAAGTGCCGATACCAGTAGTGGTGCAGGGATACGTCTTAGTGGAGAAGCGACTACATTTAAAGCAAATGCAAGTAGTGGAGCAGATATTAGGGCAAAAGGTTTAAATGTAAAAACATGTACGGCAAATGCAAGCAGTGGAGCTGGTATTTCCGTTAACGTAAGTGAATCTTTGGTAGCCGATGCAAGTAGTGGCGCAGATATTCGTTACTCAGGAGAGGCAAATTTACAAGCCAAAAAATCGGTTTCCGGAAGCGTGCGAAAAAATTAATTTTTTTAGAATATACTTCATCAATCAGGCGTATAACCCCAGCAAACTTGCTGGGGTTTTTGGTGTAGGTTACTTCTATTTAATTATATTCGCTTAAAAAGAGAATGCAATGCAGCTGCAATTAAAAAAATACGTTTTACCCCTCAAACATACCTTTAGTATTTCCAGAGAATCGCACGATTTTCAAGACACCCTTATTGTGAGTTTAGGTGTGCAAAACAACCTGGGATATGGTGAAGCCACTTCCAATCCCTACTACGGAATTACTTGCCAAAGTATGATGGAGGAAATAGAATTGCTCCGGGATAAAATAGAAAACCACGACTTTATCTCACCCGAGAATTTCTACAGGCTGTTGGAAGAAGAAGATCTAAGTAATTTTGCTCGCTGTGCCTTAGACCTAGCTTCCCATGACCTATATGGAAAAATGCAAGGAAAACCTTTGTATGAACTATGGGGTACCAAAGTAGATAAATATCCAATAACCAATTATACCATAGGCTTAGACACCATTGAAAAAATGGTTTCAAAAATAAAAGAAAAGCCCTGGCCCATCTATAAGATTAAATTAGGGACAGAGGATGACGTAGCCTTAATTCGGGAACTTAGAAAACATACCAAATCGACCTTTCGAATTGATGCAAATTGCGCCTGGTCTGCGAAAGAAACAATAGAAAATGCACCCTTATTAAAAAATCTTGGGGTCGAATTTTTAGAACAACCCTTACGGGCTGATGATTGGGAAGGCATGGAAAGAGTTCTCCACGCTAGTGAGTTGCCCATCATTGCGGATGAAAGTTGCATTATTAAAGAGGACGTAGCCAAATGTGCCCTGCATTTCAATGGGATTAATATCAAATTAACCAAGTGTGGCGGACTTACTCCTGCATTACAAATGATTAAAGAAGCTAAAGAGGCCAACCTAAAAGTTATGGTGGGATGTATGACGGAGTCTACTGTTGGTATTTCTGCAATTGCCCAACTTTTACCTCAATTAGACTATGTAGATATGGATGGAGCCATGTTATTGTCTAAGGACATTGCCACTGGAGTACGAATTGAATCCAATGGCAAAGTAGTTTATCCGGATTTAAACGGCAGCGGAATAGCACTTATAGCATGAAAATAGTAGTGGATGCTTTTCCAGGAAGGTATATTAAACACGCCTCAAAAAAATACCTTTATTTTGGAGGAACTTCCTATTTGGGCATGCAATCGGACCCCTTTTTCCAGAAAAAGTATGTGAAAAACATTCGCAAACTAGGAAATAGTTATGGCGCTTCAAGACATGCAAATATACAGATCTCTGTATACGATAAGGTTGAAAAAGAACTAGCGACTTGGGTAGAATGCCAAGACGCTATTACAGTTTCATCCGGATATTTAGCAGGCCAACTCTTAAGCGATTACCTAGTTTCGACTGGGCACACTTTATTTGCATTACCAGGAACCCACTCCGCCTTGCTACGAGATTCTTTTCTACCCTACCCTTCTGCCGATGAACTAAAGCGAGCCCTCAAGAACCACTTGGATTCCCATCCCAAATTCCCACCGGTCGTCCTTTTGGATTCCGTAGATTTCAGCGGTTCCAATTACCCGGATTTCACTCTATTACAGGAACTACCTTTAAATAAATGTATTGTAGTCGCGGACGATTCGCACGGTCTGGGAATAGTTGGAAACAATGGGCAAGGGATCTACCAAAAATTACTCTCCTACAAACCCAAAGAACTTTTAGTTTGTGCTTCCATGGGTAAGGCGTTAGGTGTAGACGGAGGAGCTATCTTTGGTAACAAAAACACACTGGATGCTGTAAGACAAACAGCTTTTTTTTATGGCGCTTCACCAGCTTCCCCTGCCGCCATGGCTACCTTTTATCAAAGCCAAAATCTCTATAAGAAGAAAAGAAGGCGGCTTAATAGAAATATTGACATTTTCTTAAACCATCTGGATAAAAATGAGGATTTCACCTATATCCCTAATCTTCCTGTCTTTTCTTTTGATGACGATAAATTAGTGGCCTATTTGTTCCAAAATTATATCCTTGTTACAAATTTTGAATATCCCTCTTCCACAAATACGCTTAAAAGCAGGATTGTCCTGACCGCCTCCCACAAAGAAAGAGACATCCTCCAACTCACGAGTTGCATTAATACTTTTTACAACAAAAACACCTGAAACTACTGTTTAGTATATCGGCAAATAATTGTGAATATTTCTATATATATTTTAGAAAAAAGTTGTAACTTTTAAGATATAATTAAGATTAATCATAAAATATTAAGCCATGAAAAAATTACTTGGATTGGTTTTATTGATGATGGTACTTACAATATCCACAGCAACCATCTCTTCAAAACCTGATACAATGCATACTATTGAAGGCACGTGGGAACTGCAACACTTTTATAGTTATGATGGAGAGAATATTATTGATACGGTACCAGTACAAGACAAGTATCGACAAGTAAAAATGTACTACAATGGAAAGGTGATGTGGTCCAGAACGGATCCCAATGATACTATTGGCCGATTCGGATTTGGTTCCTATCGAATTACCGATACGGAATTAATAGAAACTATAGAATATGGGGATTATGGAATGATGCGTGCACTGGATACCTTAAGAAATTTCACTTTTGAGCTCGTTCTCAAAGACCAATATTACAGTCAAATATTTAGAGATTCGGAAGGAGGGAGAACCTTTTCGGAAAACTATAAAAGAATTGACTAAAAAGGAATAAAAAAAAGCCTCTAAATCTAGAGGCTTTTTTTGTAGTGTTTACCTTAGCTAAGAAACCTCTTCAGGAGATTCAATGGTGGCTAAGTATCGTTCTGCGTCAAGAGCTGCCATACATCCTGTACCAGCCGCAGTTACTGCTTGCCTGTACTCCTTGTCCTGAACATCCCCGCTGGCAAAAACACCAGGCTTGCTGGTCTTTGTAGATTTACCATGAGTAATAAGATATCCAGTTTCATCCATCTCTAATTGGCCGACAAAAATATCTGTATTCGGCTTATGCCCTATTGCAACAAAAAATCCAGTAATAGCAATTTCTTCCGTTTCTCCTGTTTGATTATTTCGGATACGAAGGCCTTCGACAACTTGATCTCCCAAAACTTCATCGACCTCACTATTATACCTTAAATCTATATTGGCAAGACTATTTACCCTGTGTTGCATGGCCTTGGAAGCTCTCATATGATCCTTCCTGACCAACATAGTGACCTTTCGACAAATATTAGCTAAATAAGAAGCTTCCTCTGCTGCAGTATCTCCGCCTCCTACAATAGCAACGTCCTGGCCTTTATAGAAGAACCCATCACAGACAGCACATGCCGAAACACCACCACCTCGTAACTTTTGTTCACTCTCTAAACCGAGGTATTTAGCAGTAGCACCCGTTGAAATAATTACGGTCTCTGCTTCGACAACTTTAGACTCATCAATGGTAACTTTATGAATACCCCCTACTTCATCGCTAAAATCGACTGCCGTTGCCATTCCGATACGAACTTCGGTACCAAAACGTTCCGCTTGCTGTTGTAACTGAACCATCATAGTTGGCCCATCTATACCTTCAGGATAGCCCGGAAAGTTATCTACTTCTGTAGTTGTAGTAAGTTGTCCTCCAGGTTCCATTCCTGTATACATAATAGGATTTAAATCCGCCCTGGCAGCATAAATTGCAGCCGTATACCCAGCAGGACCGGAGCCCAATATAAGTGTTTTAATACGTTCTATTTTTTCTGACATAATCCAAATTTCAATATAGTTTAAGGCTATAAAAGTAGGATTTTCATGCCAAACCTTACTTTAAAAGTTATCAAAAGTTTTAAGGCATTTAATTAGACTAATATCTGCCTATTATCATGGCTATTATTTGCTGAGAAAAGGAGTAGTATACAGACATATCGAAATGCGTCTAAAGAGACTAAAATTTATAATCTGCCCTAGGTTTTAGATATAATTTACTAAAGGTAACAAAGGTTACACATGATTGTCTAAATTAATTCCTAATTTAGAATGTAAATGTAATCTAACGAGCTTATGAATAGAAGGAAGTTTGTGAAACAGGCTGGTATGTCTGGTATTATTACCGGTTTGGGTTTAAATATCGTCTATGGTTCTAAAATGCATAAAGACTACCTCCCTTTGGCCCTACAGGATCCAGATCCCTTTACCCTTTTCAATAAAGATGAGGAAATGACTGTTTTAAATAGCAAACCTTGGAATATGGAAGCCAAGGCCCATTTGTTAGACGATAGGATTACACCCAACAAATATATGTTTATCAGGAACAATGGATTAGTACCAAAGGATTTATCTGCTTCCGATTGGACACTAACTATCGATGGAGAGTCCGTAATGAACTCAAAAACCTATACGTTGGAATCTCTTAAATCCAAATTTAAACATTTTACTTACCAACTTACACTAGAGTGCGGTGGAAACGGCAGGAGTGAGTTTAATCCCCCGGCAAAGGGAAATCAATGGACTGTCGGAGCAGTATCTTGCGCACAATGGACGGGTGTTCGACTAAAAGATGTTCTGAATGATTGTGGCATAAAACAAGATGCTGTATATATTGGATACCATGCGGCAGACATACACCTAAGCAATGATCCTAAAAAGGAACCTATTTCAAGGGGGATACCACTGCATAAAGCCATGCAGGAGGAGACCCTATTAGCATTTCAAATGAACGGAGAAGACATCCCCATAGCCCATGGCTATCCGTTGCGTTTGGTAGCCGGTGGTTGGCCCGCCTCTACATCCGGAAAATGGGTAAATCGTCTGAGTATTAGAAATATTATACACGACGGACCTAAAATGGGTGGCACTTCCTATAGAGTGCCTTGCAGCCCTGTCGCTCCTGGCGAAAAAGTATCGGATGAGGACATGTGCATCATAGAATCTATGCCAGTAAAATCCATTATTACACACCCCAAATCTGGTGCGGTTTTTCCAAAAAGTAAAACCCTAAACATCAGAGGCCATGCCTGGGCTGGGGAACTGTCTGTCCGATCTGTAGAATACTCTATAGATTTCGGATCGACCTGGAAACAGTGTTCCCTGGAAAAACCCTCGAACCGACTAGCCTGGCAGCATTTCAATGCAACAATTAAATTTCCAAAAAAAGGGTATTACGAGGTTTGGGCAAGGGCTACGGATGCGAACAACAAAATGCAACCCATGGTATTACCGGGCTGGAACCCAAAAGGCTATCTCAATAATGCCTGTCACAGAATTGCAGTAAAGGTAACCTAGCGTACAAATGAAGAAACAGAATGTACATATTGCACTTATCCTATTGGCCATTGCTGTCCTAGCCGCAGGGGTAGGCTTGTTGCTTTTTAGGACCTCTACACCTTCAGAGATCATCCAAATAAACACAAATACGGACTTTGAGGATCCCAATAGAATTGTGGATGGCATCCATTTGAGAACTGGTCTTAAAGATGCTGATGGCCTTATGTCTGTTGTTACTAACTGTACTGCCTGCCATTCGGCTGAAATAATTCTGCAAAACAGGATGGATAAAGAAGGGTGGGCAACCACCATAAAATGGATGCAAGAAACCCAGAATTTGTGGGACCTTGGAGGCCAAGAATCTGTCATAATCAATTATTTGACGACGAATTATCCACCTAAAAAAAAGGGAAGAAGAGAAATTCTGGAGAATATCGAGTGGTATAATTTAGAACAATAACGATGAAGTATATAGAAGCCTTTATTTCCGCATTCCAGGCTAATGCCAATTGGACATGGGATTCCATTACGTTTAGGGTTCCCTGGTATACGAATTACTTTTGGGGTCTAGTCGTTATTTCTTTACTTGTCTGGGGCTTAGAAATCCTTTTCCCATGGCGGAAAAACCAACCTATTTTCAGAAAAGATTTCTGGCTCGACTTTTTCTATATGTTTTTCAACTTCTTTATGTTTTCTATTGTCATTAGTGGTTTTTATAAAATACTAGATGTTTTTTTTAATGGTCTGGGAATAACCGCAAAGACTTTCGCAATAATCAACTTAGGTGATTTTCCTATGGCACTACAACTAGTAATTTTCTTTGTAGTCCTGGATTTTGTACAATGGTTCACTCATGTCCTCTTGCATAAATACACCATTCTTTGGAACTTTCATAAAGTACATCATTCTGTAAAAGAAATGGGGTTTGCCGCACACTTGCGATACCATTGGATGGAAAACATTCTCTACAAACCTCTTAAAGTGTTTGGGGTAATGCTACTTGGAGGTTTTGAACCAGAACAGGCCTATATCGTTCATTTTTTTGCCATAAGCATTGGTCATTTAAATCATGCCAATATAAAATTAAGCTGGGGTCCTTTTAAGTATATTCTGAATAATCCTATCATGCATCTATACCATCATTCCAAGGTGATACCAGAAGGCACTTATGGGGTGAATTTTGGAATTAGCCTAAGTATTTGGGACTATATATTTAAAACAAACTATATACCTGACGCCAGTGGAACCATAGAACTAGGCTTTCCAGGAGATAAGACCTTTCCCAAGGATTTTATACATCAAAACTTATACGGCTTTCGAAATCAATCAAAGAAGAAAGAGATCTAAATTAGTCCAATCAAGGAAGAGAGGGTATTTCTATTTCTAAAACAGTACAAGTACAGTTTGTTTCGAATAGTAAGAAGCGTAGCTCTTGAGACAATCTTTACCCTCTTATTTTACGCATGCAGTAGTACTAAAATTAAAAAACTAATTCGAAAGCTTCCCAAGTGCGCAACTAAGATACGATTTGGCCTTAGCTCCAAAGGAGTTTTGGGATTCTACCGATGGATAGCCCAAAGACTTTAGAGCAATGCTCACCTTTTCAGCTGTTTCAGGTTGTTCACATTCGAAAATCACCGTATCTGATAAAACATCTACCTCTATCTTTTCTACATCTCCGAGACCTTCTAATTTTTGAACTATGGTCCGAGCACAACCACTACATTTTAAATTTTGTATTCTTATGGAAGCAATCATATAATCTTTCTTAAAATTTTGAATAGGATAATAAACCTCCTTTTAAATCATATATTTCTTTAAAACCAAGTTTATGAAGTCGTCTGGCAGCATTTCTACTACGATTTCCCGATCGACAATACACATATACCGGTTTATCTTTCTTCATCTTATTAAATGCAGCAGAAAAACTACTTGCATTAAAATAATCGACGTTTAAGGCATTTTTTAAATGGCTAGTTGCAAATTCTCGTGGAGTCCGCACATCTACCAGTTGTACATTGCCTTGTTCAATAGCATTCCTAAAGCTAATCGCATCCATGAGCGTAATAGATTCGAGATTCTTTGCTTTTATTCCAAAAAGAGATTTTATAAAGGACATTCTACTATTTAATTAGTGGTACAAATAAGCTGGGTTTAAAAAAGGGAATGAAAAATGGACGACTTTTACACTCCCTTTTTTTGATCAACCAACAAAATTCAAAAAAACACTACAGCAATGTAGTAGGACAATTATACTCGGACTTGGGAACTTGTGTTTTTTTTATTCCGTCTAACCCTCCTTCGACGTCAACAAAATCGTTCCATCCATTTTGCATTAAAATAGAGGCAGCTATCATACTTCTATAGCCTCCTGCACAATGGATAACGAATGGCTTGTCTTTTGGAAACTGCCAAAAGTGCTTTTCAAGTTCATTAAGTGGTACATTGATAGCCCCCTCAATATGTTCCGATTCAAATTCGCTTCTTTTTCTTACGTCAAACACCAAAGGACCTTCACCAAAATATGCTTTTTCGAATTGGTCGGCTGTAATTCTCTTTATTCGCTCTACCGGTAGCCTTTTTTTCGCCCAGGAATCGAGGCCTCCTTGTAGAAAACCAATGGTTTTATCGTAACCTACTCTGGAAAGTCGCGTTATAGCTTCTTTTTCTTTCCCTGGATAGGTTACCAAGAGAATTTCCCTATTCACATCAGGAATTATTTCCCCAACCCACTGTGCAAAACTTCCTTCTAAGCCAATGTTGATAGATCCTGGTATATGACCTTTGGCATAATCTTCAGCATTTCGAGTATCGAGAAGTGTTACTTCATTATCTTCTATTCGTCTTTGAAATTCATCTACCTCGATAGGTCGATATCCCCGTGCCATTATAGCATCTAAACTCTCATAACCGCCTATATTCATAAGTACATTCTGTGGAAAATATCCCGGAGGTCTGGTCAAACCAGTTAATAGTTCCTCAACAAATTCCTCCTTCGTCATATCCTTTCTAAGCGCATAATTCACCTCTTTCTGATGCCCGAGGGTATCTGTGGTTTCTTTGCTCATCATCTTGCCACAGGCCGAACCCGCTCCATGATTGGGATAAATAATCAAATGATCTGCCAGAGGCATTATTTTATCTCTGAGGGAATCGTATAGATGTCCGGCTAATTTTTCTTCTGTTAAATCAGAAATTACGTGTTGTGCCAAATCTGGTCGTCCCACATCACCAATAAATAGCGTATCTCCAGTAATTAGTCCATGCTCCTGTCCGTTTTCATCTATTAAGAGGTAGGTAGTGCTTTCCATGGTATGCCCAGGAGTATGCATAACTTTTACCTTGTATTGGCCAATCTTGAACACCTCTCCGTCTTCAGCAACAATGGCATCATAACCAGGGTTTGCAGTAGGACCAAACACAATTTGTGCCCCAGTCTTGTTTTGTAAATCTAAATGACCACTCACAAAATCGGCATGAAAATGTGTTTCAAAGACATACTTTATTTGTGCAGAATCTTCTTTTGCTCTTTGGATATAAGGTTCCACTTCTCTCAGGGGATCAAAAATAGCAGCTTCACCTTCGCTTTCGAGATAGTATGCTGCATGAGCTAAACAACCAGTATAAATTTGTTCTATCTTCATTTTTTTACCATTTACTAATACAATATTATGTGTAAACTATGAACTCAACAGTAACATTTGTTACAAATAAAACAGCTTAAGTAGTTAATTCATATGATATTAATCATGTCTGCCCTTTTTTATGCTAATTCTTTGTAGAGAATAACAATGGCCATGACTAAAACAAACCAGCCAAAATATTTCTTCAGACTTTGTCCTTTGACGTAATTACTCAGTTGGATTCCTATATAAATCCCTACTATAGACAGGGAGGTAAAGAGCAATAGGAAACCCCATTCTATTTCAAGGTTTTCTATGTCTCCTACAAAACCAATTAAAGATTTCACACCAATAATCAGCAATGATGTAGCAACAGCTTTTTTCATTGGAAGTTTGCCAAGCAAAACAAGCGCAGGTATTATTAAAAATCCACCCCCTGCCCCGACAATTCCGGTTAGAAGCCCAACTAAAACACCTTCAAGGGCTATCAATGGAAAGTTATACTCAATTTTGCCGTTTTCATTATCGCAATTTTTACAGTTTCCAAACAGCATAAAATATGCTGCCAAAAACATAATAGCAGCGAAGAAAACCATGATTCCCAACTCCTTTGTGACCTCAAATTTTCGAATGTAGAAGAGGGTATCCGGAAGGGATGGGATAATAAACTTCCGAGTAAAATAAACAGATAGTAAGGCTGGGCTCGAGAATATCAGAGCTGTTTTCAGATCCACCAAGCCATTTCTCAGGTTTCGCAGAGCTCCAATCATAGACGTTATTCCAACTACAAACAGAGAGTATGCAGTAGCAAATATTGGATTAATCCCTAATAAGTAAACCATAACTGGAACCGCTAGAATTGATCCTCCCCCACCGATCAGCCCCAGAATGACGCCGATAATTAAAGCTCCCAAATAACCAACTACCTCCATTTTGTTTACCTTTTATGTAAGCAAACAAAGGTAGTGGCAACATTCAGCATAGACAGTAACCAGAGTTACACAACAATTTGCTGGGTTAGGCAATTTCTATGATTCTCTTGTACATAGTTCTGATAGGCAAGTCTACGTTTGATAGATTTAAGAGTGACCAGACACCAAATGGAATAACAATTTTTAAATAAAGAGTAAATGGGTATTTTCTTCATTTGCTCTTCCGTAAAAATCACCTATTGTCAATATGCCGTCTAATTCATCTATTAGATCTTCTCTCTTCAAATGAAACATGTCTATTGCGAGTTTACATCCCCATAGTCTACATCCGGAATCGGAAAGTATCTCTAAGAATTCCTCTATTGTTGGCATGTCTAGTTTTTCCATTTCTTTTTTCATCATTTTAGTAGCCAAGGCTTCTACACCTGGTAAGCCTCCCAGCATGGTGGGCATGTGTAATGCCGGGTTACCAACGGTGGCTGTATGTAAATGTGCCAGTTTTTTCTTTTGTATGGCTTCCAGGCCAAAAAAGGTGAAAAATATTTCGGCTTCTATTCCTTCCATTCTAGCTCCGTTTGCCATTACAAAGGCTGCATACGCATTTTCTAAAGTTCCTTTGGAAAGAATAAAAAGCATTTTTTTTACTTTGGATGTACTCATAATTAAAGATTTAGATTCCTGTACTATTCGCATTGTCTTATATTAAATACAGCTCTTTGGCTTTGGAATTCCCGCGATAAGTGTAGCCTTCTTTAATGGGCCACCCGGAAATAGTTGGTAGAACTCCTTTACTTCTACTACGCCGCTTTTTTTGATGCCTCTAATCGATAGAGGTTCCTCATTGCGGTGTTTTTGCTGTAAATAATCTATTACCTCCCAATGTCTGTTGGTCATTTGAACTTCCTGCTCATCGGCAAGCTGAATCCCAATGTTTTTATCCCATTGGCTAAAGTCGGTCAAGTAGCCTTCTTCCGTAACTTCTACTTCCTTGTTTGCTATTATTTTTCTCATAAGATTTACTTTTAGTTCACTTTTTCTATTTGTTTTCCTTTTGTTGACATTCTGGCTCCAACAAAGGGTATTGGAACACCCTTAAGGAGCATATTCCAATAGACCCATCTAAATGCTAGTTTACCCAGGTGATTTATTTTACTTTCCCTCAAGAGTCTTAATGGTCCTATCCCAGGAATGGGAAATGTCCCTTCTACTGGTTCCTGCGTATAATTAAAGTCAATTAGAAGCGCTTTCTTGTTTCCGGTTTCGACAAAACAATTGGAATGCCCATCAAAGTCTTCAAGTAATGGCTCCTGACGTATATACCGCAGTATATTTTTGGTAAGTATTTCTGCCTCGAAGTGGGCCACAGATCCTGCCTTCGAAGCAGGTAAATTCGTGGCATCTCCTATTACAAAAATATTCTCTTGTGCCAGGGATTGCAGTGTTGCCTTGTGTGTTGGAACAAAATTTAACTCGTCTCCCAGCCCTGAACGTTCAATCAATGGGTCACCCATATTGGTAGGAACACTAACCAGAAGATCGTAGTTTACCTCGGTATCGGCATAATCGATTATCTTGCTCTTCTCATAATCTACGCGTTCTATACTAAAGTCGGTTATTACTCTTATGTTCTTTTCTTTCAATAAATATCCCAATGTCTCCGAGGCCCTTGGTTTGGTAAAAGCCCCACTTAATGGGGTTACATAGGTAATATCAACCTTATCTCTTATTCCCTTATTCTTAAAATAGGAATCTGCCAAGAAAGCAAATTCCAATGGTGCTACGGGGCACTTGATTGGCATCTCAGCGATATGTATCACTAATTTTCCACCTTCCCATGTTCGCAGTTTATCTCTTAGCGCTTTAGCACCATCATAGGTATAAAAATCAAAAATTTTGTTTTTCCAATGTGGACCCGTCATTCCTTCTATCTCTTCAGGTACGGTTTTGGTTCCCGTAGCTATGATAAGAATTTCATAGGGAACAATCTCACCTGAAATAAGCCGTACCACATCCTCTTCTGGTAATATCCTATCTATCTCTTCATTAATAAATTCTACCTCTTTTGGAATAAATTGCTCTACTTTCTTCTTTACTTGTTCTGGAGTGTATATATCAAAAGGAAGGAATAAAAACCCTGGTTGGTAATAATGCGTTTTACTAGAATCTACAAGAGTAATTTTCCAATCCGTTTTGCGAAGTTTCGAACGTAGATGGTTTGCCATCATGGTTCCTGCCGTTCCTGCACCTAAAATGAGTACCCTTTTCATACCTAAATTCTTTACTAATTATGGATAAAATTAATGGGAAAGGGTTGGGTAGCTTATGACAAAAGTCATGTTAACTCCTTGTGTAACAATGGTTACAGAGCGAATATAAAAACGCCACAGTGAAACAGATTCACTGTGGCGAAAAGGGTATTATTTACTTTAGAATTTTATTTTGCCGTCCAACCACCGTCTACGGTAAGCATGGAACCTACCATATAACTACCGGCATCACTAGCCAGAAACAAAGCTGCACCCTGAATTTCTTTTAATTCTCCCCAACGGGCTAAGGCCGTTGCACCGACAATAAAATTTTTAGCTTCGGGTGTATCTGCAATAGGTATATTCATCTCGGTAAGAAATGGTCCAGGACAAATGGCATTTACGGTAATATTGAAGGGAGCAAGTTCTAGTCCCAATGCCCTTGTCATCTGTACTACAGCTCCTTTACTCGCACAATAGGGTGTTCTATTCGATAGCCCGACCAATCCTAAGGTACTTGCCATATTGATTATCCTTCCATAGCCATTCTTTTTCATATTTGGTGTCACCGCACGAGAAGCATTCCAGGTGCCATCTACATTGACTTTCATCACCTGGCTAAAATCTTCAGGACTAAGTTCATCTATTGCACCCCTGATATTTATTCCAGCACTATTTATAAGTACATCCACTTTTCCAAAGGTCTCAATGACCTGTGCTACCACCGACTCAATTTCCTCCAAATTAGTAACATCTGCCGCATAGGCTGTGGCTGGCACCTTGTAGTCTTCTTCTAATTTTTTAGCAGCCTCTTTCCCTTCTTCAAGGTTTCGATTTACTAATATTGGGGTGCAGCCTGCTGAGGCAAGCCCGGCCGCCATGGCAAAACCCAGTCCTTTAGATCCCCCTGTAATAATGGCTACCCTGCCAGTCATTTGAAAAAGTTGTACTCCTGGTAATGCTTGATCTTTCATGTGTAATAAGAATTGTTAACTAAATCCAAGGTTGTTCTTGGCAAAGTTTAATGAATATTGGTTGTTTGAAGTTTCTAATTGTAATCGACTATCCGCAGTTTCTCCAGATATCTTTGGGAGACTATCCGGAACCTTTACCTTTTTTAGTTTGTTTAAGAAAAGGGCAAATTGATTTGCAGAAATTTTATCAAAGGTTTCCCAATAAATATCCGTTAAACAAGGTATTTTTAATGGGTCTCTAGTAATCATCTCCAGATTAAAGCGAACCTCTGGATTGTACTTTTGTATCGTTTTTACCATTTTCGGAATATCCAGATAGCCTTCCCCCAGATTCACCTCAGAAAGTAAAAACCCTTCTTCATATTCTTCTATACCCATATCTTTTAAATGAACACTAAAGGTATAAGGTGCAAATGCCTCTACAACTTCCATAGGGTCTTCGAGCAGTGCTATATTATTACCAGTATCTAAGGTAATACCCATCCAATCTTTATCCAGTTTCCCAAGTACCTCTAGCATTTCGTCTATTCGCCAGTCTTTGTGGTTCTCTATGGCTAGTTTTACCTTGTATTTCTTCATTATGGGTTGCGCTAACTGTAAGGAAGCTTCCGACTCTTTTCTAAATTGAAGGAATTCATCGTTGGTCTTAAAGGTTTCATACCTTCTACCAGACAAACAGGCAGTCCTAAGCGTATCAATACCTGCAATTTTCGAAGCATTTACCTCCGCTTCATATCTCGATAAATCTGCTTGATTTTTGGGTAGCCGAATTTGCCCTTCAAGAAATACATCTAACTCCTCCACTCTTTTTCGAACCTTTTTAGCATAGGCGGCATCCCAGTTCCTAACGCTAAATTGCATGCCACCAAACCCTATGGAGGCACTGTAATCTATCATGTCTAAAGAATTGGTGAAAGCTGGAAATTGGACACTTTCTAATTTAGAATAACGCCTTTGCATATAGGACGCTTCTGCAATCCCAAACCGCATCTCTTTAAAAATTGGAGAGAAGTTGGGCATACTAGGCATCAAGACCCCTAACATGCCAGCCGAGCTTGTTTTCTTGATAAAGGTTCTGCGTCGCATACAAAATGAAGATTATTTAAATGAGATGAAATTATTTTAAAAATAACAAAAGAAATTAACAGCTAAAGTTTTATTTTAAAAAAATTCCGCTGATAAATTAAACCTTCTTCTATTTTGTTTCCTCAACTAAAGATGATACCTTGATTTCCGATTTTTTACCAAATACAAATCAACCAAAATTTAAATTGAAACATAGAATGAAGAAAGACACCAAAAAGAAGTATAGAAGTGAAGACTGGTTCAATTCTGATGATCCAAAAACAGCCTTTATACATAGATCATGGATGCGAAATCAGGGATATCCGAATGACTATTTTCAAGGTCGCCCGGTAATCGGAATCTGTAATACCTGGTCCGAGCTCACTCCTTGTAATGGACATTTAAGAGAATTTGCAGAGTTCGTTAAGCGCGGTGTCTTAGAGGCAGGTGGGGTACCCTATGAATTTCCAGTGACCAGTTTAGGAGAAATATTAATGAGGCCTACTGCCATGTTATTTCGCAACCTTGCCAGCATGGATACCGAAGAAAGTATACGAGCAAATCCGCTCGACGGTGTTGTATTACTAACTGGTTGTGATAAAACTACACCCTCCACAGTAATGGGTGCCTGTAGTGTAGATTTACCAACTATTGTAGTTCCTGGCGGACCTATGCTCAATGGTAAATACAAAGGAGAACGAATCGGATCGGGCACCTTTGTATGGTCTTTAAAAGATAAAATTAAAACCGAGGGTTTTACAGAAGAGGATCAGATTGAAGCAGAAATTTGTTCTGCCCGAAGTGCCGGGCATTGTATGACCATGGGGACTGCCTCTACCATGGCTTGTATGGTAGAATCTTTAGGATTAACCCTTCCTGGTGCAGCTGCAATACCAGCAGTAGACTCCAGAAAGAAGGTAATGGCACAGCTCTCAGGAAGACGCATTGTAGAAATGGTCAAAGAAGATCTGAAACTCTCCAAGATTCTAACGAAAGAAGCCTTTGAAAATGCAATAAAAATTAATGCTGCTATTGGTGGGTCCACAAACTTCATTATTCATTTACAAGCAATTGCCGGAAGAATTGGAGTCGCATTAGACTTAAAAGAATTCGATACTTTGGGAAGTAAAATTCCACTTTTGGTGAATTTAATGCCTTCGGGAAAATTCTTGATGGAAGACTTCTTTGATGCTGGAGGTTTACCTGTCGTAATTCGTGAAATGAAAGAGCATCTTCACAACGATGCCATAACAGTAAACGGAAAGGCAATCGGAGAAAACAATCAAAACGCAGAATGTTATAATGAAGAAGTAATTGCCCCTTTAAAAAAGCCATTTATAGAAGAAGCGGGTATTGCTGTTTTATATGGAAATCTATGTGAAAATGGTGCCGTTATCAAACCATCTGCAGCCACTCCAGAATTAATGACACATAAAGGGAAGGCAGTAGTCTTTGAATCCATAGAAGACTGTCATGCTAATATAGACCGACCAGATCTGGATATCGATGAGAATAGTATTATTGTCTTAAAAGGAGTTGGCCCTGTTGGCTACCCTGGAATGCCCGAAGTAGGGAATGTAGACCTGCCAGAAAAAATTCTGAAAAAAGGCATCAAAGATATGGTACGAATTTCTGACGGAAGGATGAGTGGAACCGCTTTTGGTACTGTTATTTTACACGTATCGCCCGAGTCTTCCATTGGAGGCGTATTGGGTCTAGTAGAATCTGGCGATTTTATATCCTTGGATGTACCAAACAGAACCCTGCATCTTGAGGTATCTCCTGAAGAACTGGAAAAACGGAAAGCCGCCTGGACACCTCCAGAAAATAGTTATAATAGAGGATATACCAACTTATATACACGAACTGTTCAACAAGCTCACCTCGGTGCCGATTTAGATTTTCTTGTGGGAAAATCTGGTTCGGATGTATCAAGAGATGCTCATTAAACCTTTAAACCAATGCTAACAATTATTTTATTGCTTTTAAGTGTAGCCATCATTGTGGTCCTCACTGCCAAATTAAATGTACATCCCTTTCTGGCCCTCTTGGGTGCTGCATTATTTTTTGGTTTAATGTCTAATATGTCTCTAGATATAATAGTAAAATCTATAAACGATGGATTTGGTGTTACCCTCGGTAAAATTGGGGTAGTTATTGTTCTTGGAGTTATCATAGGTGCGTTTTTGGAACATTCCGGCGGCGCCTATAAGCTTGCAGAAATCATCTTAAGAATTATCGGCAGAAAAAGAGTTCATGAGGCCATGGGTCTGGTGGGATTTGTAGTATCCATTCCCGTATTCGCAGATAGCGGATTTATTATCCTAAACCCACTAAATAAAAGCTTATCCAAGCGGGCAGGGTTGTCTATTGTAGGTACTGCAACTGCGCTTATTTTAGGTTTAATGATTACTCACGTACTAGTCCCTCCTACTCCCGGGCCCATAGCTGCAGCAGGTATAATAGGAGCCGATGTTGGATTGGTTATGTTGGTGGGGCTGGTAATTGGTCTGCTTTCCTTAATAGTTGCGGTAGTTTATTGCAAAAAGATGGGGTCTAAACACTACATCGATCCAAATCCTGATATCTCTGAAGACGAAATTCAAGAAAAAATTAAACAAGCCCCGAGTGCCTTTACTTCCTTCTTACCCATATTAATTCCAATCTTACTCATAGTTGGTAAGTCTTTAATAGAGTTTAATGTAACCGAAGAACAAGCATTATCTGGATGGGCCTCCGCTATTTCCTTTATTGGCACCCCTGTTATAGCATTGACCATAGGAATGTTACTTGCCTTTATGTTGCCACGGAAGTGGGATAAGACTATTTTATCTACTACCGGATGGGTTGGAAAATCACTGACAGACGCTTCTAATATTATTTTAATTACTGGAGCTGGTGGTATTTTTGGTACTATTTTGCAGAATAGTGGAATAGCAGACACCTTGGCCAGCTCTTTGTCGACAGCCAACTTGGGTATATGGTTGCCTTTCCTACTTTGTGCAGCCATTAAAACTGCACAAGGCTCCTCGACCGTAGCACTTATAACAACTGCGTCCATTATAGCACCATTATTAGTATCGTTGGGCTTTGCAACCGATATAGATAAAGCATTGGTAGTGGCTGCAATTGGTGCTGGAGCTATGGTAGTTTCCCATGCAAACGACAGCGGATTCTGGATACTGACTCAATTTGCAGGAATAGATGTAAAAACCGGATATAAAGTATATACCCTCGGCACATTTGTTGTTGGAACCTTTGCTGCATTTATGGTGTACATTGCTTCCTTTGTACTCTAATCCGTTTTGAAAATAATTGCTAATGAAAACGTTAATTAAATTAGATGAATAAGAAACTCAATCCATTAAGGGGAGGATTAGCCTTTTTATTGGTTTGTATGACCCTTAGTTGTCAAAAAGACCCCTCTCCACCACTAAGTCCGACTGAGGCTCTTGAACAGTTTGTGCTCGCAGACACTGAATTGGAAATTCAACTGGTAGCAGCTGAACCACTTATAGAAGATCCCGTTACCGTAAGTTTCGACGAGGCTGGAAGATTATGGGTGGTAGAAATGCTGGGGTTTATGCAAGACATCGATGGAACCAATGAACTTGATCCAGTCGGTAGAATTAAGGTTCTATTTGACAATAATGGGGATGGTCAGATGGACTCTTCCCAAGTGTTCCTAGATAGCCTTGTATTGCCAAGAGCAGTAGCAATTGTTAAAGGCGGGGCATTGATTGCAGAAAACCTACCCTTATGGTATGCCAAGGATGTAGATGGCGATTTTATTGCAGATACTAAAGTCTTGATAGATTCTACCTATGGTGGACTGGGAGTTCCGGAGCATTCTGGAAATGGTCTTTGGAGAGGAATAGACAATTGGTACTACAACGCAAAATCGAAGACGCGATATCGTTGGAAGAATGACGCATGGGAATCTGGTCCGACAGAATTCCGCGGTCAATGGGGTATTTGTCATGACAACTCAGGTCGGTTGTATTACAATTATAACTGGTCCCAGCTTCACGCAGATCTTGTACCACCTAATACCATTCAAAGAAATCCCTATCATAAATCAAATAATGGTATCGATCATGGATTAACCTTAGATCGAAGGATTTATCCAATAAGAAGTAATACTGCTGTAAACAGAGGATATGTACCTGGTACTCTAGATGAAAATGGAAAGCTATTAGAATTTGCATCGGCTTGTGGCCCTTTGGTTTATAGAGGAGATGCCTTGCCAAATAACTATGCCAATGATGCATTTGTATGTGAACCTACTGGCAACCTCATCAAAAGAAATAACATTAATGAATCAGGATTTATGCTCGAAGCAAAAGGTGCCTATAAAGACAAAGAGTTTTTAGCTTCAACAGATGAGCGTTTCAGACCAATTTCCTTGGCCTCGGGTCCAGACGGAGCCATTTACGTGGTAGATATGTACAAAGGAATCATCCAACACGGACCGTATATGACAGAATACCTCAGGGAGGTAAGTCTTCAGCGTAAACTAGACAAGCCTATACATATGGGAAGGATCTGGAAAATCAATAAAAAGAATGCCCCCCAGAAGAAATCAATCAATTTAGGCGCATTATCGGGTAGCGAATTAGTTCCTTATCTAAGTAGTGAAAATGGGTGGACTAGAGACATGGCACAGAGGTTATTAGTCGAAAACCAAGATATGAGCATTGTATCGGAACTTAAAAAAGTGCTTGAAAATGGCAAGCCCTTGGGACAATTACATGCCTTGTGGACCCTGGAAGGTTTAGGCTATTCCAAGCCAGACCTATATCTTCTGGCACTCAATGCCAAGGATAATTACGTTAAGCAAGCTGCCCTACGTATTTACGCAAGCCTTTTATCGAAAGAAGGATTCTCTGAAAAGGAGCTAGAAACCTATATTGTGAATTCCTTTGATACGTCCGATGCCAGCGTTCAATTACAAATGGTGCTATTAAGCGACCAGTTAAAGGAACAAGTGGCATTCTCAATATCCGAATCTTTTCTAAATCGACAGGGTAACAGTCCACTTGCCAGAGATGCCGTGATGAGTAGCCTTCAAGATAGAGAATATGCATTTTTTAACTACTTAAGAACAAAAAAGGAATGGAAAACCCAAACCCAAAGCCATGAGATATTCCTGGAATTGCTGAGTTCGGCCATTGCCGTTAAGGGATCAGAAGATGAAATTGTTCCTCTTTTAAAACTCGTTGACTTAAAAAAAGAAA